>NZ_JBEXRC010000117.1:0-1050 GCF_040612915.1 Streptomyces sp. NPDC006326 | reverse complement strand
GTCGCTTCGCGATGGCCTTCGGCCACCCTTGACTGCCCGGCCCGCCCCGGAAAGACAACAGACTGCCGGGAAGCCCCCGGGGAATGGCCGGGGGGTACGTGTTCCGGGAGGGGCCCGTCGGCGATGGGCGGGCCGTGTCCCGCCGCCAGTTCCCCATCCGGGGCCGATAGGCCCCTTTTCCGAGCCCCGGCCGGGTCAAGCCGCAGCCGAGACCAATGAGATGACCATCCGGCGCCGGGGGAGACCACCATCGCCCCAGATCGCTACGCGCTCCTCCTGGCATAGCGTCTGCGGCCCGTCTGGGGTTGCTCATAGGCGCGACAGATCGCTACACAGCCGATCCCGGCATGGCGTCCCCGGCCCGTCCGGGGTTGAGGGGACGAGACGACAGGTCCTTCAGCAGAGCAGGCAGGGAAGCAACATTCGGGCCCTTCGGGCTCCCTCGGGTCCTCAACAGGGCCCTCAGTGCGCATCTGGGGGCGGGCAGAGGCCCGGAAGGAGCCGGATGCCAGACTTTTCGTCATCACGCTCTGTCAAAGGCCCACTCATCGGCCAACCGGCCGTCAAATCGGGACAAACCATCCTCTGGTGCATGACTGGCGTCATGACTGCCATCCATGGCGGCGATTCCAGCCCCAGACGGGCCGCGGACGCCAAGCCGAGACCGACTGTGTAGCGATCTGCCGCGGCCCGTCCCCGGCCCGTCGGCCGCCGAGCCGAGATCAGCTCCGTAGCGATCTGTCGCGCCTATGAGCAACCCCAGACGGGCTGCGGACGCTATGCCGAGAGGAGCGCGTAGCGATTTGAGGCGATGGTGGCCTCTCCCGGCCCCCGATGGTCATCTCATTGGCGTCGGCTGCGGCTTGACCTGGGCTGGACTCGGAAGAGGGGGCCTATCGGCCCCGGAAGGGCAACTGGCAGCCGGAGACGGCGCCCGCATCGCTGATGGGCCCGTATGTCCATCTGTCCCCCCGGCCATTCCTCGGGGGCTTCCCGGCAGTCTGTTGTCTTTCCGGGGCGGGCCGGGCAGTCAAGGGTGGCCGAAGGCCA
>NZ_JBEXRC010000116.1:0-1091 GCF_040612915.1 Streptomyces sp. NPDC006326 | reverse complement strand
CGTCGCTTCGCGATGGCCTTCGGCCACCCTTGACCGCCCGGCCCGCCCCGGAAAGACAACAGACTGCCGGGAAGCCCCCGAAGGATGGCCGGGGGGATAGACAGACATACGGGCCCATCAGCGATGCAGGCGCCGTCTCCCCTCGCCCGTTCCCCATTCGGGGCCGATAGGCCCCTCTTCCGGGCCCCGGCCCAGGTCAAGCCGCAGCCGACACCAATGAGACGACCATCCGGGACCGACCGCGGCCACCAGCGCCCCAGATCGCTACGCGCTCCTCCCGGCCTAGCGTCCGCAGCCCGTCTGTGGCCGCTCATATACGCGACAGATCGCTACACAGCCGGTCCCGGCATGGCGTCCGCGGCCCGTCCGGGGTTGATCGGACGAGACGACAGGCTCTTCAGCAGAGCAGGCAGGGAAGCAGGGCCAGGGCAGCAAGGGCAACAAATCCCCTCACGGGCCGCCCGCGAGCAGCCCACTGACCGCAATCTCGACCGAACCAAGCAACCTTCGGGGCCCTCCGGGCCCCATCGGGGTCCTCAACGATCTCTTAGTGCGCATCTGGGGGCTTACAGAGGCCCAAAAGGAACCAGATGCCAGACTTTTCGTCATCACGCCCAGTCAAAGGCCCACTCGCCGCCCAACCCGCTGCCAAACCGGGACAAACCATCCGCTGGCACATGACTGGCGCCATGACCGCCATCCATGGCGGCCATCCCAGCCCCAGACGGGCCGCGGACGCCAAGCCGAGACCGGCTGTGTAGCGATCTGTCGCGCCTATGAGCAACCCCAGACGGGCCGCGGACGCCATGCCGGGACCGGCTGTGTAGCGATCTGGGGCGATGGTGGCCTCTCCCGGCGCCGGGTGGTCATCTCATTGGTCTCGGCTGCGGCTTGACCTGGCCGGGGATCGGAATGGGGGGCCTATCGGCCCCGAACGAGGAACGGGCAACGGGAAACGGCCCGGGCAACGCTGATGGGCCCGTCCCGGAACGTGAACCCCCGGCCATCCTTCGGGGGCTTCCCGGCAGTCTGTTGTCTTTCCGGGGCGGGCCGGGCGGTCAAGGGTGGCCGAAGGCCATCGCGAAGCGACG
>NZ_JBEXRC010000115.1:0-1187 GCF_040612915.1 Streptomyces sp. NPDC006326 | reverse complement strand
GATTCGATATTGGGCGTTTCAAAGCGGGTACCGGAATATCAACCGGTTGTCCATCGACTACGCCTGTCGGCCTCGCCTTAGGTCCCGACTTACCCTGGGCAGATCAGCTTGACCCAGGAACCCTTAGTCAATCGGCGCACACGTTTCTCACGTGTGTATCGCTACTCATGCCTGCATTCTCACTCGTGAACCGTCCACAACTAGCTTCCGCTGCTGCTTCACCCGGCACACGACGCTCCCCTACCCATCACAGCCTCCGTTGGGAGTATTGCTGCAATGACACGACTTCGGCGGTACGCTTGAGCCCCGCTACATTGTCGGCGCGGAATCACTTGACCAGTGAGCTATTACGCACTCTTTCAAGGGTGGCTGCTTCTAAGCCAACCTCCTGGTTGTCTCTGCGACTCCACATCCTTTCCCACTTAGCGTACGCTTAGGGGCCTTAGTCGATGCTCTGGGCTGTTTCCCTCTCGACCATGGAGCTTATCCCCCACAGTCTCACTGCCGTGCTCTCACTTACCGGCATTCGGAGTTTGGCTAAGGTCAGTAACCCGGTAGGGCCCATCGCCTATCCAGTGCTCTACCTCCGGCAAGAAACACACGACGCTGCACCTAAATGCATTTCGGGGAGAACCAGCTATCACGGAGTTTGATTGGCCTTTCACCCCTAACCACAGGTCATCCCCCAGGTTTTCAACCCTGGTGGGTTCGGTCCTCCACGAAGTCTTACCTCCGCTTCAACCTGCCCATGGCTAGATCACTCCGCTTCGGGTCTAGAGCGTGCAACTCAATCGCCCTGTTCGGACTCGCTTTCGCTACGGCTTCCCCACACGGGTTAACCTCGCTACACACCGCTAACTCGCAGGCTCATTCTTCAAAAGGCACGCAGTCACGAGGATCCGAAGATCCCGACGCTCCCACGGCTTGTAGGCACACGGTTTCAGGTACTATTTCACTCCGCTCCCGCGGTACTTTTCACCATTCCCTCACGGTACTATCCGCTATCGGTCACCAGGGAATATTTAGGCTTAGCGGGTGGTCCCGCCAGATTCACACGGGATTTCTCGGGCCCCGTGCTACTTGGGAGATGAGCAAGCAAGCCGTACAGATTTCAGCTACGGGGGTCTTACCCTCTACGCCGGACCTTTCGCATGTCCTTCGCCTATCCATACGGTTTCTGACTCGCC
>NZ_JBEXRC010000114.1:0-1472 GCF_040612915.1 Streptomyces sp. NPDC006326 | reverse complement strand
ACGTCACGGGTGCGCAGTCCCTCATCCGTTCTCTCGAAGAGGTGGGGTGCGACACCGTGTTCGGTATTCCGGGCGGTGCGATCCTTCCGGCGTACGACCCGATGATGGACAGCACCCGGGTGCGTCACATCCTGGTGCGGCACGAGCAGGGTGCGGGTCACGCGGCGACCGGGTATGCGCAGGCCACCGGCAAGGTGGGTGTGTGTATGGCGACGTCGGGTCCGGGTGCGACGAATCTGGTGACGCCGATCGCGGATGCGCACATGGACTCGGTGCCGCTGGTTGCGATCACGGGGCAGGTGTCGTCGAAGGCGATCGGTACGGATGCCTTCCAGGAGGCGGACATCGTGGGTATCACGATGCCGATCACGAAGCACAACTTCCTGGTGACCAGGGCGGAGGACATTCCGAAGACGATCGCGGAGGCGTTCCACATCGCGGCGACGGGCCGTCCGGGTCCGGTGCTGGTGGACATCGCCAAGGATGCGCTGCAGGCGCAGACGGTGTTCTCCTGGCCGCCGAGTCTGGATCTTCCGGGGTATCGGCCGGTGACGAAGCCGCATGCGAAGCAGATCCGTGAGGCGGCGAAGCTGATCTGTCAGGCCAAGCGTCCGGTGCTGTATGTCGGCGGCGGGGTGATGAAGTCCGGTGCGACGGCGGAGCTGAAGGTCCTGGCGGAGCTGACCGGTGTTCCGGTGACGACGACGCTGATGGCGCTGGGCTCGTTCCCGGACAGCCACCCGCTGCACGTGGGGATGCCGGGTATGCACGGCGCGGTCACGGCGGTGACGGCGCTGCAGAAGTCGGATCTGCTGATCGCGCTGGGGACCCGTTTCGATGACCGGGTGACGGGCAAGCTGGACAGTTTCGCGCCGTTCGCGAAGGTCATCCACGCGGACATCGATCCGGCGGAGATCGGCAAGAACCGTGAGGTCGACGTCCCGATCGTGGGTGATGCCCGTGAGGTGATCGCGGATCTGATCCAGGCGGTGCAGGCGGAGCACACCGAGGGCCACGGGGGTGACTACTCGGCCTGGTGGAAGGACCTCAACCGCTGGCGCGAGACCTACCCGCTCGGGTATGAGACCCCCGCCGACGGCATGCTCTCGCCGCAGCAGGTCATCCAGCGCATCGGCGAGCTCGCCCCGGAGCACACCATCTACGCGGCCGGCGTCGGCCAGCACCAGATGTGGGCCTCACACTTCGTCAACTACGAGGAGCCGCGGACCTGGCTGAACTCCGGTGGCGCCGGGACCATGGGCTACGCGGTCCCGGCGGCGATGGGCGCCAAGGTCGGCATGCCGGAGCGCACGGTGTGGGCGATCGACGGTGACGGCTGCTTCCAGATGACCAATCAGGAGCTGGTCACCTGCGCGCTGAACAACATCCCGATCAAGGTCGCGATCATCAACAACGGTGCGCTGGGCATGGTCCGCCAGTGGCAGACCCTCTTCTACAACCAGCGCTACTCC
>NZ_JBEXRC010000112.1:0-1895 GCF_040612915.1 Streptomyces sp. NPDC006326 | reverse complement strand
TGTCGGCGATGCAGGCGCCGTTTCCCGTCGCCCGTTCCTCATCCGGGGCCGATCGGCCCCCTTTTCCGGGCCCCGGCCGGGTCAAGCCGCAGAGAGCGACGATGAGATGACCATCGGGGCCGGACCGGGGCCACCAGCGCCTCAGATCGATACACAGTTGCGCTTGGCTTGGCGTCCCCCGGCCCGTCTGGAGGTGCGCGACAGATCGCTACACAGTCGGTGTTGGTTTGGCGTCCGACGGCCGTGTGAGGTTGCGAAGAGGCGACTACCCCATCTGTGCGCCTGTCGCTGGTTGCATGGGCTGACACGGGTGGCCCGGGTGGCGGGGGCCACCCGGGCGGGGGTGCGAAGAGAGGGTGGGTCAGGGGCGGCTGTAGCGGCGTACGAGTGGGGTCTCCACCAGGGCGTAGAGCGCCCAGGAGAGGAGCACGGTCACGACGGCGGTGCCGGCCAGGAGGGAGATGCCGACCGCATTGGAGTACATCTCGGTGCCGAGCGCCCAGCGCAGTGAGCACATCACGGTGTAGTGCAGCAGGTAGAAGGCGAAGGAGATCTCGCCCAGCCAGACCATCGTGCGGCTCCGGAACCAGGTGAAACGGTCCTCGACGTCCGCGATCGCCGTGGCTGCGATCAGCAGCACGATCGGCAGGATCATCGTGGCACGCTGCCCGTAGAGGTAGGGCACGTGGAAGGTCAGTGCGTAACCGCCGACGAGCAGCAGGGTCGACCAGACCATGCCGATGTTGCGCCAGCGCCCGTGCTTCACCGCGAGTGCCACGAGGATGCCGAGCGCGAAGTCGACCAACCGGACCGGCGGCAGCACGTAGCTGAACCAGTACTGCGAGACCGAGGTGTCGTGACCGCTGGGCACGCGCGGGGTACTGGGGAACAGGGCGTACGCGAGGGCGGGGGTCGCCACCACCGCTGCCATCGCCCCGGCGATCCAGTACTTCAGGTTGCGGGGGTCGATGCGCCGGAAGACCCGCAGCAGCAGCGGGAAGCACAGGTAGAAGACGGCTTCCACGGCCAGCGACCAACTCGGGGCGTCCACACTGAAGTTGGTGAAGTAGGCGGGCCACCACACCTGAACCATGAACAGGTTGGCGATGGCCACGCGCGCGGGGGTGTAGAAGGCCGCGAACAGCACCATGGTGAGCGCCCAGGTGACCACGTAGTTCGGGTAGATCTTGACGAATCTGCGTCGCCAGAACCCGGTCGTGGTGTCACCCTCCCGCGCCGACCAGGCCAGTACGAACCCGCTGAGCACGAAGAAGAACGACACCCCCAGCCCGCCGGCCTGAGCGAACCAGCCGGCCAGCCGGTACTCGGTGTCGTCGTCGGCCAGCAGCCGCAGCGGAGGTATCGGAAGGAACGCATGATGGGCGAACACGGCCAGCGCGGCGGGGAATCGCAACCCGGTGAGCGAGGGCAACCGGGATACTCGCGGCCGCTTCGGCTGAAGGGCTTCGCCGCTTTCGACGGCCGGAGCGGAGCCGGCCAGTACTTGGTCAGTGGCCATGGGTTTTCCGTTCTCGGGGATGGCAGCCGAGGCCTGGGTCGGGATTTACACCGCTCTTTGTACCGACGCGTGCTCGTGGCGCACTCAAGAGCCGCCAGCCCTCACCTGGGCGAACCGCCACCCCAGACGCCCGCCGGACGCCAGACCAACACCGGCTGTGTAGCGATCCATCGCGTATATGAGCACCCCAAACGGGCCGGGTGACGCCAAGCCAAGCGCAACTGTGTAGCGATCTGAGGCGCTGGTGGCCCGATCCGCCCCCGATGGTCATCTCATCGTCGTCCTCTGCGGCTTGACCCGGCCGGGGCCCGGAAAAGTGCCCTATCGGCCCCGGATGGGGAACGGGCGGCGGGAAACGGCCTGGGCATCGCTGACG
>NZ_JBEXRC010000111.1:0-2457 GCF_040612915.1 Streptomyces sp. NPDC006326 | reverse complement strand
CACGGCGATCATCCTCATGAACACCATCGGACGGTAACCGACGAGTGGGCGCTCCTGCCCGCGCAGGCGCACCGGGCGCCGGAGGAAGGTGCCCTGGGGCCGGGCGGGACCGCCGTCTGAGCGCGGGCAGGAGCGCCCACTCGTCGGTTACCGTCCGATGGTGTTCATGAGGATGATCGCCGTGAGATTCGCCAGGATGACGGCGATGACCCCGAGGATCATGGCCCATGCTCTGGTCGATTCGTCCTGATGCACGCATCGCCTCCCGACCGGGACGCAGTCCCCTGTCGTGCCGGGGCGCGCCCGTACGGGAGCCCGCCGGCCTCCCCCCATGATGACCCGGTCGGGCGGGACGGACATCTCGGCCATCACACACCGTGCGTGCGATGAATCCGTCGGACCGTGGCGCCGCTGTCGAGCCGCGTCACGGCCCGCACCGGGCCGTACGTCCCGATGGCCGGAGCGCTGCTGCTCGACCCGCCGGGGAACCGTACGGTCGCGACCGGCTTGGGCCGGCGCTGCTGGTGCTGCTGTGAGTGCCCGGTGGACGGCGCCGCGGCCGCAGCGCTGTGGGCGAACACGGCGGGTGCGGCGAGAGCGGGTCATGATGGGCCTCCAGTAGGAAGAATCGGTCTTAGATGGTGTACAGCGAGCCCCCGCCTTCCGCGCGGCCGAGTAAACGCCGAGGCCCCGGCGTTCCGTCGGCGGTTCCGCAGGGAGGCGGAGGCCGCCAGACGTTTCCGCGGCGCGTACACCGCCGATCCGGAGGCCGGCGGGCGGCCCTGCCCCTCACAGGTCGGACGGACCTGGGTGGCCGGCCCGCCGCGGGGCGTCCCCGAGTGGACCGGTCACCACCAGGTTGCCGTCCGCGGTGCGCCGGGCGAGGTGGCCGGTGCGCAAATGGCCGCCGGGGGTGAAGGAACGCGCGTTGTGCTCCGGCGCCCGGTAGTAGCCCCGCACGGTGTGCGGACCGCGGACGAGGAGTTCGCCGGGCTCCCCGTCGGGGACATCCGAGCCGTCGGCGCCGACGATGCGGATCTCGTCGTCGGGCGAGAGCGGGCGGCCCTGCGTGGTGAACACGGTCTCCTCCGGATCGGCGGGCCGGGTGAGAGTCAGCAGCCCCTCGGGCATGCCGAAGACCTGCTGCAGGCGACAGCCCAGTGCGGGGCCCATCCGTTCGGCGATCGCCCGCTCCGGGGGCGTCCCCGCCCCGCCGACCTGCACGAGACGCAGACTGCTCACGTCCGCTCGGACCGTGGGGAGTACGTCGAGCCAGCCCCGGGCGGCCTCGGGCGTGACCGAGGTGAAGGTGATCCGCTCCCGTTCGATGACCGGAAGGCACTCGGCGGGTCCCGGGTCCTCGACCAGGACGACTGTGCCGCCGACGGAAAGCGTGCCGAGGATGCCGGGGCAGCCGAAGGTGAAGTTGAACTCGGCGGGCAGCGCCGCGAGATACACGTCGTTCTCGGTGAGCGACACCAGCTCCGCCGCGGCCTGCGCCTGGTAGGCGTAGTCGTTGTGGGTGCGCGGAACGAGCCGGGGCGCGGCGGGGTCACCGCCGGAGAGCAGGAAGAACGCCACCTGGCCGGCGCTCTGCGCGAGCGCCGGCTCGGGCGGGGCGTCGACGGAGCCCAGCGGGGAGTACTGGCAGCCCGCCGGGTCGGTCGTCAGGCCGCCGTACGGGGACTCGGCACCGGGAGCCTCAAGGAGGAACACCCGGCGCAGGAAAGGCCATCGGGCCGCGATGTCGGCGGCCATCGCGGTGGGGTCGAAGCCCTGGTACGCGGAGGGGCCGACGTAGCCGACGGCCTGAGTGACCCGCACGAGGGGGGCCACCTCGGACGCGCGGTACGAAAGCGGGCATATCACGGGCACCGTGCCGGCACGCATCAGCGCGAACACCGTGATGACGGACTCGGGTACGTTCGGCAGCTGGACGACGACCCGCTGGCCGGGCCGCAGGCCGCGCAGCCGGAATCCGGCGGCCATGCGGTCCACCCGCCGGTTCAGAGCTGCGTACGTCAGGCGGGTGGCGCCGTGCACGAGCGCGGTCCGCGGACCGTACTGCAGGGCCCAGCCGCGCAGCAGGTTGTCCAGCGTGTTGCCCCGCCAGTGCCCGGCCGCCCAGTAGCGGTCGACGAACGCCTCGGGCCAGGGTGTGCAGCCGTCGAGCATGGATGCCATTCGCTTTCTTCCGTACCGGTTTCCGAAACCGGAAGCCCGCCGCTCGCCCGGGCCCTCTGCCCCGGGCCTCCGCGGCCTTCGAGGCCTCCGGCTGGCAGTCTCTCCACACCCCGGCCGACCGCCGTACTGGCAGAAGCCACGAAGATCAGGACATCGGCTCGGCCTCCTGTACGGGGGCCGGCCGCTCGGCGGGGGGGTCCCGCGCGGCGCCGGGGCCCCGAGCGGCACGCGGGAGGGCCCCCCCAACCCCGGGGCGCCCCGCCCCCCCGCGGC
>NZ_JBEXRC010000110.1:0-2537 GCF_040612915.1 Streptomyces sp. NPDC006326 | reverse complement strand
CCCAAGCACCTCGACGAGAAGGTGGCCCGCCTCCACCTCGACGCGCTCGGCGTCAAGCTGACCACCCTGCGCCCGGAGCAGGCCGCCTACATCGGCGTCAAGGTCGAGGGCCCGTACAAGCCGGACCACTACCGCTACTGATCCACTGATCCGCGCGGCAGCGGCCGCCGGCCGGCCGCTCCCGCTCGGGGTCAGCCGTTGCTGTTCAGGAAGCCGATGGCGACCGCGCCCCACCAGCACACCTGGGAGACCAGCGCGGTCGCCCCGCCCCACACCAGCATCCGCCGCCGGATCGGCCGGTCCGCCGAGGCGGCGAGGCGGCGGCCCAGCAGGCCGGCCTGGAGGCCGTTCAGCGTGAGGGCGAGGACGAGGGCCAGTTTGACGGCGGTCAGGGGGGAGCCGAGGTCGGGGTGGAGCATCGCCCCGCTCGCCACCAGGCCGCCGAGCCCGGCCCAGATCGGGACGTGGAGCCGGGACGTGGCCGACAGCACCTCCTCGAAGGAGCACCGCCCGAGGGCCCAGAGCATCCCGTAGTAGTCCGCGGAGAGCACCGCGCCGAATCCGAGGACGAGGGAGGCGAGGTGGGCGAAGAGCGCGGCCGTGTGCAGCGTCGGGTCCGTGCGTATGTGGACGGAGAACCACAGGACCCCCGCCAGGGCGACCACCGCGCCGAGGGCCGCCGCAGAGACCGTCCACCACGAGTCGTACACGCGGACCGGCCGGCCCGCCGACTCGCGGGGAGCAGAAACGGAGGCAGGTGCAGGGGCGACCGACGACAGCATGGAAGGGACTCCGGGGGATAAGCGGAATGGGATCCACCGGACCCCACCATCAAGCGAGGTAAGGCTTACCTAAAAGTGGGGGCGGGTCAACATCTGACCACTGCCCGAGACGACGTCGTTACCCGTCTCACACGGCCGCCGGTTTCAGACGGGCAGGCCTGTGGGCTCTTTGATCCGTTTCATGATGATCTGGGAGTTGACCTCGGTGACGCCGGAGAGCGCCGTCAGCTTCTCGATCCACAGGCGCTCGTACGCCCGCAGGTCGGCCACGGCGATCCGCAGCAGGCAGCCCGGGCTGCCGAAGAGCCGGTACGCCTCGATGACGTCGGGGATGTCCTCCAGGGCCGCCTCGAAGGCCTCGACCGCCTCGCGGTCGCGGCGCACCTCGACCGAGACCAGCACCTCGAAGCCCCGGCCGACGGCCTCCGGGTCGATCACCGCCCGGTAGCCCTGGATCACCCCGTCCTGTTCCAGCTGGCGTACGCGGCGCATGCAGGGGGAGGGGGTCAGGCCCACGCGCTGGGCCAGTTCCTGGTTGCTGAGCCGCCCGTCGGCCTGGAGCTCGCGCAAGATATCTCGGTCAATGGCATCCATCGCGCAATCATCCACCCAGGTTTGTAACAGGTCCAGGGGAACTCGCAATCGTGTTGCGCGTAGATCTCTCTATGATTGCGGGTCAGCACGTATGTACGAGGTATCACCCGTACGCAGGGAAAGGGTGGCCATGGGACGGATCGTCCTCATCAGCACCGGCGGCACGATAGCCAGCCGCTGGCAGGGTTCCGGTTTCGCGGCCGACGCCGACGGCAGTGAGGTCGTGGCGACCGCGCCGCTGCCCGAGGGCATCACCGTCGAGGTGGTGGACCTGTTCAGCGTGAACAGCCCGCGGCTGACCACCGCCCATCAGCTCACCCTGCTGCGCACCGTCCACGAGGTGCTGGCCGACCCCGGCGTCGACGGCATCGTCGTCACCCACGGCACCGACACCCTGGAGGAGTCGGCCTTCCTGGTCGACCTCCACCACCACGACCCGCGCAGTGTCGTGTTCACCGGCTCGCAGCGGCCCATGGGCACCGCGGACGGCGACGGCCCCGGCAACCTCTACGACGCCCTGCTCACCGCGGCGACCACCCGCGGGCTCGGCGTGCTGATCGCCTTCGCGGGACGCGTCCACGCGGCCCGCGGCACGGTGAAGACCCAGGCCGTGGCGCTGGACGCGTTCGCCGACCCCTCCAAGGAACTGCTCGGGAAGATCGGCTTCGGCAAGGTCGCCGTACTGCGCTCCCCGCAGCGCTCCGAGCCGCTGCCCCTGCCGGCGATGCCGGAGCTGCCGCCTCGCGTGGACATGGTGATGCACCACGCCGACGGCGACCCGGTGCTCCTGAACGCCGCCGTCGAGGCCGGCGCCCGGGGCATCGTCCTCATCGGCACCGGTGCAGGCAATGCCACCCCCGAGATCGTGGACGCGGTGAAGGCGGCCGTGGCCCGCGGCGTGCTGGTGGCCCTGACCACGCGCGTCGCGGCGGGCCCGGTCACCGAGATCTACACGCACGGCGGAGCGGTGGACCTGGTCGCGGCCGGAGCGGTCCCGACGGGCACGCTGCGCGCCGGCCAGGCCCGCATCGCCGTCCTCTCCGCCCTGCTGGCCGCCACCGACCCGGCGGAGCAGGCCCGCGTGCTGCGGCGGACGCTGGCCGCGGCCGGCCCGGTCCTGGTCGACGCCTGACCGCCGGGCCCGAGCGCCGGGCCCGGCGG
>NZ_JBEXRC010000109.1:0-2622 GCF_040612915.1 Streptomyces sp. NPDC006326 | reverse complement strand
CCAAAAACAAAATATACAACAATTGGATTGTTTTAAATAGTGGTGAACTACCGAGCGCGCGCCCCCCCCCCCGGGGGGGGTGCCGCCCTTCTCCATGTCACCTCACGTCATGCCGCGGCTCAGGCCTTGTCGCCGGCCCCGGGCCCGTTCACGTCATCGTCCACGTCATCGTCCTCGACGTCGGCGACGATCTCGTCGGTGACGTCGACGTCGGCGTCCGCTTCGGACTGCTCCAGCGGCTCGTACTCGTCGTCGTCCTCGTCGTAGTACTCCGTCTGGTCGGAGGCACGCTCGGCGGCAGCCACCTCGGCGGCGTCCTGCTCGTCGTCGTACTCGTCCTCGGCGTCGGCCACGTCCAGCGCGTCGACGAACTCGACCCCGTCCAGCTCGGCGAGCCGGTCGGATGCGTCCATCGCCCCCTCCTTGTCCGCCTCGACGGTCTTGGCGAACCACTCGCGCGCCTCGTCCTCACGACCGGCCGCCAGCAGGGCGTCGGCGTAGGCGTACCGCAGGCGCGCCGTCCACGGCTGGACCGAGTTCGAGGCCAGCTCCGGGCTCTGCAGGGTCACGATGGCGGCGTCGAGCTGCCCCATGTCCCGGCGGGCACCGGCGGCCACCAGGCGCATCTCGACCTGGCCGGCCTTGTCCAGCTTCTGCACCTCGGGCTCGCCGGCCATGGCCAGCGCCCGCTCCGGACGGCCGAGGCCGCGCTCGCAGTCGGCCATGACGGGCCACAGCTCGACGGAACCGGTCATGCGCTTGGCGGCGCGGAACTCGGCGAGCGCCTCGCTGTACTTCTGCGTGGCGTACGCGGCGAAGCCGGCGGCCTCGCGGACGGCGGCGACGCGGGAGGCCAGCCGCAGGGCGATGCGCGAGTACGCGTACGCCTTCTCCGGGTCCTCGTCGATCAGCCGGGCCACCATCACCAGGTTGCGGGAAACCTCCTCGGCCAGGCCCTTGGGCAGGCTCAGCAGCTCCTGGCGCACGTCCGAGTCGATCTCAAGGCCGGTGACGTCCTCGTCGATCGGCAGCCGCTTGACCGGGTCCCGGTCACGGTCGGCGCGGAAGTCACGGTCGCCGCCACGGTCGTCGCGACCGCGGTAGCCACCCCGGTCGTCCCGCCCGCGGAATCCGCCACGGTCGCCGCCGCGGTCGTCACGGCCGCCGCGGTAGCCGCCGCGCTCGTCGTCGCGGCGGGGGTAGGACGGACGCCCACCGCGGTCGTCGTCGCGGCGCGGGTAGGAGGGGCGCTCGCCCCGGTCGTCACGGCGGAAACCACCGGACGGACGGTCATCCCGGCGCGGGTAGGAGGGACGGTCGCCGCCGCGGTAGCCCCCGCGCTCGTCGTCCCGGCGCGGGTACGAGGGGCGCCCGCCGCGCTCGTCGTCGCGGCGGGGGTAGGACGGACGCCCACCGCGGTCGTCGTCGCGGCGCGGGTACGAGGGGCGCTCGCCCCGGTCGTCACGGCGGAAACCACCGGACGGACGGTCGTCGCGACGCGGGTACGAGGGACGGTCCCCGCCACGGTCGTCACGACGCGGGTAGGACGGACGGTCCCCACCACGGTCGTCGCGGCCACCGCGGAAGCCACCGCGCTCGTCGTCGCGGCGGGGGTAGGACGGACGTCCACCACGGTCGTCGTCCCGGCGCGGGTAGGAGGGACGGTCGCCGCCGCGGTCGTCACGGCCGCCGCGGTAGCCACCGCGCTCGTCGTCCCGGCGGGGGTAGGACGGACGCCCACCGCGGTCGTCGTCCCGGCGCGGGTACGAGGGGCGCTCGCCCCGGTCGTCACGGCGGAAACCACCGGACGGACGGTCGTCGCGACGCGGGTACGAGGGACGGTCCCCGCCACGGTCGTCACGACGCGGGTAGGACGGACGGTCCCCACCACGGTCGTCGCGGCCACCGCGGAAGCCACCCCGGTCGTCATCGCGACGCGGGGAGAACGGGCGGTCGCCGCCACGGTCGTCACGGCGGAAGCCGCCGCCGGAGGGGCGGCCACCGCGGTCGTCGCGGTCGTCGCGGCGGAAGGAGGGGCGGTCGCCACCACGGTCGTCACGGCCACCGCGGAAGCCACCGCGCTCGTCATCGCGGCGCGGGGAGAACGGGCGGTCACCGCCACGGTCGTCACGACGCGGGTAGGACGGACGGTCCCCACCACGGTCGTCGCGGCCGCCGCGGAAGCCACCGCCACCGCCGGCGGGACGCCCGCCACGGTCGTCACGGCGGAAACCGCCGCCACCACCGGTCGGGCGGCCGCCGCGGTCGTCGCGGCGGAAACCACCGCGGTCACCGCCACGGTCGTCACGGCCCCCGCGGTAGCCGCCCCTGTCACCGCCGTCGTTGCGACGAGGCTCGCGCTCCGGACGATCGTCGGGAGAGTTGGACATGGGTGTGACTCCTGTCTTCGGGGTACCGCTAGTCATTCTCGCGCAACCAACCCATGGCCGCGCTTCGGCGTAAAACTGTCAAAACAAAAAAGGACCCTTGGTCCAGCGTTGAACGCTGGACCAAGGGTCCTTTGAAAGATTGTTCGGCGGCGTCCTACTCTCCCACAGGGTCCCCCCTGCAGTACCATCGGCGCTGAAAGGCTTAGCTTCCGGGTTCGGAATGTAACCGGGC
>NZ_JBEXRC010000108.1:0-2663 GCF_040612915.1 Streptomyces sp. NPDC006326 | reverse complement strand
GCCTACGTCGAACAGGACCTCCACGAGATCTACGAGGGCGAGGTCCGCTACGCCCGCGACGCCTTCGAAGGCCTCCGCCTCATGGACGCCCTGATGGGCATCAAGCGGGGAGTTCCCGGAGTCGAGCTCCCGGCCCTCAAGCAGCGCCGCGTACCGAAGCGGGACACGCCGTTCCTGGTGGCGGAACCCACGGAGGGCGGGCGGTCCGACGTGGCCCTCGACAATCCGGTGCCCGCCCCGCCGTTCTGGGGCACGCGCGTGATCAAGGGCATCCCGCTCAAGGACTACGCCTCCTGGCTGGACGAGACCGCCCTGTTCAAGGGCCAGTGGGGCCTGAAGGACGCCGAGACCATCGACACGGCCGGCCGGCCCCGGCTGCGTGGCTGGCTCGACCGGCTGCACACCGACGGGCTGCTCGAAGCGGCCGTCGTGCACGGCTACTTCCCCTGTGTGTCCAAGGGCGACGACCTGATCATCCTCGACGAGTTCGGCGGCGAGCGGACCCGCTTCACCTTCCCGCGCCAGCGCCGCGGCCGCCGTCTGTGCCTCGCCGACTTCTTCCGCCCCGAGGAATCCGGTGAGACCGACGTCGTCGGCCTCCAGGTCGTCACCGTAGGCAGCCGCATCGGGGAGGAGACGGCCCGGCTCTTCGCCGCCGACGCCTACCGCGATTACATGGAGCTGCACGGTCTCTCCGTCCAGCTGGCCGAGGCCCTCGCCGAGTACTGGCACGCCCGCGTCCGCACCGAGCTCGGCATCTCCGCCTCGGACCCGGCCTCCATGGACGGCATGTTCCGTACCGAGTACCAGGGCTGCCGCTACTCGCTCGGCTACCCCGCCTGCCCGGACCTGGAGGACCGCGCCAAGATCGCCGACCTGCTCCGGCCCGAGCGGATCGGCGTCCACCTCTCCGAGGAGTTCCAGCTCCACCCGGAGCAGTCCACCGACGCGATCGTGATCCACCACCCCGCGGCCACCTACTTCAACGCACGCTGAGGTGAACCCCGATGCCCCCTTCCCCGTCCCGCCCCGGCCTGCGCGAGCTCCTTGCACGGGGTGAGCGGTCCTACTCCTTCGAGTTCTTCCCGCCCAAGACCGATGCCGGGGAGCGGTCCCTCTGGGCGGCGATCCGCCGTATCGAGGCGTTCGACCCGTCCTTCGTCTCCGTGACGTACGGCGCGGGCGGCTCCTCCCGTGACCGGACCGTCCAGGTGACCAAGCGGATCGCCGCGGAGACGACGCTGCGCCCGGTAGCCCACCTCACCGCCGTCGGGCATTCGGTCGCCGAACTGCGCCACATCATCGGCCAGTACGCCGACGCGGGCATCCGCGATGTCCTCGCTCTCCGGGGCGACCCGCCCGGCGATCCCCGGGGCGCGTGGACGGCCCACCCGCAGGGGCTCACCCATGCGCGGGAACTGGTCGTGCTCATCCGGCAGTTGGGTGACTTCACGGTCGGTGTGGCGGCCTTCCCGGAACGGCACCCCCGCTCGCGCTCCTGGGACGAGGACATCCGCCACTTCATCGCCAAGTGCAGGGCCGGCGCCGACTACGCCATCACGCAGATGTTCTTCCACGTGGACGACTACCTGCGCCTGCGCGACCGGGTGGCCGCCGCCGGCTGCGATACGCCGATCATCCCCGAGATCATGCCGGCCACGGACGTGCGCCAGGTCGGCCGCTTCGCCGAACTGAGCAACGCCCGCTTCCCGCAGGCGCTCGCCAGCCGCCTCGAAGCGGCCAGGGACGACCCGGCCGCCGGCCACCGGATCGGCGTCGACTACGCGACCGCCATGTCGGAGCGCCTGCTCGCCGAGGGCGCTCCCGGCCTGCACTACATCACCCTCAACAAGTCCACCGCGACTCTTGAGATCCACCAGAACATCCAGAGCATCCACACCACAAGGAGTGCACGTGTCCTCGCAGCCGCCCGCTGACTTCACCGATTTCAAGGTCGCAGACCTCTCGCTCGCGGAGTTCGGCCGCAAGGAGATCACCCTGGCCGAGCACGAGATGCCGGGCCTGATGTCGATCCGCAAGGAGTACGCCGCCGCGCAGCCGCTGGCCGGCGCCCGCATCACCGGCTCCCTGCACATGACCGTGCAGACCGCCGTCCTCATCGAGACGCTCGTCGCGCTCGGCGCGCAGGTCCGCTGGGTCTCCTGCAACATCTACTCCACCCAGGACCACGCGGCCGCCGCCATCGCCGCCGCGGGCATCCCCGTCTTCGCCTGGAAGGGCGAGACGCTGGAGGAGTACTGGTGGTGCACCGAGCAGGCGCTGACCTGGCCGGGGCACACGGGCCCGAACATGATCCTGGACGACGGCGGCGACGCCACCCTCCTCGTCCACAAGGGCGTCGAGTACCAGAAGGCCGGGGCCGTCCCGGACGTCTCCACGGCGGAGAACGAGGAGATGGCGCTGGTCCTGGACCTGCTGCGCCGCAGCTCCCTCGACTGGACGGCGCTCGCGTCCGAGATCCGCGGTGTCACCGAGGAGACCACCACCGGCGTCCACCGCCTCTACGAGATGCACCGCGACGGCGCCCTGCTGTTCCCGGCGATCAACGTGAACGACGCGGTGACGAAGTCGAAGTTCGACAACAAGTACGGCTGCCGGCACTCGCTGATCGACGGGATCAACCGTGCCACGGACGTCCTGAT
>NZ_JBEXRC010000107.1:0-2725 GCF_040612915.1 Streptomyces sp. NPDC006326 | reverse complement strand
GCGGCCCCCCCCCGCCGGCGGGGGGGGTGCCGCCCTTCTCCATGTCCTGGCCGGTCAGCTCAGTCCAGGCTGCGCAGCACCAGGCCGGTGGCCGGCTTCGGGCCGAAGGAGGTCGACTTGCGGGGCATCGTGACGCCCTGGCGGGCCAGGTCCCGTACGACCGCCTCCCGGACCGGATGCAGCAGGACCGCGGTGCCGCCGTGGCGTTCGGCCATGGCGACGGTGGCGGCGGCGTCGTGTATGTAGGTGATCTGGTCGGGGGTGTCGGGGATCTCCCACAGGGTGTCGAGCAGCGTCGCGTGCAGCACCGTCGCGTCGAGGCGGCGCCACGCCTCGGGGCGGTCGTGGCGGACGGTGCGTTCCAGGAGGCCCAGGTCCGGGTCGGTGACCAGGTGGAAGGTGCCGTCGCCGGCGAGGAGGAAGGCGTTGCCCCGTTCCGCCGCGTCCGCGAGGGCCTCCACCGCGAGCGGCAGCGGGCCTTCGACGCGGCGGACCCGGAAGTGCCCCTCGACGCTCGCCAGGGCGTCCGCGACGGGGAGGCGGCGCAGCATCCGGTGGATGGCGCGGACCTGGAGCGGATAGCGGGTGGTGTCGACGAGGAGGACCAGGCCGAAGTCCCAGGCGGTGGGGGAGCGGTGCTCCTCCTGGAGGCGCAGGTACGTGGCCCAGCGGTGGTGGCCGTCGGCGATCAGGGCCTGGCGGTGGCCGAGGTCGCCGGTGACGACGGCCAGGTCGTCGGGGTCGGTGACCGCCCACAGGCGGTGCTGCATGCCGTCCTCGGTGGTGGTGGCGAGCAGCGGGGTCCCCGCGGCGGTGCGCTCGACGACCTCCGCCGCTCCGGCCCCCGGGCCGTCGCCGAGGTAGGTGAGGAGCAGGGGTTCGAGGTTGGCGCAGGCGGCCCGCATCAGTCCGGCCCGGTCGGTGACCACGTCCGGCATGACGTCCTCGTGGGGGAGGACGATCCCGGCCTCGGCCTTCGAGAGGGCGAGGGCGCCGATGATGCCGCGTTGCAGTACGCCGGCCCTGCGCTGCTCGTACACGTACAGCGCGGGCTCGGGATCGGCGCTGAGGACGCCCTTGTCGAGCCACTCGCGCAGGGTGCGGGCGGCCTGTTCGTTGCGGGCGGCCGGGGTGTCGGCCTGCGGGAGGATCAGGCGGACGATGTTGTGCGGGTCGGCGGATTCGAGGTAGTCGACTCCGTCGGGGCGTACGACCACGTCGTACGGCGGTGAGGTGACGGCGGCCAGGCTGCCGACACGCTCCGGGACGTAGCGCAGTCCGTGGAAGGGGATCACGCGCAGCCCGTGCTCCGCGGTGCCAGGTGTGGTCATTGGTGCATGGTAAGACGCGTCTCGCGATGCGGGATGATCGGGGGAGCAACGCGGCAGCGCATACACGGTCGAGAGCGGTTGGATTCGGCCGGACACCGGTCACGGACCGGTCGGTGGCCGAGCGGAGAGGGAGCGGACAGATGACCCGGCAGAGCAGGACCAGTCCGGCAGGCAGCGAGCGGAGTCTGCACCAGGCGTACGACACGGCCCTGCTGGATCTGGACGGGGTGGTGTACGCGGGCGGTGAGGCGATCGCGTACGCGGTGGAGTCGCTGGCCGGGGCCCGGGCCGAGGGGATGCACCTGGCGTACGTCACCAACAACGCGCTGCGGACGCCGGACGCCGTGGCGGAGCACCTGAACGAGCTGGGGGTCCCCACCGAGGCGGCCGAGGTGATCACCTCGGCGCAGGCGGTGGCCCGGATGATCTCGGAGCAGGTGGAGCCCGGGTCGAAGGTGCTGGTGGTCGGCGGAGAGGGGCTGCGGGTCGCGCTGCGCGAGCGGGGGCTGGTGCCGGTGGACTCCGCCGACGAGGAGGGCCTCGCGGCGGTCGTCCAGGGCTACGGGGGTCCGGACATGCCGTGGGGGCGTTTCATGGAGGCCTCGTACGCGATCAACCGCGGGGTGCCGTGGTACGCGTCGAACACGGACCTGACGATCCCGCAGCCGCGGGGGATCGCGCCGGGCAACGGCGCCGCGGTGGAGGTGGTGCGGATCGCCACGGGCGCGGAGCCGCAGGTGGCGGGCAAGCCGCTGCCCCCGATGCACCGCGAGACGGTCCTGCGCACCGGCGCGAAGCGGCCGCTGGTGGTGGGGGACCGGCTGGACACCGACATCGAGGGCGCGTTCAACGGGGGCGTGGACTCGCTGCTGGTGCTGACCGGCATCGCGGACGGTGCGGAGCTGCTGCGGGCCGAGCCGAAGCACCGGCCGACGTACGTGGACCGGGACCTGCGCGGGCTGCTCACCCCGCAGCCGCCGGTCCAGGCGGTGGCCGACGGGTTCCGGTGCGGGGGCTGGACCGCGGCCGCGCAGGACGGCGTACTGGAACTGCGGGGCGAGGGCGAGGCGCTCGACGGGCTGCGGGCGCTGTGCGCGGCGGCCTGGACCGAGGCGGGGGACGGGTCCTGTGACCTGGACGGTGTCAAGGCGCTGGCCAGGCTGGGGCTCTAGCCTCGGCGGCCTCCCCGGTGTGCGGGCCCCGCAGGCTCCGCCCGGGGTACGGCCGTTGCTCAGGGTAGGCTAACCTAACCTCGTGTTGGTCGAGACTCCCCCCGAACAGAGCGCGGCCCCGGTCGCCGCCCTCCGTGCGGGGCCCCCGGCGCGCCCCCCCCGGCCGCGTGGGGGCCGCGGGGGGCGGGGCGCCCCACCCGTGGCGGCCCACCCCGTGGGGGC
>NZ_JBEXRC010000106.1:0-3691 GCF_040612915.1 Streptomyces sp. NPDC006326 | reverse complement strand
GGGACCCTGTGGGAGAGTAGGACGCCGCCGAACAATCATTGCGGGAAGCCCCGCACCAGGTATCTGGTGCGGGGCTTTTCTGCGTTCACGGCCCATTGTCGGCCTCAGCCTGAAGGTCCAGGTGCTCCGCCAGGTGCTCCGCGTGCGCACCCAGCCACTGACGCGGGCCGGCGAGGCTTCAGGCAGTGCCGAGCACCCCGTTAGGGTGCCGTCCCGTGATCGATGTGCTGCTTCTGCACCCCGAGCGGGGTAATCCGGGTCCTGACGACACCTCCATCGGCGGGCCGCTGCTCTGGCCGGACGCGGAGCCGTGGCCCATGTGTGGCGAGCCGGATGAGCAGGACCCCTCCGGGGAGACCGCAGTCGCCATGGTGCCCGTGGCGCAGGTCTACCGGCGCGACGTCCCGGGCTCCTGGTGGCCCGGCGGAGCCGATCTGCTGCAGGTCCTGTGGTGCCCCAATGTGCACTGGGACGCGGCGCCGCCGCAGGAAGAAGGGGCTCCCGTGGTGCTGTTGCGGTGGCGTACGGCCGGGGAGCTGACCGCCCGGGTCGCCACGGAGCACCAGCTCCGGGTGCCGGTCCGGTGCGAGGAGTGGCTGGTGCCGCAGCCGTGCACGGTCCGGGTGGAGGCGGCCGAGGACCGTGCCGACCGGCCGATCAGCAGGTACGACGTGTGGAAGGTCGGCGGGTACCCCCGGTGGACCGTCTGCGACCCGTACCCGATCACCTGCATCGACTGCGGGGCCGGGACCGAGCTGCTGTTCACCGTCTCCAGTGGCGACGAGACCGGCGTGGACATAGGGCGGGCCGGGGAGTTGCGGTTCTTCCGGTGCTCGGAGGAGGCCGGGCACGGGGTCGCCTTCGACGTCCACTGACGGCTTGCCCGTGTCGGCGTGATCGGGCCCCAACTTCAGCGCGAGGAAAAGCCGTTGACCCGTGCGGGGTTCGTCGGTCGGATGGGTCTTCGTGAGTACACAGCAGACGTATCCGGGCCTCCGTCCCGTCGACGACGACCTTGTACGGCGCCTGATCGCCGGCCAGTTCCCGCAGTGGGCGGGGTTGCCGGTGTCGCGGATGCCGTCCGGAGGGACGGTCAATGCCATGTACCGGCTCGGCGACCGCAGGGTCGTACGGCTGCCCCTGCGGAAGGGCGGGGCGCCCGACGTGGTGCTGGAGCGGGAGTGGCTGCCCCGGCTCGCGCCCCGGCTGACCACGGCCGTTCCCGAGGTGCTCGGCGCCGGGCAGCCGGCCGAGGGGTATCCGTGGCCGTGGGCCGTGTACGGGTGGCTGGCGGGGGAGAACCCCGAGGCGGGCGCGCTCCGCGAGCCGGTGCAGCTGGCCCGGGACCTGGCCGGGTTCGTGGCGCAGATGCGGGGCTTGACCCTGCCGGACGCGCCGAAGGCCTACCGCGGTGGGCCGGTGGCCTCGCTCGACGCGGCGACCCGGGCGGCCATCGAGGAGCTGCGGGGGATCCCGGAGGAGGGCGTCGACTGTGATGCCGTGACCGCCGTATGGGAGGACGCGCTGCGGGCGCCGGACGGGAAGGAGCCGCCGGTGTGGCTGCATGGCGACCTGATGCCGGGCAATCTGCTGGTGGACGCCGCGGGCAGGCTGGCGTCGGTGATCGACTTCGGGTGCATGGGGGTGGGTGATCCGGCCTGCGACCTGTTCCCCGCGTGGAACCTCCTGCCGGCCGGCGCGAGGGAGGTGTTCCGGGATGCACTCGGCGTGGACGATGCGGTGTGGGCGCGCGGGCGCGGGCGGACGCTTTCGCAGGCGCTGATCGCGCTGCCGTACTACCGCCGGAGCAACCCGGCGATGGCACGCAACGCCCGCCATGTGATCCGGGCGGTGCTGGAAGAAGATTTCGGAACTCGTACGACGGCCACCGATGACTTCGGGGCGCGGCGGGGGTCTTCCCTGCTGTAGACGTCGAAGAGTCCGAATGTGTGTGAAGAGGAGAACGCCCCGTGCGCATCGTGATCAGTGAGTTCATCAGCTTGGACGGCGTCGTGCAGGCGCCCGGCGGCGCCGAGGAGGACACCGACGGCGGCTTCGCCCACGGCGGGTGGACGCACCCCTTCTTCGACCCCGAGGTGGTGGGCGGCGCCTTCGCCGACGCGCTCACCAAGGCCGAGGCGCTGCTCTTCGGGCGGCGCACGTGGCAGACGATGGCCGCGGCCTGGCCGGAGCGGGCAGGGGACCCGTTCGCGGACCGGATGAACGCCATCCGCAAGTACGTGGTCTCGGAGACGCTGGGCGACGATGCACTGACGTGGGAGAACACCACCCGGATCCCCGGCGACAAGGCGGTCGCCGGCATCAGGGAGCTTCACGGGACGGAGGGCGGCGACCTGCTGGTCATGGGCAGTCCCACCCTCGTCCGTACGCTCCTCGGTGAGGGCCTGGTCGACGAGCTGCGGCTCATGATCATGCCGGTGCTCCTGGGCGGAGGTAAGACGATCTTCCCGGTGGACGGCTCCCGGCGCTCCCTCGAACTGGTCTCGACGGTCATCAGTCCCAGCGGTGTCCACGTCGCCACCTACCGCCCGGCCGCCCAGGGCTGAGCCGTCGACGGCGAGCGGGGACCACCAGGGGTGTCCTACGGCGGGTGGGGAACGGGGGGTCCGGCCCCGTGCCGTGGCCCGCCGTGTCCGCCCCTAGGGTGGCGCCATGCCTCGCGACACGTTGACCAAGGAGCAGATCGTCCGCACGGCCGTGGAGCTGCTGGATGACGAGGGCCTGGAAGGCCTCAACATGCGCAGCCTGGGCAAGCGGCTCGGGTCGGCCGCGACCGCGGTCTACTGGCACGTCAAGAACAAGGACAACCTCGTCCGGCTCGCCGGGGACCACGTGTGGGACGAGATCGAGCTGCCCGACCTCGCCGCGATGGACTGGCGGACGGCGGCCACGCGCATGGCCGGCAGCCTGCACGCCATGCTCACCCGGCACCCCTGGCTGGTGCAGGCCTTCGGCTCGTACCTCTTCTACGGTCCGGCCAAGGCGCGCCACGACGACCACTCCCTTGCGATCTACGAGGCCGCCGGCTTCGAGGGCGCGGCCGCCGACCGCGCGGCCGCCGCCGTCTTCACCTTCGTCCTGGGCAGTGCCCTGGGGTCCTCCGCCACCGCCACCCTGATGCGGCGCCTGCGCCGGGAGGGCGGCGATCCGGAGGAGCTGATCCGGGACACCTTGGCCAAGGCCGGCGAGGACGCCATGAAGTTCCCCCGGCTGCGTGCCCGCCTCGACACGCCCTCGGCGGACTACAACGCCTCACCTGAGCGGACCTTCGAGTACGCGCTCCAGGCCCTCCTCGACGGGCTGGACGCGGGCCGGGCGGGTGGCTTTGACAGGGACGCGGGGCGGCTGTAGAGTTGACGGGTTGCTTGGGAGCCGCACCGGCTCGGCGACACCATCCAGAACAACCCACCACCCCGGAATCGAATTCTGCGGGTGTGTACTCGACTCCTCGTTCAGGAATCTGAAGCCGGGAAATCCGGTGGAAAACTTCTGATAGAGTCGGAACCGCCGGAAAGGGAAACGCGAAAGCGGGAACCTGGAAAGCGAACCAACCCGCTTCGACCGGGAATCGGACACGAAAGAGTCTGATAGAGTCGGAAACGCAAGAACGAAGGGAAGCCCGGAGGAAAGCCCGAGAGGGTGAGTACAAAGGAAGCGTCCGTTCCTTGAG
>NZ_JBEXRC010000105.1:0-3804 GCF_040612915.1 Streptomyces sp. NPDC006326 | reverse complement strand
GTCCTGATCGTCCTGTCCGAGGGCCGTCTGCTGAACCTGGGCAACGCCACCGGGCACCCGTCGTTCGTGATGTCGAACTCGTTCGCGGACCAGACCCTGGCCCAGATCGAGCTGTTCACCAAGCCCGAGGAGTACCCCACCGACGTCTACGTGCTGCCCAAGCACCTCGACGAGAAGGTGGCCCGCCTCCACCTCGACGCGCTCGGCGTCAAGCTGACCACCCTGCGCCCGGAGCAGGCCGCCTACATCGGTGTCAAGGTCGAGGGCCCGTACAAGCCGGACCACTACCGCTACTGATCCCCGCGCGGCAGCGGCAACGCACGTCGAAGGCAGGCCCCCGGCAGCACGCCGGGGGCCTGCCCCGTATCCACCCGAGACCACCCGAGGACCCTGCCCCATGCCCCGCGGCCGCTACTCGCTCCACGACCCCCACGACCACACCCCCCTCGGCGAGGAGCACTTCCACTGCGCCCCCGGCCCCTCCGGCTGGCGCTACGTCTCCCAGCTCACCGGCCCGGACGGCGACCACCGGGGCTCGGTCGACCTGGCGGTCGACGAGCTGGGCCGGCCCATCCGCCTCGAACTGAACGCGGCGAGCTGGCAGGTCCGCGGCGCCGCCATCGACGGCGTCACCTGGGTCCGCAGCGACCCGACCGGCACCGAGGCCACCGAGGGCAACGTCGCCGCGGGCGGCTTCACCGGCACCTCGCCGGCCTTCCTGGTGGCCACGGCCCGCCTGCTGCGCCTGACCCCCGGCGCACCCGCCACGCGGGTCCGGCTCGTCGCCTTCACCGATCCGGTGCTCGCGCCGCGCACGGTCGACCAGGCGTGGGCGCTGCTCGGACGCGCGGAGCACCCGACGGACAGCGGACCGCTGGTGGTGGACGAGTACCAGGTCACCGCCCTGGACACGGGCGAGGTCCATACGGTCCACATCGCGGGCGACGTCGTCCTCGCGGCCCCCGGCATCGAACTGGAACACCTGGAGACTCCGCCCTCGACGTTCCCCGAGGACTGACGCCCCGCCAAGGCCCCCGGCCCGGGTCAGCACTGCTCGTCGGGGTAGCTCCACTCGACAGCGCAGGTCGCCGAGGGCGCGGCTTCCTTCGCGTACCAGGCGACGGACTTCTCGAACTCCGGGCACCACAGGTGGGCGCGGCTGACGGAGACCGGGAAGTCGGTCCCGCCGGTGACGACGTGCACGCCGTCCTCCAGCCGGATGCCGATCGTGACCTGGCGGCCGATGCTCTCGTCCCGCATCAGCTCCCGGAGCTCTTCGACGACGGCTTGCGCCCGGGCCTCGTCCTCGATGCCCGTGACGCGGAAGGTGAATGCGACGTTCGCTGACATGCCGCGCAGGTTAGGCGATCACGCCGGGGGTGCGAACCCCGTCGCGGGCCGCGGCGGCACGGGAGTCGCGGGCGTCTCGCCCGGGACCGGAACCGGGACCGGCGCAGTCGCGGGCAGTACGGCCGACGGTGCGTACCCCACGGGGCCGGGGCCCGGGTGCCCCCACGCGGCCGACATCGCGGCGGGCATCGCGGGCGCGCCAGGCGGCGGCCCGTACGCGGGCGCGACGCCGGGACCGAAGGCGCGGGCCGCGTCCCGGCTCTGACGCTCGTGCACCACCGCCATCAGGTACGCGGCCGGGGGTACGCCGACCGGCGCCGGCGCCCCCGTACGGGCCACCAGGTCCTCCGCCAGCCGGGCCGCCATCCCCGCACCCACCTGCGGGTCCAGCTGGTTCATCCGCGTCAGGTACTGCCGTATCGCCAGCCACAGCCCCTCCGGCACCGCCGACAGGTCCAGCCCGGAGAACCGCCCGGCCAGCCACGGCGGAGGCGGCGGCACCGGCATCACCCGCGCCCCCGGCACCCGCTCCCGGACCACCAGCGTCCCCGCGAACACGTCCCCGAGCCGCCGCCCCCGCGCCGACACCAGGGAGGCGATGCACGCCACCGTCCCGAAGCTCCCCAGCAGCTCGATGACCCCCATGGCCCCGCGGACCAGCGCATGCCGGAACCGGATCGGCCCGCCGTCGTCCCGCACCACGCGGAGCCCGCAGGCGAGCTTGCCCAGCGAACGTCCGTGGCTCAGGGTCTCCACCGCGATCGGCACCCCGACCAGCAGCAGCAGGAAGGACGCCACCGCGACGGCCGCGACGGCGGCCTCGTCCAGCGAGGCGGTGGCGAAGCCCAGCCCGATGGAGATCAGCAGGTAACCGGTGAGGTAGACGACCAGATCGAGCAGGACCGCCAGCGCCCGGCTCGGGACCCTCGCCGGCCGCAGGCCCAGGACGACCGCGTCCCCCGTCACCAGATCGCTCACCGCTGCACACCCTTCACGTGACCGGACCCGCCCCTTGGTCATCCAGTCTGCCAAGCTGACCACCGTAGAACTAAGCAGAACCAAGCAGAACCAAGCAGAACCGAGCAGGAGCCAGGTCCTGGGGCAGGGGAGCGGAACCGGATGGATCTCGACGTCTTCGTCACGGCCCACCGCGCGGAATGGGACCGCCTGGAACAGCTCCTGGGCCGGGGCCGCCGCCTGACCGGAGCCGAGGCCGACGAGCTCGTCGCCCTCTACCAGCGGGCCTCCACCCACCTCTCCCTGATCCAGTCCAGCGTCCCCGACCCCCTGCTCACGGGCCGCCTGACCCAGCTGGTGGCCCGCGCCCGCGCCACCGTGACGGGCACCCGCCGGGCCGGCTGGCGGGACGCGGCCCGGTTCTTCACGGCCGCCTTCCCGGCGGCCGTCTATCGCAGTCGCCGCTGGTGGATACCGACCGCACTGCTGTCCACCGTGCTCGGCGTGCTGATCGGCTGGTGGATAGCCACCCATCCCGAGGTCCAGGGCGCCATCGCGGCGCCGGAGGAACTGCAGGCACTGACGAAGCCGGGCGGCGAGTACGAGACGTACTACTCCAGTCACCCCGCGGCCTCCTTCGCCGCCAAGGTGTGGACGAACAACGCCCAGGCCGCCGCCATGTGCCTGGTCCTGGGGGCGTTCCTCGGGATCCCGGTGCTCTGGATCCTGTTCCTGAACATGGTCAACCTGGGCGTGGGCATCGGCCTGATGGCCTCCGCCGACCGCCTCGACGTGTTCCTCGGCCTGATCCTCCCGCACGGCCTGCTCGAATTGACCGCCGTGTTCGTCGCAGCCGGTACCGGACTGCGCCTCGGCTGGACGGTCATCGACCCGGGCCCCCGCACCCGCCGCGCAGCCCTCGCGGAACAGGGCCGCTCCGCCCTGGGCATGGCCATCGGCCTGGCGGTGGTCCTCTTCGTGTCGGGCCTGATCGAAGGCTTCGTCACCCCGTCCGGCCTGCCCACCTGGGCTCGCATCGCCATCGGCGTCGCCGCCGAGGCCGCGTTCCTGCTGTACGTGTACGTCCTCGGCGGCCGGGCCTCCCGCGCGGGCGAGGTGGGCGACGTGGAGGCCGCCGACCGCACGGCCACGCTGCCCACGGCGGCCTGATGTGCGGACACGGCCGTACAGCTGCTAGTCTCCTCGTCGTCCCGCAAAGACTGTTGACACGGTCGGAGCGGGGAGGTAGATTCGAACGGTTGCCTGGGCTGGACAAGCCCGGCCGTGATGGTTTAAAATCTCTCTCGCCCTGAAGGAATTGAATTCCTGCGGGCACAACCGACTCCTCCTCCAGGAATTGAAGCCGGGAAATCCGGTGGAAATCTTCTGATAGAGTCGGAGCCGCCGGAAAGGGAAAACGCGAAAGCGAAGGACCTGGAAAGCGAAGCGGGACCGGCTCTGATAGAGTCGGAAACGCAAGAACGAAGGGAAGCCCGG
>NZ_JBEXRC010000104.1:0-4593 GCF_040612915.1 Streptomyces sp. NPDC006326 | reverse complement strand
ACGACGCTCTTCCGATCTCCCGCTCCGCGGGTACCTGAGCGCTGCGCGCTCAGGAGAGAACGGCCTCGCTGCGCTCGGCCTGGGCGCCTTCGGCGCCTAGGCCTCCGCTTCGCTTCGGGCAGTGGCCGGCCCTTCGGGCCGGTGTCCTGCGCTTCGCTGCGGACTAGTTCGGGATTCTGCTTCGCTCCATCCTGAACGGCCTGCTCCGCAGGCTTGGGTGACCCTGTTTCACGGGGTCCGGGCCCTCGGCCCGTTGGGCGGGTCCGCTCCGCTCCCCCACCCCGGGCCCTTCCGGCTCCGCCTCCAGGACCAGCCCGCTCCGCGGGCGCTGGCAGCAGCAATAGGGTGTCGCGGTCGGCTTCTGGCTTGCAGAGCTCTCGGGGCTCAGCAAGGGATGATCTCCGGGGGCCCCGCTGCACAGGCTCCCGGCGGTGGTGCATAGGCTGTGCCCACCGCGGCGGGGGGACTGTAGCGCAGAGGTAGACGCGCCCTCTTGTCAGGAGGGGATGACGCCGGTTCGAATCCGGCCTGTACCCCCCGCCGTGCGTATTCCAGGACGCCAGTTCAGGCACCACCGAGGAGCAGGACACACACGCTCGTCGGCCGGCCAAGAGTCGCCTTCTCGTCTTCCAACAGCGTCACGACATCCTGAAGGACATCAAGCATCATCTGGGTGTCCCCGTACGTGGTTGTCTACAACGTGCCATCAGCGATGCGCCCGGCCGCGTCCTGCGCGACCTCGTTGGGGATACGTACGCTATGCCTTTCGCCGGCGGCCAGGAGAGCTGCCTTCACCTCCGGCGCTGGTCTACCGGCATGTGTCTCACGGACCTCCTCCAAGGCCTTCATGTACCGTGCCACCTGTTCCTGCAGCCAGGGCATGGCTTTCTCGTACTCGGAAGCATCGGCCATGGGGACAACCTACCTCGGGTCCAGGGTTGCTTCATTCTGGTTTCCAGATTCACTCTGGAACCGGGTGGATGCCATCGCTGGCGCCCGGCTCGCCGGGCCTGACGCTTCGACGATGTCGGTGAGGAGGGCGCACCGAGGTGTGACAAGCTCAGGGTGCTACCCGTATAATGGGCAGTTCCACCGTAGGACATGCCCAGCGCCACGGTGAGCTGTTGACGTCGAGTTCATCGGCGAGGGTGAGCAGCCGTGTGGAGCGCAGGATCCGCGGCAGGAGGCCGACCGGGGCAAGGCTGTCACGGATATGGGCCGCTCCCGGCGGGCCGGTGGTGACTCTGGTGAGCCGGGTGACCAGTACGTGCGGATTCTCCGTGTGCAGGGCGCTTCGGTGGGCGAGGCAGCCTTCCAGAGCCTGCCACGTGGCGCTGTCGAGGGCGAGGTCGATCCTGCGCCCGGGGAAACGGACCGTCCGGGCGGCGGTACCGATGTGGTCGAGGGTGAGGTGACGCAGTTCGGCAGTGGTGCGTGCCGTCGGCGGCGGGTTTGGGCCGTCGGCCGGCGAGGCGGACCCGCAGAAGCAAGAAGTGCGAGCTCAGCGCGGCCCTGGAGCCCTTGCGCCAGGTCAAGTCCGTCCCCGGTCCCGGCCCGCGGCCATCACGTGTTCGCGTAAGGAGACCGGGCGGGTGCGGTAACGCGGCAGCGGACGCGGCCCGAGCCCGAGCCCACCGTATGCGGGCTGGTGCGGTTGCGTGTCCTGCCCGTGGGCGGTCATCTCAGCTTTCGCCTGGAGGACGTAGGCGAGTCCGCGGTCTTCCAGGCCGTGGCGGAAGTCGGCGTTCGCGCCGTAGCCGGTGTCTGCCACCAACGCGGCGGGCCGTAGCCCGGCCTCTGCGAGTTCGTCGAGCATGTCCAGGACGAGCTGCTACTTGCGGCGGTGGTGTTCGGTCTCGGGGATCTGGCATGCCTTGCGCCGACCGGCTGCCTCGGCCCTGTCCCAGCTCTCGGGCAGGAACAGCCGCCAGGACAGCGGGCATGAGGCCGTGTCGGAGGCGCGTGAACACTGACGCCGATCTGGCAGTTGCCGACCTTGCCCAGCGTGCCCGAGTACTGCCGGGCCACCCCAGGCGACGAGACACCGTCCTTCGGGAAGCCGGTGTCGTCCACCCACACCTGCGGACGGACCGTCCCCACGGCCCGCCATGCCAGCCGCGCCCGGACGTCCTCGACCGGCCAGGTCGAGGACGTCATGAACTGCTGAAACTGCTGGTGATCGATACCGAGCCGCTCGGCCATCGGCTGCATCGACTTCCGCCGGCCGTCCAGCAGCAGCCCCCGCAGACACAGGGCACCCTTCTCCCGCTGGTCCCGCCGCACCAGCGGCGCGAACACCTCGGAAGCGAACTCCTCCAACCGGCCCCGGACCGCCGCAAGCTCCCCAGCCCTCATACAGCCAGCGAACTACCGCATACCAGACGTGACAAGACCAGCTAACTAGAGCGCGGCTCCTGGATCGGTTCGTCGGTTGATCGGATGTGTCCGCCTGGTTAGTGATCACTAATGTGGGACCGGATCGAGCCGCTGATGCCGGCCGATCCGGTTCGCGGTCGGCTGCGGGGTGACCACTGTCGAACCTTGGAGGCCATCGCGTGAAAGTACCGCACCTGCTCGCCCTGGCGGGATCTTCCCGACGCGCTCGGCTCGTTCCAGATCGCCCGCAACCGGCTGATCAGATGGGCCGTGGACGGCACCAGGGAAAGGATCCTTGCCGCGGTGCTGGTAGCAGCCGAGGGTGCTGCCAATCACCTGGACTGTGTCAGTGGACTCCACCGTCTGCCGGGCTCACCAAGCACGCCGCTCGGAGCCAGGACAAGGGTGCTCCAGGCCGGGCCAAATCAGACGACGACGCGACACCGCGGCAGCAATCCGGCTTGGGGCGCCTAGTGGTGATCATTAGAGTGGACTTGTGACCGCGTAGCGCGAACGGATGCGAACGCGCGCGGTCATCGGGGGGAGCGGGGAGCGGGAAAGAACATCGTGATCGCGGGCCGAAGCTGGCACAGCCCTACGGCACGGCAGCGGAAAACACGGACAAGGTGGAAGCGTCGGCCTCTCACTGGTAGCCAGCCGAGGGTGGCTCGGGCGTCGTAGGCACCGTGGTGAGGATCCGGCAAGGCGTCTGTCCGAGGGGCAAAGCTGGAGTGGGAGTGCAGGCTTGGGCAAGCGACGCAAGAAGCATGGCCCAATGCTTCCACTACCTGGCCGAGGACGAAGAGACTTGGCAGGCCAACCTTCGTGTTGTCCCGCCGACAACCGACTGAGCGGAACGGACAACGCACGGAATGCGCATGATGAAGACGACCTCGGCCCTGGTGGGTCTGCTGCTGACCGGGATAGCCGCAACCCCGGCTCACGCCGACACCATTCGGCAGAAGCAATGGCATCTCAACGCCATGAAGGCCGACGACATCTGGAAGATCAGTACGGGTAAAGGCATCACGGTGGCGGTCATCGACACCGGTGTGAACCGGGTTCCCGAACTGGAGGGCCAGGTTCTACCAGGTAAGGACTTCGCCGGCGCGGAAGGGTACAAGGAGGATGAGCGCCACGACTACGACGGCCACGGAACGCAAATGTCTGCATTGATCGCCGGTACCGGCAAGCACCCGACCGGTGACGGAGCCTACGGACTCGCACCCGGTGCCAAAATTCTTCCCATCCGCGTGCCTTCATTTCTGGTGGGGTCGAAGACTGTATCTGCGGTCGCGGCCATTCGCTACGCGGCAGACTCAGACGCCAAGATCATCAATATCTCCATGAGCGTCTCGGGTCCACCAGAGGACGACCAGGGGCGGGCTGACGCGGTAAAATACGCCCTCTCTAAAGGAAAATTGATCTTTGCGGCTGTCGGTAACGAAGGTGATTCCGACAACAAGGTCGAATACCCCGGTGCGACGCCGGGAGTGGTCGGCGTCGGCGCAGTGGACTCCGATGGTGCAGCCACCAACTTCTCGCAACACGGACCGCAGGTCGACCTGTCCGCACCCGGCCTCGCAATCGTGACCGCCTGCACGGGGAAAACAGGCGTCTGCAAAGGAAACGGCACAAGCCACGCCAGTGCGCTCGCCTCCGCCTCCGCCGCCCTCCTATGGTCCATCCACCCGGACTGGACCAATAACCAGATCCTCCGGGTTCTGCTGAACACCGCTGGCAAGTCCGAAGACGGAGCAGCGCGCAACGACTACATCGGCTACGGCGTAGTCCGCCCCCGCGTCGCGATCCCCACCCCCGGCGACCCCGGCCCGGCAGACGTGTACCCACTCCCCGACTTTCCGGCCGCCGGAGCCAAGTCCCCCCAACCCTCGTCGTCCGGCAAGACGCCGAACTCCGGCACCCTCAAGCCCGCTCCCACCCCCCAGGCCGAGGCCGGCAAGCAACCCGTACGCACCCTTGTCTGGATCGCCCTGGGTATCGGCGCCTGCCTGTTGATCGGCGGAGCCGTCACGGCAGTCGTCGTGCGCCGCACCAACCGCTGAACCGACCGGCCCCGACCCACATCAGTCCCCCTGACGACGAAGTGGGGGGGGCCGGGGGGGGGGGGCCGGGGGGGGGGGGGGGCCCGGGGGGGGGGGCGGCGGCCCACCCAAACACGCGGGGGGTCGGGCGTGCCCCCCCCTCACCACCACA
>NZ_JBEXRC010000103.1:0-4809 GCF_040612915.1 Streptomyces sp. NPDC006326 | reverse complement strand
GAAGCCCTCCAGATCGGCCCCGACGCCCCCATCATCACCACCGACGCCCGCCACCGCGCCGACGCCAAGAGCGCCCTCATCACACTCGTCGAGCATGCCCTGATGGCCCGGCTGAAGTAGCGGCGTTTCCGAGGGGCTTTCGTGAAAGATCGTGAAGGCTCGTGAAGGCGGTCCGTGTCACGTGAAGGCGGGCTGTGTCCTACGACACGGCCCGCCCTTCTCGTTCATAACGTTTCGACAGAGAATTGCCGCCGATTGGACACAGGGTGCGGTCGCACGGTGCCGCTGCGCTCACAACGCGGCCCGTTTTTGCGACGGGTAGCTCTCTATGTCCGATTTATGCGGGACATAAGGTTCTGTGAATGGCCGATTTCAAGTGTTTGGAACACGGCCGTTAACCGTGCTGGAATTCAACTAACTAGCTAGTAGCACCGCCGAGAGGTTGTTGGTCGAGTGAGGCGAAGCAACTCACGCCCCGCGGTTGAACCCGCGCGCGGCAACTTCACCCCGCCGCAGCGCGCGGGCGCGCCGTCCGTCGACGCGCCCGCGGACCCGCCGGCGAAGAGTGGCAGTACCAGCAGGTTCTCGCCCCGCAACTGGCGTGTGCCGACGCGTCTGAACGCCATCCTGCTCGTGCCCGTCCTCGTCGGACTGGTCATGGGCGGCTTCCAGGTGAAGGGCTCCCTCGACACCTGGAACGAGGCCAAGGACGCCGAGAAGACGGCCCGCATCGTCCAGGCGGCAGCGGAATACGGTCAGGCCCTGCTCAACGAGCGCGACCTCAGCGCCGAACCGCTCCTGAAGGGCGACACCCGCAGCGACACCGTCGCCAAGGCCCGTGCGGCCACCGACGCCGCCCAGCTGAAGTTCGGGCAGGCCGTCAAGGACGTCCCGAAGAACCAGGGCCTGGAACGGCGCCTCGAACTCTTCCGCCAGGAGGAGCCGAAGCTGGAACTGGTCCGCAAGTCGGCGTACGTGGCCCCCGAGTCGGCGAAGAAGAACCCGCCGCAGCAGCTGGGTCCGGTCCCGACCGAGGACGGCTACCTGCTCGTCCAGCACTACCTGATGCAGTTCTCGAACGAACTGGGCCTCGGCACCGGCAACGTGACGAGCTACGGCCGCATGGTCTACGCGATCGAGCTGGCCAAGGCGGCCAACTCGCTCCAGCGCGCCATCGGCACACACCTGCTGGTCCGGCCGAACCCGGACGAGGAGGTCCGCAAGGCCCAGCTCGTCGCCTTCTCCTCGTACGCCTACCTTGAGGAGATCGCGGTCGGCGAGTACGTCTCCGCCGGTACCGAAGAGGACACCAACCGCCTCAAAGAGGTGATGGGCAAGAAGTCCCAGGAGGGCGCCGCCAAGCTCGCCGAGGCCAAGACCCAGGCCGAGCAGGCCGGCACCCCCTTCAAGGCCCCGCCCATCGTGAACGGCTCCGCGCTCACCGGTATGACCGAGGCGATAGCCGGCGGCGAGAAGAACACCAAGCTGGCCGCGAACGGCGTCACCCCGGCCGCCTGGCAGTACGGCGCCACGGCCAAGTTCGAGGGCTACGCCGAGATCGAGAGGGACCTCCTCGACAAGGCCGTCAAGGACGCCGTCGCGGTCTCCGACGAGGCCCGCAACGACGCCATCTGGACCGGCGCCATCGTGGTCGTGGCCCTGCTCGCCGCCTTCATCATGGCCGGCATGATGGCCCGCCAGATGAGCCGCGCGATGCGCCACCTGCGCACCGCCGCGTTCGACGTCGCCGAGCAGCGCCTGCCGATGCTCGTCGACCAGCTCTCGCGCACCGACCCGGGCAAGGTCGACACCCGTGTCGCACCGATCCCGATCGACTCCCAGGACGAGATCGGCGAGGTCGCCCGGGCCTTCGACCAGGTCCACCGCGAGGCCGTCCGGCTCGCCGCCGAGCAGGCCCTGCTGCGGGGCAACGTCAACGCGATCTTCACGAACCTCTCCATGCGCAACCAGTCGCTGATCGAGGGCCAGCTGACCCTCATCACCGACCTGGAGAACAACGAGGCCGACCCGGACCAGCTGGAGAACCTCTTCCGCCTGGACCACCTGGCCACCCGCATGCGGCGCAACGGCGAGAACCTCCTCATCCTCGCGGGCGAGGAGCCGGGCCGCCGCTGGGACCAGCCGGTTCCGCTCGTCGACGTCCTGCGCGCCGCCTCCTCCGAGGTGGAGCAGTACGAGCGCATCGAGCTCTCGGGCGTCTCGGAGGCCGAGATCCACGGCCAGGCCGTGACCGACCTCGTGCACCTGCTCGCCGAGCTCCTGGAGAACGCCACCACGTTCTCCTCCCCGCAGACCAAGGTCCGCGTCAACGCCACGCGCCTGCCCGACGGGCGCGTCATGGTGGAGATCCACGACAAGGGCATCGGCCTGACCGCCGAGGACTTCGCGGACATCAACCACAAGCTGGCCAACCCGCCGACCGTGGACGCCGCGATCTCCCAGCGCATGGGCCTCTTCGTGGTCGGCCGGCTGGCGGACCGCCACGGCATCCGCGTCCAGCTGCGCCCCTCGGGAGAGGCGGCGGGCACCACGTCGCTGGTCATGCTGCCCGACGCCATCACCCACGGTGGTGGTGGCGAGGGGATCCCGGACGACGACTTCACCGTCTCCTCCATGATCCCGCAGCAGCAGGCGCAGCACAGCACCCCCATGCGTACCGCTGCCGAGCTCGGCTTCGACGACTCGCGCTACGACAACCAGGGCGCCGACGGGGCCCCCCTCGACCCGGTCAGCCGGTCGCTGGGGCAGCAGGAGCGCCGGGCCGCGCTGGAGGCCCAGGTCGGCTACGGCCAGGACCAGGGCGAGTACGCCGAGCAGGAGTATGCGGAACCGCAGCCGGAGCACGGGTACCAGCAGTACCCGGAGTACGAACAGCAGTCCGAGCAGGGGTACGAACCCGCGTACGACTCCCGGCAGGCCCAGGCGGCCCCGCAGGGCTACGAGGCCTACCCGCAGCAGGACTACGGCTATGCGGAAGCCTCATACCAGGACGGTGGCCAGGACGCCCAGGCGTACGACGACGGCTACAAGTCCCAGTCCCAGCACGCCGAGTGGCCGGAGCAGAACTCCTACTCCGGCGGCTACCAGCAGGGCTACGGGACCGAATCGGAACCCCTCCCCGCTCCCGAACGCGCCGCGGACCGCGTAGGCTTCGACCGTCCGGGCGCCGCTGCCGACACCGGCCACGAAGTGACCGGAGCGGGCCTGCCGCGACGCGGCAGCCAGCAGCAGTGGCAGTCGGGACAGCGGGAAGCGGAGTCCACCGGATCCCTCTTCGAGCAGCGGCCGCAGCGACAGCAGCAGCCCGCCGCCGCGGAGCGGGACGAGGAAGGCAGCGGCTGGCGTTCGAACAACGACGAGCGCTGGCAGCAGGCCGCCAAGCTCCGTGAGCCGAAGGCGGGCGGGATCACCCCGTCCGGTCTCCCTCGGCGGGTGCCCAAGGCCAACCTGGTCGAGGGCGCGGCGGAGACGACCCCGCAGGGCGGCCCCCAGGTCTCCCGCGCCCCGGAGGACGTCCGCGGCAGGTTGAGCAACCTGCGGCGCGGTGTCCAGCAGGGACGCAGTGCGGGTTCCGAGCAGTCAAGTAACAGCTATGACCAGGAGCGTTAGTGTGAGCCCGATGAGCCAGGCGGCACAGAACCTGAACTGGTTGATCACCAACTTCGTGGACAACACCCCCGGGGTGTCCCACACGGTGGTGGTCTCCGCCGACGGCCTTCTTCTGGCGATGTCCGACGGTTTCCCGCGCGACCGCGCCGATCAGCTGGCGGCCGTGGCCTCCGGTCTGACGTCGCTGACCGCCGGAGCCTCCCGCATCTTCGAGGGTGGCGCCGTCAACCAGACCGTGGTCGAGATGGACCGGGGATTCCTCTTCCTCATGTCCGTCTCCGACGGGTCCTCGCTCGCGGTGCTCGCGCACCCCGAGTGCGACATCGGCCTCGTGGGCTACGAGATGGCCCTCCTCGTGGACCGTGCCGGCAGTGTCCTCACCCCGGAACTGCGCTCGGAGCTGCAGGGAAGTCTTCTCAACTAGCAAACAGGCAGTGCGTTTCGCGTCATCGCACCATAGGGTGCGGTGGCGCGGTTCCACAGGGAGTACTGCGTTCTTGGAGTCGGAGGAGGAAACGTGACAACACCCGGAGGACATCCTTATGGCGGCGCGCAGCAGCCGCAGGGTGGGCACGACCAGAACCGCTTCAACTTTCCGTCCGCTCCCAGCCGGCCCGTGCCGGAGCAGAACCCGTACCAGCAGCAGCCGTACGGCCAGCCCCAGCAGCCCCAGCAGCCGCAGGCGCCCCACCGGGTCCCGCAGCAGCCTCCGCGGGGCTCGCAGCCGCAGGCCCCCAAGGCGCACAACCCGCTGGTGCGTCCGTACGCCATGACCGGCGGCCGTACCCGGCCGCGCTACCAGCTCGCCATCGAGGCGCTGGTCAGTACCACGGCGGATCCCGCGCGTCTGCAAGGGCAGTTGCCCGAGCACCAGCGCATCTGCCGCCTGTGCCAGGAGATCAAATCCGTCGCGGAGATCTCGGCACTTCTCTCCATTCCTCTTGGTGTCGCCCGCATCCTCGTCGCCGACCTGGCGGAGGCGGGCCTTGTCGCCATTCACCAGCCCGGCGGCGACGAGTCTGCCGGTGGCCAGCCAGATGTGACACTGCTCGAAAGGGTGCTCAGTGGACTTCGCAAGCTCTAACGGCGGAGCGGCTCGCTCCACCACCTCCGCGAAGATCGTGGTGGCGGGCGGCTTCGGCGTGGGCAAGACCACGTTCGTCGGCGCGGTCTCCGAGA
>NZ_JBEXRC010000102.1:0-4967 GCF_040612915.1 Streptomyces sp. NPDC006326 | reverse complement strand
GCCGTCGTCCCGCGGGGACGACGGCACACGGCGCTTCGAAGCGGTGCTCGGTGTTCGTTGCTCGGTGCTCAGCCGATGGCGTGCTGCGGCTCCCTCTCCTGCGCGGCCTCGGCGGCGGGTTCCACCGGGGCGGCGGCCGCGGGGGCGTCCTTCTTGAGGGCCAGGGCGAGGATGCCGCCCAGGACCAGGAGTCCGGCGCCGATCAGGCCGGCGAGGCGCAGTCCTTCGAGGATGTCGGCCTTGGCGGCCTCGGCGTACGTGCCGGAGAAGGTGGAGTTGGCGATGGCGACCAGGACGGCGAGGCCGACGGCGCCGCCGATCTGCTGCGAGGTGGAGGCCATGGCGCCGGCCACGCCCTGCTCCTCGGGGCCGACACCGGAGCTGGCGGAGGCGAAGACGGAGACGAAGACGAGTCCGCCGCCGACGCCCCACACGATGGAGCCGGGCAGCAGGGCGTAGAAGGAACCGCCGGTGGACATGCCGAAGATGGTCAGGGCGATGCCGATGCCGTTGACGACCATGCCGGTCGACAGGGTGGCGCGCATGCCGAAGCGCTCCATGAACTTCGGGGCGAGCTTGCCGGCGCCGATGATCGAGACCAGGGTCAGCGGGAGGAAGGCGAGGCCGGCCTGGATCGGGCTGTAGCCGAGGACGGGCTGCACGTAGGTGGTGAAGACGTAGTACGCACCCGCGAGGGCCGTCTGGAAGACGAACAGCACGGACATGGCGACGACCAGCGGGCGGTTCTTCAGCAGGCGCAGCGGCATGAGCGGGTTGCGGGTCTTGGCCTCGGTGGCGAAGAACGCGATGAGCAGGACCGCGCCGAGGACCAGCGAGCCGAGGGTGACGCTGTCGGACCAGCCCTTCTCCGGGCCGGTGACCAGGCCGGTCACGATGGCGGAGACGCCGATGGTGGACAGCAGGGCGGCGGGGAGGTCGAAGCCGCTGGAGAGGTTGGCCGGTCCGTCCGGGCGGATGGCCTTGGGGGCGGGGATGAGGATGATCAGGGCGAGCGGGATGTTGATGAAGAACACCCAGCGCCACGAGGCCAGGTCGGTCAGGACACCGCCGAGCAGTGCGCCGGCCGCGAGGCCGAGGGAGCCGGCCGAGCCCCACGCGGCGAACGCCTTGTTGCGCTGGGCGCCTTCGAAGGAGGTCGCGATGAGGGCGAGGACGGCCGGGAAGAGGAGGGCTCCGCCGATGCCCTGGACGAGGCGGGCCGCGATCAGCAGGCCCTGGTCCGTGGCGAAGCCGCCGGCGAGCGAGGCGATGGCGTAGAAGGACAGGCCGGCCACGAGGGTGCGGCGGGCGCCGAGCCGGTCGACGGCGCGGCCGCCGAAGAGCAGCAGGCCGCCGAAGGCGACGGCGTAGGCGGAGACGACCCACTGCAGGGACTGGGCCGAGAAGCCGAGGTCCTCGCCGATGTCGGGCAGCGCGACGTAGACGATGTTGTAGTCGACGCTGATGATGAACTGGGAGAAGGCCAGCAGGAACAGGACGAGGCCTGCCCTCTTCTTCGCTGGTGTTGCCGTGGTCATGAAATGACTCCTAGGTCTGACGGAACGTCAATGCGGCCTCGCGCGGTCGAGCGGTCCGCGCGAGTACGGGGGTGGCGCGGCGGGCCGGGGTACGGGGGTGGCGCGGCGGGCCGGGGTGTCAGCCGAAGCGCAGCCGGAGCTCGTTCGGGCCGGTGATCCCGATGGCGGGACGCCAGGTGACGGCGCCGGTGACGGTCGGCGCCCCCAGGCGGCGGGCGAGCGCGGGCAGCGCCTCGGTGATCTCCATGCGGGCGAGGGGGGCGCCCAGGCAGTAGTGCGGGCCGCCGCCGAACTGCATCACCGGCGTCTTGCGTTCGGCGGTGATGTCGAAGGCTTCCCCGCCGGGGTAGGCGAGGGGGTCGCGCTGCACGGCCTGCACGCCGATCATGAACATGGTGCCTTCGGGGAACGTCCGGCCCCGGAACTCGATGTCCTCGGCGGCGTAGCGGTAGACGGCGTTGGAGGAGGGGCGCCAGCGCATGACCTCCTCGACCGCCTGGCCGGCGAGTTCGGGGCGCTCGCCGAGCAGGGCCCACTGGTCGGGGTGCTCGCTGAAGGTGAACAGGGCGTTGGCGAGCTGGAGGCGCGTGGTGTCGTGGGCCGCGAAGACCATCGTGACGACGAGGTTGCGCAGTTCCTCGTGGCTCACGGTGCCGTCGGCGCGCTGGGCGGTGACCAGCGCGGAGATGAGGTCGTCGGTGGGGTGGGCCGCCTTGTCCGCCATCAGGGATTCGACGTAGTCGTAGAGCCCGACCACGGCGGTCTCCACGCGGCCGGGGATGTCGCCGCCGAGGGCCAGGCTGAAGACGAGGCCGATCTCCGAGCTCCACTTGCTGAACCGGGGGAAGTCCTCGGCCGGTACGCCGAGCAGCTGGGTCATGACGGCCAGCGGGAGGGCGTCGGCGAAGGCCTCGAAGAAGTCGCACGCGCCGGCGGCCTCGATCTCGTTGGCGAGGCGCTCGCTCGTCTCGCGGATCAGCGGGCGCAGGTTCTCCAGCATGCGGGGGGTGAACGCCCGGCTCACCAGGGAGCGCATGCGGCGGTGGGTGTCGCCGTCCTGGTTGACGAGCCCATTGACGAACCAGTCGTAGACCGGGCCGTCCGTGATGCCGTTCTGCTCCATGAAGCCCGTGCCGTTGTGGGTCAGCCGGCCGTCCCGTACGAGCTCCTGTGCCTCGGCGTGGCGCAGGACGAGCACTCCCAGCGGGGTCTCGGCGTACCAGTTCTCCGCCTGGGCCCGGGCCACGTCCGGGGAGTCGAAGCGGAACTCGGGGTCGATGACGTTGATGAACGGGACCGAGGGGGACGCCGGTACGGAAAGGGTTTCCGCTGACATGTCTAACCGTCCTTGGGATGGTTCGGGGTGGAGAGGTCGGGGGGCGCACGGGCACACCGGGGTGCACCGGGCGGGCCGGATGGGCCCGCTGGACCGGGTGCGGCTAGCAGCGAGATTACATATCTACCGTTCGGTTTTCTCTGTGCACGGGCCCGCACCCGGCGACCTTGGCAACTTGCCAAAGGAGCAACGGACTTGGGCACGTCCGCTTGCGCGCCCGGGTGGGCCTCCGACGGGAGCTCCGGGTGCGCGGGCCTCACCGGAAGTCCTCCTCGCGGTACTCCGCGTCCGACCCGGCGGCCGTCGCCTCGCGCAGTTCGACCCGCCGGATCTTGCCCGAGACGGTCTTGGGCAGCGCCCCGAACTCCAGGCGGCGCACCCGCTTGTACGGGGCGAGCACCTCCCGCGCGTGCGCGAACAGCAGCTTCGCGGTGTCCGGCCCCGGCTCCCAGCCGGCGGCGAGCACCACGTACGCCTTCGGCACGGCGAGCCGCACCGCGTCGGGGGCGGGGACGACGGCGGCCTCGGCCACCGCCTCGTGTGCGAGGAGCGCGCTCTCCAGCTCGAAGGGGGAGATCTTGTAGTCGCTGGCCTTGAACACGTCGTCGCTGCGGCCGATGTACGTGATGCAGCCGTCGGCGTCCCGTCTGCCGATGTCGCCCGTGCGGTAGTAGCCGCCGGCCATGGCCCGGGCGGTGCGCTGCGGATCGCCGTGGTAGCCGGCCATCAGGCCGACCGGGCGGGGGGACAGGTCGAAGCAGATCTCGCCCTCGTCGGCGGGCCGGTCCGTGACCGGGTCCAGGAGGGTGACGCGGAAGCCGGGCGCGGGCAGGCCCATCGAGCCCGGGGTGGACGGGCGGCCGGGGAAGTTGCCGATGCCGATGGTCATCTCGGTCTGCCCGAACCCGTCGCGTACGCCCACCCCCCAGGCGGCCCTGACCTGCTCGATGACCTCGGGGTTGAGGGGCTCCCCCGCCCCGACCGCCTCGCGCGGCGGGGTGCGCAGCCGGGAGAGGTCGGCCTGGATGAGCATGCGCCACACCGTGGGCGGGGCGCAGAAGCTGGTGACGCCCACCCGGTCCATCTCGCCCATCAGGCGGGCGGCGTCGAAGCGCGTGTAGTTGAAGACGAACACGGTCGCTTCGGCGTTCCACGGTGCGAACAGGCTGGAGTAGGCGTGCTTGGCCCAGCCCGGGGAGGAGATGTTCAGGTGGACGTCGCCGGGGCGCAGCCCGATCCAGTACATCGTCGAGAGGTGGCCGACGGGGTAGGAGGCGTGGGTGTGCTCGACGAGTTTGGGCTGCGAGGTGGTGCCGGAGGTGAAGTAGAGCATCAGGGGGTCCTCGGCGCGCGTCAGGCCGTCCGGCTCGAAGCGCCCGGTGTGCCCCTCGGCCCGCTCGTACGGGACCCAGCCGCCGTCCTCTCCTGCGCCGCCCACCGCGATCCGGGTGTAGGAGCCGGGGACGGCGTCGAACTTGGCCCGGTCCTCGGCGCGTACGATCACGTGCCCGACCCGGCCCCGGTCGATCCGGTCGCGCAGGTCGGCCGGGCCGAGCTGCGGGGTCGCCGGGGTGAGCACGGCCCGCAGTTTCATCGCGGCGAGCGCCGTCTCCCACAGTTCGGCCTGGTTGCCGAGCATGACCAGGATCCGGTCGCCGGCCCGTACGCCCTGGGCGCGCAGCCAGCCCGCGACCTGGTCGGAGCGTGCGGACAGCCGGGCGAAGGAGTGGCGGCTCTCGCTGCCGTCCTCCTCGACGATGTGCAGGGCGGTGCGCTCGTTGCCCTCGGCGATCACGTCGAACCAGTCCAGTGCCCAGTTGAAGTGCTCGGGCCGGGGCCAGACGAAACCCTCGTACGCCGCCGCCGGGTCCCTGCGGTGGCGCAGCAGGAAGTCCCGCGCGGCCCGGAACTCCTGCGTGGCGCTGTGCGCCGTCATCCCTCGACCCAGCTCATGAGCCCCCGGAGCTTCTTGCCGGTGGTCTCCAGCAGGTGCTCGGTGTCGGCCTTCTTGTACTCGTTGTACTTGGGCAGGCCGGCCTTGTACTCGGCCATCCAGGTGGTGGCGAACTCGCCGCTCTGGATCTCGGCGAGGA
>NZ_JBEXRC010000101.1:0-5743 GCF_040612915.1 Streptomyces sp. NPDC006326 | reverse complement strand
CGCCGCCCCACCCCCCCGGGGCGCGCCCCCCGGCCGGGCGCCCCCCCCGGGGGGGCCCCCCCCCGCTCCGCCTTTCCCGCCCCGGGGGCCCGTCCGAGCGCAGGCAACCGCGTCCGGGCCCGCCGCGGAAGCCCCGCGCAGCCGGTCGCTCCCGTACTCCCGTTCGCGCAAGCCCCCGATCGGTAAATACCCCTCCCGCCGGGCGCAGCGGTTTGGCAGGATCACCCAATGGAGCACGTACGCGATCTCACGCTTCTGCCGAAGGCCCACCTCCACCTGCACTTCACGGGGTCCATGCGCCCGTCGACCCTGCTGGAGCTCGCCGACAAGTACGGCGTGCGCCTGCCGGACGCCCTGACCGCCGGGGAGCCGCCCAAGCTGCGCGCCACCGACGAGCGCGGCTGGTTCCGCTTCCAGCGGCTCTACGATGCCGCCCGGTCCTGCCTGCGCGAGCCCGAGGACATCCGGCGCCTGGTCCGCGAGGCCGCCGAGGAGGACGTCCGCGACGGCAGCGGCTGGCTGGAGATCCAGGTGGACCCCACCTCCTACGCCCCGCTCCTCGGCGGGATGATCCCGGCCGTCGAGATCATCCTGGACGCCGTCGACGCGGCCTCCCGGGACACCGGCCTCGGCATCCGCGTGCTGATCGCCGCCAACCGCATGAAGCACCCCCTCGACGCCCGCACCCTGGCCCGCCTGGCCGTCCGCTACGCCGACCGCGGCATCGTCGGCTTCGGGCTCTCCAACGACGAGCGGCGCGGCATGGCCCGCGACTTCGACCGGGCCTTCGCCATTGCCCGGGACGGCGGCCTCCTCGCGGCCCCGCACGGCGGCGAGCTCACCGGCCCCTCCTCGGTCCGCGACTGCCTCGACGATCTGCACGCCTCCCGCATCGGCCACGGGGTCCGGGCCGCCGAGGACCCCCGGCTGCTCCGGCGGCTCGCGGACCGGCAGGTCACCTGCGAGGTCTGCCCCGCGTCCAATGTCGCCCTCGGCGTGTACGAGCGGCCCGAGGACGTCCCGCTGCGGACCCTGTTCGAGGCCGGGGTGCCGATGGCGCTGGGCGCCGACGACCCGCTGCTGTTCGGGTCCCGGCTGGCGGCGCAGTACGAGATCGCCCGCCGCCACCACGCGTTCACCGACGCGGAGCTCGCCGAGCTGGCCCGCCAGTCGGTACGCGGCAGTGCCGCACCGGGCGACGTACAGGACAAGCTGCTGGCCGGGATCGACCACTGGCTGACGGGGTGACCGTCGGCGGGTGAGCCGCGGGCCGTGGCCGTCAGCGGGTGAGCCGCAGGCCGTGGCCGTCAGCGGGTGAGCCGCAGGTCGCCCTCCCAGCAGTCGGCCCGTACCCGGTCCCCGTCCGGGAAGCCGATCTCCAGCCGGGTGCGCCCGGTGTCGGGCGCCGCGAACTCGGCGACCGTCGCCACCGTCTCGCCGAGGTGGCGCAGGAAGGGGTGGTCGCCGAGGTCCTCGCCGACCTCGATGCGGCCCCACTCCCCCATGTCGTAGGGCTCGTGGGGCGCGGCGGACTCGACGATGAGGCACCGGTCGGACCCGGTGCTGATCCTGGTGGACTCGCCCTCGCTGTCGATGAGCCAGACGTCGAGCGGTGCCTCGGAGCGTTCGCCCTCGTAGACGTGCCAGGAGGCGACGATCCGGCTGATCGTGCGTCCCACCAGGCGGGTGGGGTCCGTACCGGCCCCGTGCAGTGGACAGAGCATGGCGGCCGGGGCTCCTCAGATGCTGACGCCGACCGTCACCGGTTCGTTGACCAGGGTGACGCCGAAGGCCGCGTGGACGCCCGCGCGGACCTCGCGGGCCAGGGCGAGGAGGTCCTCGGTGGTGGCCGTGCCGCGGTTGGTCAGCGCGAGGGTGTGCTTGGTCGAGATGCGGGCGGGGCCGGTGCCGTAGCCCTTGGTGAAGCCCGCCTTGTCGATGAGCCAGGCCGCGCTGGTCTTCGTACGGCCCTCGCCGGCGGGGTAGGCGGGCGGGGCGGTGTCGGGGCCGAGGCGGTCCCGGACGCGGGCGAGGAAGGCAGCGTAGGCCTCCTCGTCGAGGACAGGGTTGTGGAAGAAGGAGCCGGCGGACCAGGTGTCGTGGTCGGCGGGGTCGAGGACCATGCCCTTGCCGGCGCGCAGCCGCAGGACGGTCTCGCGGGCGGTGGCGGCGGGGACGCGGTCGCCGGCCTCGACACCGAGGGCGCGGGCGGTCTCCGGGTACTTGACCGGCGCGGAGAGGCCTCCGGCGTCCTCCAGGGCGAAGCGGACGCGCAGGACGACGTACCGCTCGGGCTGGTGCTTGAAGACGCTGTTGCGGTACGAGAACGCGCACTCGGCGGCGGTCAGCGTGACCGTCTCGCGCCGGGTGCGGTCGTAGGCGACGACCTCGGTGATGGTGTCGCAGACCTCCTGGCCGTACGCCCCGACGTTCTGGATCGGGGTCGCACCGGCGGAGCCGGGGATTCCGGCGAGGCATTCGATGCCCGCGAGGCCCGCCTCAACGGTGCGGGCGACGGCGTCGCTCCAGTTCTCGCCCGCGGCCAGCTCCAGGGTGGTGCCGCTGAGGGTGAAACCGGTGGTCGCGATGCGCAGGGCGGTGCCGTCGAAGCCGCGGTCACCGATGACCAGGTTGCTGCCGCCGCCGATGACGAGGAGCGGGGTGCCGCTCTCGTCCGCGGCGCGGACGGCGTCGACCACCTCGGCGTCGGTGGTCGCGGTGACCAGACGGGTGGCGGGGCCACCGAGGCGGAAGGTGGTCAGAGGGGCGAGGGGGGCGTGGTGGAGTTCCTGCACGTGGACAAGAGTACGGTCCGTGACCCTCGCATCCCGGCGGGGCCACGGACCGCACGTCATGCCCGGCTCTGCTGCTCGACCAGCCGGCGCTCGGCTTCGGCCCAGCCGAGGGGCAGCTCGGAGGCCGGGACGGTCCAGAAGGTGAAGGCCGATTCCTTCATGAAGCCGGCGGCGGCGCGGGAGCTGGAGCGGTGCGGCTCGCTGCGGGCGAACCGGTACAGGGCGTCGCGGTCCTCCCAGGCGGAGAGGGTGAGGAAGGTGCGGCGCAGGACCCGGGCGCGCAGGGCGACGCCGTGGGCGCCGGGGGCGGAGCGGATCTGGCGGATGATGCCGGGCGCCTTCAGGAAGAACCGGAGAGCGCCGATGAGGGTCTCGGTCTCGAACCGGGAAGCCATGACGTAGAGCTCGGCTCCGGCAGCGGGCGGCGTGGGCGTGGACCAGGGGATGTCGGGCACGGCGGGCGCTCCTTCGTAGGCTCGGACCCTGGGATGGTAAGAGGCTCACTTGCAGTACGGGTAGTACACGTTGAGCGGATCTCAAGCGGTCGGGACCGCGTCGGGGGCCGCGGCCGGGGTGGGGGCCGGGGTCGGGGCGGCGGCGCGGGCCGCGAGGGGCGGGACCTTCGCCCTGCGCGGCAGCAGCAGCGCCAGGCAGGCGGCGAGGGCGACCGCGCCGGCGCCGATCCACAGCGCGGGGACGGTCCCGTCGGCGAAGCTCTGCGGGGAGGCGTAGCCGCCCTGGGCGGAGAAGACCGAGGCGAGGACCGCGACACCCAGCGCGCCGCCGACCTCGCGCAGGGCGTTATTGGTGCCGGAGGCCTTGCCCTGGTCGGCGGGGGCGACGGTGGACATCAGCACGTGGGACGCGGGGGCGAAGTACAGGCCCATGCCGATCCCGCTGATGATCAGCGCGGGGAGCTGGGCGGCGTACGAGACGTCCGTGCTCAGGATCATCGCGAACCAGGCGAGGCCGAGGGCCTGCAGGGCGAGCCCGGCGGCGACGACGGGGCGGCCGCCGATGCGGTCGGCCAGGATCCCGGCCACCGGGGCGACGATCATGGGCATGCCGGTCCAGGGCAGCATGCGCAGGCCTGCCTCGGTGGGGGTGTAGCCGGCAACGCCCTGGAGGAACTGGCTGAGCAGGAAGATCGAGCCGAACATGCCGAGGAACATCAGCAGGCCGGCCGCATTGATCCCGAGGAAGCCGCGGCTGCGGAAGAGCCGCATGGGGAGCATGGGGTTGGCGCTGGTGAAGCCGTGCCGGACGAAGGCGCCCACCAGGGCGGTTCCGGCGATCAGGCCGGTGAGGACGGGGCCGCTGGTCCAGCCGTGGGCGTTGGCGTTGACCAGGCCGTAGACGATGCCGAAGAGGCCGCCGCTGATGAGGAGGGTGCCGGGGACGTCGAGACGGGCCGTCGGGGCCTTGGACTCGGCGAGGCGGAGTCGGGCGAGGGGGATCAGGGCGAGGCCGATCGGCACGTTCAGCCAGAAGATCCACTGCCAGGAGATGTGCTCGGTGAGGCTGCCGCCGACGAGCGGGCCGCTGGCCACGGCGAGGCCGCCGACGGCGCCGTTGATGCCGAGCGCCATGCCGCGGCGGGCGGCCGGGACGGCCGCGGTGAGCAGGGTGAGGGAGAGCGGCATCATGACCGCGGCGCCGACGCCCTGGACGGCGCGGGCGGCGATCAGGGCCTCGATGCCGGGCGAGAGGGCGGCCGCGGCGGAGGCGCCGGTGAAGATCGCGAGCCCGGCGATGAAGAGCCGCCGCCGGCCGAAGCGGTCACCGAGGGCCGCGCCGAACATGAGGAGGACGGCGAAGGTGAGCGTGTACGCGTTCACCGTCCACTCCAGATCGGCCAGCGCACCGCCGAGATCCTTGCGGATGGCGGGGAGCGCGGTGGTGACGACGAGGTTGTCGAGAGCGGCCATGAAGCCGGCCGCGGAGGTGAGGACGAGGGCCCAGAGGGCCGGTCCGCCGAGGCGGGTGTTGTTCTCGGTGAGGTTCACGAATGCCCCCTGATCGGTAATTGTTAGTTATCACTGACTAACTTCTGAGGTCATGCGGTTGCGCACCCGCACTGCGGCGGTCTCCCCTGCGGCCCGCCCGACCCACGGCGCGGAGCCGAAGACCGTCCCCGCTCACACCTCCCGGCGCAGGCGCCGGGCCCGGGCCTCGGGGTACAGCCCCTCCCAGACGCGGTGCTCGGGCGGGAAGCCCATGGCCGCGAGCGTGTTGATCAGCATGCCGATGGCCATGAAGGTGGTGGTGCCCTGCACGTCTCCGCCGAGCGGTACGTGCACGGCGTCCCAGAGCTCCATCCACCCCTTCCGGACGGTCTCGCCGAGCTCGTGGTCACCGGCCGCCTCCGCGGCGGCGACGGTGACGTACACCTGGAGCTGCATCTGCAGCTTGTCGGGGTCCTCGGCGATGAGCCGGACGTAGGCGTCGGCCATCGCGAGCGCAGCCTCTTCCCCGTCCAGGCCCTCGGAGGCGGCCGCGAAGATCTCGCGGGTGTCCCGCAGGCAGCGCTCGGCGGCGGCGAGGAAGATGGCGGGCTTGTTCGGGAAGAGCCGGAAGAGGTACGGCTGCGAGACACCGACGCGCTTGGCGATGACCTCGGTGGAGGTCCCGTGGTAACCGCCGCGAGCGAACTCGTGCATCGCCGCGCGGATGACGCTTTCGCGTCGCTCGTCTGCGCTCATCCTTGCCATGAGGCAAAGTTAGTACTCAATCACTAACTTGGCAAGAGCGGCCCTGGCCAATAACGCGGGCACGGACAACCCTGCAGCGTCGGCAGAGCACGGCCGCCTCAACGTCACCACCGAACCGGGGGGCCGGAAACGGCGGCCAGGGCGGAGGCCGCCGGCCGACCAAGGCGAACTGCGGCCACACCGCCCGGCGTCGCCCCCGTGAGCGGCAGTCGATCCGCGACACGGCCGACGCCCACC
>NZ_JBEXRC010000100.1:0-6314 GCF_040612915.1 Streptomyces sp. NPDC006326 | reverse complement strand
TTGCCGCTCAGCCGGTCCCGCAGGTCCAGCACGACCTCCTCGCCCTCGACCCGGGCCCCCACCACCTCGGTCATCGCCCGCACCGAGGAACGCTGTTCGCCCGTCATCCTCTGCCGGTAGAGCATCGTGTACAGCTCTTCCAGGAACGGCGGCGCGAGGCCCGCGTAGTTGGTGAACCGCATCTCGTCGAGGACCTGGGCGCGCACCTCGGCGGGGCTGTTGTAGAAGTCGTCGACGAAGGAGGGGAAGAAGAGCTCGTTCACGAACTTGCTGGACTGGTAGTTCTGCAGCCCGATCGACCGCACCACCATCGTGACCCGGCTCTGCGGCAGGTTCTCGTGGAGGGCGAAGAACATCTCCGCCGCGCTCTGCGCCCCGCCCACCACCACCGCGCGGACCGGCTTGTCCTTCGGGATCCCGGCGATCCGCGTCCGGTACTGGGCGCTGTGGATCACCCGGTCCCCGGGCAGCCCCGCGAACACCTCCGGGATGCGCAGATCGCGGCCGCCGCCGACCACCAGATCGCGGCACCGGATCTCGTCCCCGTCGGTCAGCAGTACGCTCCAGCCGGCCACCGACCCGTCCTCGGCGCGGACCGGTTCGACACGGGCGGCGCGGGCCCCGTACCGGATCTGCACCTTGCGCAGGGAGGCGGCGACCCACTGGAGGTAGTCGGAGAACTCCCAGCGGAAGGGGTGGAAGGTCCCCAGGTTCACGAACTCGTCCAGCCGCCCCTGCTCGTGCAGGAACTTCAGGAACGAGAACCGGCTGCACGGATTGCGCAGGGTCACCAGGTCCTTCAGGAAGGACACCTGGCTGCGGGCCCACGGCATCAGCAGATCACGCTGCCATTTGACGTCCGGACTCTGCTCCAACAGCAGTGTCGTGGCCGCCAGTTCCTCGGACCCCGACTCCTCGATGGCCACTGCGAGCGCCAGATTCGCCGGACCCGCGCCGATCGCCAGTACACCCACCTCGCGCACGGTCATGCTTCCCCCTCGATGTCGATCCGGACCATTCCGGCGGCGGTCTCCGCCCGCCGCAGTGCCTCGGCCGCGCTGTCGGCGGTGGCCATGACGATCCCCGCCCGGTCCCAGGAATGCCGCAGGTCCGTGAACCGGTCCCCCGGCGCGGCGGTGACCGCGACCAGGAACACGCCGTCCACCTGCCGGGCCGCCTCCACGCCGTGTACGGCGGTGACCCGGCCGGGCGCGGCCGACAGGAACCGTACGGCGGCCCCGCCCTTGGCCTGCCGGGGCAGTTCGCCCGGCAGGTCCTCGCCCTTCATCACCGCGTAGTAGCTGCGCAGGAGCTCCACGGGGTAGGCGAGCTGGATGGTGTCGAGGATGCCGCCGCCGGCGAGCCGGCCGGCGCACTCCACCAGGTACGGGACACCACCGGCGACGATCCACTCGCAGTGCACGACCCCGTCGCGGAAGCCCACGGCGTCGACCACGCGCAGCGTCTGCGCCCCGAGCAGTGCGGCGAGTTCCTCGGGGATGCCGGCCGGTACGGTGTGGGCCATCTCCACCGGGTGCGGCCCGGGGAAGAGCTGTTTGCCGGTCACGTTGACGAACAGCGCCCCGCCGTCCCGTACGAGCATCTCGACGCTGTACTCCGGCCCCTCGACGTACTCCTCGGCCAGCATGGACAGCTCGATCGGCCGGTCGGGGACGAAGACACCCTCGTCCTGCACGAGGCAGTCCGCCCACGCCGTGTCGGCGTCGGCCGGGCCGTGGACCACCCGGGTGCCCACCGAGGCCTGCCGGTTCGCGGGCTTGAGCACCACGGGCCCGGACCGGCCGCGCAGGAAGGCCCGTAGCTCGTCCGGGCCCGTCACTGCGACGCTGACCGGATTGGCGATGCCGGCCGCGGCGCTGACCTGCCGCAGCAGTGCCTTGTCCCGCAGGATCTGCGCGGCGCCCAGGCCTGCGCCGGGCAGGCCGTAGCGTTCGGCGAGCCGGGCGGCGAACGGTGTCGCGTACTCGATGGCGGGGATCACGGCCGAGGGGCGCAGGTCGCGGTGGGCGAGGTAGAACGCGTCGGCGGTGCCCGGGCGGTGGTATTCCCACTCGATCAGGCCGCGGACGAAGGCCACCCCGTCGATCTGCTCGTGCACGTGCCGCTTGCGGACGACGTCCGGCTCCTCGACGTAGATCACCGAGCGGTCCGGCTGGAACGCCCCGATGGCGCCGAGCGTGACGCCCACGAAGCCGACCACCAGGACGGGGCCGCCAGGGTTTCCGTGCCCGGTCATGACGTGCCCCCGACGGATTCCGGCTTGCCCTCGGTGCTCGTGGCCCGGTCCGCCGGCGCGTCCGGTTCGGCGGGCTCCTTCACTCCGGCGAGGGCGAGCAGCCCGGCGATCCCGGTCACCACACCGCACAGCAGCCAGAAACCGCTGCCCATGCGGCTCCACAGGAAGACGCCGAAGAGGGGTGCGAGCGCCGAGGCCATACCGCCGACGGCCTGCATCGTGCCGATGTAGCGGGCCTTGATCGTCGCGGGGAAGGTCGCCGGGTGGGCGAACATGCTCGGCGCGGCGATCATGATCCCGCACACCACGAGCACCGCGCCGGTGATCGTGAAGGCACCGGACCGCGAGGACAGTCCGTACGCCGCGAGGCCCACCGCCTCGACCAGGTGGCCGGTGATCACGCGGACGTGCTTGGGCAGGCGGCTGAGGTACGCCGTGATCTTGAGCTCACAGCTGATCAGCACGACGGAGGAGACGGTGAGCACGGTGCTGTAGAAGCTGGTCGGGTACCCGTCCTCGACGAGCTCCAGCGGCAGGGCGATATGACCCTGCGCATAGGTGAGCGAGCCGAGCAGCACGGCGGCCAGGAAGGAGAGGTACGGGCGGTCCCGCAGCATCGCCCCGTACGCCGAGCGGCTGCCCGCGGCGGGCCGCTTCCCGGCACCGGCCGCCACGCCGTCCGTGCCCGCCGCATCCGCCTCGGCCTCGGCTCCGGCCGGAGCCGCTTTCCTCGGCAGCAGGGCGAAGGCCAGCAGCGCGTAGACCAGCGCGGTGGCTCCGTCGATCCAGAACAGCAGGTCCCAGTCGACCAGGATGAGCCCCGCGGCGATCAGGGGCGCCACTGCGGCGCCGATGTTCAGGGCGATCCGCATCATCGAGAAGGCCATGACCTGGTACCGGTCCGGCATCAGGTCGCTGAGCAGTACGGCGGCCGCCGGCCGGTACGCCTGGGTGAACAGTCCGGCGAGGCCCACGACGACGAGCAGGGGCACCAGCTTGCCGGGCCCGCCCAGCCAGGGGATCGCCGCCACCAGCGGGGCCGAGGCGGCCATGGCCGTCATGATGGTGGCCCTCGGTCCGGACCGGTGGGTGATCTCACCGCCCAGCATCGTGCCGAAGACCGAACCGGCGCTGTAGGCGACGAGGCTCAGGCCCGCCGTGCTCACCGACGCGCCGCGGAAGGTGAGGTACAGGACGAGGAACGTCTGCACGAACGCGCCGAGCTGGTTGATCAGTACGCCCCCGAGGAGATACCGGACGGGGGCGGGGGTCGCCTTCAGCGCATCGAACACACGGACCGGGGCTTCCTCCGTCATACCGTTCCTTCCCTCAAGGCATCGACGATCCGTCCCGCGACGAGCGGGGCCTGACTGAATCCGGAGCCGCCGCAGGCCGGGCGTGACCAGACGGCCGGACCGACGCGGGCGAGGACGGCGCCGCCGGGGTCCGCCCCGCCGATGGCACCCGCGTCGGTGGCGCCCGCGCCGACGGCGTAGTGGCAGGTCCGCACGGCCGCGACGGCGTACCGCTCGATCCCGGACAGCGGCGCCGCACCGGCCAGTTGCCCGGCCCGGGGCAGCCGGCCCTCGCCCTCCGCGCCCTCGGTGCCGGCCACCGGACGGCACACGGCATCGGAGCTGATCTTCAGGAGGGTGCCGTCTCCGGGCGGTACGGCCCAGGCCCGGCCGTCCGCGCCGAGACCCCCGGCCGCGGGCGCGCCCGCCCACCACCTGGCCGTATCCCCAGGCGGCCGCAGGTACACCATGGTCTGGCGGTACAGGACCACCGGATGCGGGACCAGGTCGCGCGACCACGGGCCGGCCGCGACCAGGACGAGATCGGCGCCCAGCGGCTCCCCTCGCGCCGGTACGACCTTGGCGGAGTCCGCGTCGATCTCCGCCACCGGGCAGTACGGGCGCAGGGTGACCCCGTCGTGCCCGGCCAGCCATCGCGCGGCGGCACGCAGCACCCGCCGCGCCAGCAGGACCCCGCCCTCCACGTCCAGCAGCCCTGCCGTGCCGGCCGGGAACTCCAGGTGGGGGAGCCGCTCCGGTTCCAGCGTCTCGACGGGGACGGCCGCCTCGGCCGCTGCGGCGGTGTCGGCGGCGAGCTGCTCCCGGGGCCGGGCCGTGACCACGCCGACCGGCCGGCACAAGGGGGTGGCCAGCAGGGTTTCCAGTTCCCGCCAGCGGCTGCGGGCGGCGGTCATCCGCCGTGTGGCGGCGGCGTCGTCCGGCTGGAAGGTGCGGATCACCCGGTGCTGATCGTAGGAGCTCGCCTGCGGGTTCGGGATCGGCCCGCGGTCGAGGACCGTCACGCGGTGTCCGGCCCGCGCGCACTCCACCGCGGTGAGGAGCCCGGTGACGCCCGCGCCCACGATGACCACCTGCCGGTGTCCGCGGGCGGCGGCCGCCGCCCTCACGGCCCGGTCTCCGCCAGCCGTGGCAGACGTACGGGCGTGAACTGCGTGGCGTACGGCCGGGCGGGGATCCTCCGGTCGTCCGGCAGGGCCTCGGCGGCCAGGTCGATGAGCAGGGGCGCCGCACAGCGCAGGAACAAGTCCACCTCGTGGCAGAAGTCGCCCGCGTCGTCCGCGGTCACCTCCCACCGGTCCAGCCGGGCCAGTTGCTCGCACAGGGTGAAGGCGCCGGCGGTCAGGCTGAACCGCCGGACGCCGAAGGCCGCCTCGAACCGTTCCAGGATGCGCGCGGCAGCCTCCCGGGACCGCTCGGACACCGGCAGCGGTCCGCGGCCGGTCCAGGCGGCGGCCTTGTCCGCCACCCGGTTCCAGGGCTGGACGAGCCGGGCACCGGTCACCTGCGTCATGGCGCCGCGGGTGAAGTTGGTGCGCTGGAAGTCCGGACCCGTCGCGGCCAGGTAGAAGCGGATGAGGTCCCGTGGCACCTCGGCGGCCAGTTGCCGTCCGGTCACGACGTGCCCGCGGCTGGTGGAGAACTTGTCGTGCTCCAGCTCGTAGAACTCGTTCGTGACGAAGTGCTCGGGCAGGGCGTAGTCGCCGAGGGCCAGGAGCATCGCCGCGCCGACGACCGCGAAGGCGAAACCGGCGTCGGAGCCGAAGAAGTAGACGACCTTCGCCCCGGCCTCGGAGAACCACAGCTCGTCGTCGGCGGAGAGGACCGCGCCGCGCTGCTCGGCCGCGAGGGCCGTGGTGTGCATGCTCCAGGCGATGGTCTCGGCGTCCGCGTACAGCACCTGGCCCGCGACCTCGGGGAACGGCGCGGGGATGCCCCAGGAGATCGGCAGGGTGAGCGGGTAGTCCGGGAGCGGCCGGGCGAGGATCTCCTCGACCATCTGGGCCAGGCGGGGCCGCATGGTCGCGCTCTGCCGGGCGAAGTAGGCGGTGAGCGCCTCGCGGTACTCCTCCAGGGGCAGCACGAGCACCTGCTGTTCGCGCAGTTCCACCGGATCGTCGGGATGCAGGGTGGAGCGCGGGTCGGTGAGGTCGCCGGAGGCGATCCAGTGCCCGCAGTTCTCGCACAGCCCGGCGCATCCGTCGGCGAGGCACACCGGGCAGCCGCCGCGCACGTACGCGTCGGTGAGGTACTCGCCGGTGCGCGGGGCGTAGGGGAACGGAACGGCTTTGAGGCGCAGTCGGCCGAGGCCGTGCAGGCGCTCGAAGAAGTGCCGGACGGTCTTGACGTACCGGTCGCCGAACCGGACGAAGCCGTCGGGCTCGATGCCCACGGCCGCCAGTGTCTGCTCCACCTGGGCCGCGGAGCGGACGCGCAGGTCCTGCGGCGAGAGGCCCAGCCGGCGGGCGGTGGTCACGATGTAGTTCTGGGTGAAGTGCACGCCCGTGCCGAACAGTACGTCGCCGCCCGCCGCGCGTCCGTACCGGGCGCAGACGTCCGCGGCGAGGAAGGGGCCGGCCAGGTGTCCGAGGTGGAGGTCGCCGTTGGCGGTCGGGCCGGGCGCGATCACCAGCGTGCGCTCGGGTGCGCTCATGCGCTGCTCCCCTCGGTGACGGCGCGGCGCGCCATGAGGTCGGTGAGGATGTCCTGCGAGCGGTGCGCGAGGACGCTGATCAGGGAGTCGG
>NZ_JBEXRC010000099.1:0-6497 GCF_040612915.1 Streptomyces sp. NPDC006326 | reverse complement strand
CTTTGTCTTTCCGGGGCGGGCCGGGCAGTCAAGGGTGGCCGCAGGCCATCGCGAAGCGACGCGAACGAAGAGAGCGCCCTTGACGGCCCGGCCCGACACGGAAGGACACTGGACTGACGGGACGCCCCCGGACTCCCTCTGACACCGGGTGCGGGGCTCCGGCGGCCGGGGGGAGTCCGGCCCGCCCGGGGCGCACGGGGGGAGAGAAGCCCGGCCGCCCGGGGGCCGCCACTGGGGCGGAGCCCCAGCCGTCAGGTGCCGAGCCAGGCCCGGCACCACCGCCCCGGCTACCCGGCGGGGCAGTCCCGCGCAGCCGAACCGGCCCGGAAGCCGCGGCTCCGGGGCCGGCAGGCAGGTGCCGCGCAGGCCTCGGAGCCGGGGCGTTCGGCCGCGGCTTCGGCAGGCGACAGCGGCAGGCGGCAGGCGACAGGCGGCAGGCCGCACCCGGCACCCGACAGGCGGCAGGCGACAGGCGACAGGCGGCAGGCGGTGGGCGGCGGCCGGGGACGGCCGGCGGCCCGGGCAGCGCCACGGGAAGGGGCCGAGCCCCCGGCAGCGGTACGGGAAACAGCCGGGCTCCCGGGCCCCCGGGCCGCAGGAGGCACCCGGCACCCCCCAGACGGCAGGCAGCAGGCCCCCCCCCCAGGCGGCGGCACGGAGAACGTCGGGCCCCGGCAGCGGCAGGGGGAAGGGCCGCCCCAGGCAGCGCCCCCGGAAAGAGCCGAGCCCCCGGGCCGCAGGCGGCACCCGGCACCCCCAGACGGCAGGCAGCAGGCCCCCCGGGCAGCAGCACGGAGAACGGCCGGGCTCCCCGCACGGCGGTACGGGGAAGGGACGAGCCCCCAGGCCGTAGGCTCCCCGGCCGCAGGCGGCACCCGGCACCCCCAGACGGCAGGCAGCAGGCCCCCCGGGCAGCAGCACGGAGAACGGCCGGGCCCCCCGGGCAGCAGCACGGAGAACGGCCAAGCCTCCCGCGGCAGCACGGGGAACGGCCAAGCCCCCCGGCAGCAGCACGGAGAACGGCCAAGCCCCCCGCAGCAGCACGCGGAACGGCCAAGCCCCCCCGGCACCCGCACGCGAACACCCGAGCCCCCCGGGCAGCGGCACGGGAAAGGGCCGGGGTCGCCCGGGTGGCGGTACGGGGAAGGGCGGGAGTCGCCCCGGTGGCGGTGGAGCGAAAAGGTTCCGGCAGGTGGGACGGGGGTCCTGTCCTCGGGGGCGGGAAGATACGGTGAGAACACCATGAGCGCTTCGCAGACCTCCGACGTCCCCACCCTCCTCGTCAAGATCTTCGGCAAGGACCGTCCCGGGATCACCGCCGGGCTGTTCGACACCCTCGCCGCCTACTCCGTCGACGTGGTCGACATCGAGCAGGTCGTCACCCGCGGCCGCATCGTCCTGTGCGCCCTCGTCACCAAGCCCGCCGCCGGCACCGAAGGCGAGCTGCGGGCCACCGTCCACAGCTGGGCCGAGTCGCTCAAGATGCAGGCCGAGATCCTCTCCGGCACCGGTGACAACCGGCCCCGCGGCAGCGGCCGTTCCCATGTCACGGTGCTCGGGCACCCGCTCACCGCCGAGTCCACCGCCGCCATCGCCGCCCGGATCACCGCCACCGGGGGCAACATCGACCGTATCTTCCGGCTCGCCAAGTACCCGGTGACGGCGGTCGAGTTCGCCGTCTCCGGCTGCGAGACCGAGCCCCTGCGCACCGCCCTGGCCACCGCCGCCGCACACATCGGCGTCGACGTGGCCGTGGTCTCGGCCGGTCTGCACCGCCGGGCGCAGCGGCTGGTGGTCATGGACGTGGACTCGACCCTGATCCAGGACGAGGTCATCGAGCTGTTCGCCGCCCACGCGGGCTGCGAGGCCGAGGTCGCCGAGGTGACCGAGCGGGCCATGCGCGGCGAGCTGGACTTCGAGCAGTCGCTGCACGCCCGGGTCTCGCTGCTGGCCGGGCTCGACGCCTCGGTCGTGGACAAGGTGCGGGCCGAGGTACGGCTCACCCCGGGTGCCCGGACCCTCATCCGCACCCTCAAGCAGCTCGGCTACCAGGTCGGCGTCGTCTCCGGCGGGTTCACGCAGGTGACGGACGATCTGCAGGAGCGGCTGGGGCTGGACTTCGCCTCCGCCAACACCCTGGAGATCGTCGACGGGAAGCTGACCGGCCGGGTCACCGGCGAGATCGTGGACCGGGCCGGCAAGGCCCGGCTGCTGCGCCGGTTCGCCGAGGAGGCGGGGGTGCCGCTGTCGCAGACGGTGGCCATCGGCGACGGCGCCAATGACCTGGACATGCTGAACGCGGCCGGGCTGGGCGTGGCCTTCAACGCGAAGCCGGTGGTCCGTGAGGCCGCGCACACCGCCGTGAACGTGCCGTTCCTGGACGCGGTGCTCTATCTGCTCGGCGTCACCCGCGAAGAGGTCGAGGCCGCCGGTCTGACCGCCTAGCCGGAAGGGCGGGGACACGGGGACGGGCCCCGGCGCCATGTGCGCCGGGGCCCGTCCCCGTGCGTGCGGGCTGCGTCCCCGTGTGTGCGCGGGCCGCGCCCGTCAGTGCTCCTTGGGGGTCCAGTAGTCCAGCAGGGTGCCGACACCCTGCTCCAGGGACTTCCAGGAGCCGGTGAAGGAGACGACGGCGAACGCCGCGGTGGGGAACCCCGTACGGCTCATACGGGCCAGGGTGTCTCCCTCGGCGCGGCCGGAGAGGGCGTCGGCGAGGGCGTGCATGCCCGGGTTGTGGCCGATGACGAGGAGGTTCTCGACCTCGTCGGGCGTCTCGTTGAGCAGGGCGATGAGCTCGCCCGGCGAGGCTTCGTACAGCCGCTCCTCGTACGAGGTCTTCGGCCGGTGCGGCAGCTCCTGGACGGCGAGCTTCCAGGTCTCGCGGGTGCGGGTGGCGGTGGAGCAGAGGGCCAGGTCGAAGGTGATGCCGGTTTCGGCCAGCTTCAGACCGACGGCCGGTGCGTCCTGGCGGCCTCGCTCCGCCAGCGGGCGGTCGTGGTCGGACACCTGGGGCCAGTCGGCCTTGGCGTGCCGGAGGAGGACGATCCTGCGGGGTGTGTCGGCGCTCATGGCTCCCAGCTTTGCATGAAACCGGCCACGGAGCGCAGGGTGTTGGAGGCTTGCCACCCTCCGCGGGATCAGCTGACGGCGCGCAGCAGCTGTGCGGCGGTGTGGACCAGCGGGGAGCCCTCGCCGGTGGCGGCGCTCGCCTCGCCGGAGCCGGCGAGGAGCAGCAGGAGGAGGACGAAGGCGAGCACGGGCAGGGCCAGCGCCCACCAGTGCAGCCGGGCGTCGGCGCCGGCCGGCAGGCGGGCTGCGGTGACGCGGGGAGCGGGGGTGTGCATGGGGGCCGACATGGCCGCCTCCGTGGGTGTGCGGGTGGACTGGCTCGCTTGCCTCGAATCTATGGTCCGAAGCCGCGGCCCCCATCCGGGGCGCACCCCAGTTCACCCTGAGCCTGACCCCCTAGGGGTGGGTGGGGATACCCCTACCCCGGCACGGGCCCTGCCCGGTCACCCCCGCCGCGGGCCCGCTGCCCCGGCGGGCCAGGCTCGCTCTTCCCCGCCACGGGCCCCGCCGGGTCACGGGGAGGCGATGCTCGCGATGACGGAGATGATCACGGTCACGACGAGCATCGCGCCGAGCACGAGGCCGAGCTTCTTGTGGCTGTTCTGGGGGTTCGGTTCGAGTACAGGCGACATGCCGTTCAGTCTCCCATGCCGCATTCGTCCTCGATGGTGCGGTCCCGTCCGGCCAGGACGCCGAGGGCGATCTGCGGCAGGAGCAGGCCTGCCATCAGGGTCAGGGGCAGGTCCCAGCCGCCGCTGTGCTGGTAGAGGGCGCCGATGACGAGCGGTCCGGGGATGGAGATGAGGTACCCGACGCTCTGGGCGAAGGCGGACAGCTTGACGACACCGGCCGGGGACTTGGCGCGCAGCCCGATCATCGTGATGACGAGCGGGAAGGCGCAGTTGGAGACGCCGAGCAGCAGGGCCCAGGCCCAGGCGCCGGCGGCGGGGGCGAAGTGCAGTCCGCTGTAGCCGACGAGGCCGAAGACGCCGAGGGTGGCGGCGATGGCGCCCTGGTTCTTCATCCGGCCGGCCAGGTTGGGGATGACGAAGGCGAGGGGGACGCCCATGACCATGGTGACGGCGAGGAGCACGCCGGCGGTGCCGGCGGAGACCCCGGCGTCGCGGAAGATCTGCGGGAGCCAGCCCATGGTGATGTACGCGCCGGTGGCCTGGAGGCCGAAGTAGCAGGCCAAAGCCCAGGCGGTGCGACTGCGGACGACCCGCGGGCCCGCGTCGGCCCGCCCGCCCCGGCTCTGCGCGGGGACGGAAGCGGTACCCGAAGAAGCGGTACCCGAAGCAGCGGCAGCCGAAGCAGAGGCCGGCGCAGACGCGGCCGCGGAGGAGGCCCGCTGCTCCCGGCGGACGGCCGCGGCGACGGGCAGCCAGGGCAGTACGGCGGCCACCGCGAGCACGGCCCACACGAGCAGGCCCGTACGCCAACTGCCGCCCAGGGCCGCGGTCATCGGCACGGTCGCGGCAGCGGCGAGCGAGGTGCCGACGGCCAGGGCCATCGAGTAGAGGCCGGTCATGGTGCCCACGCGGTCGGGGAACCAGCGCTTGACGATCACCGGGAGCAGCACGTTGGTCAGGGCTATGCCCGCCAGGGACAGGGCGCTGGCGGCGAGGAACCCGGCGGCGCCCCGGGTGAAGGGCCGCAGGAGCAGGCCGGCGGCGACGGCACCCATGCCCGCGCAGACGACGGCGGCGGGACCGAAGCGGCGGGAGAGCCGGGGCGCGGTGACGCCGAAGACGGCGAAGCAGAGGGCGGGGACGGAGGTGATGAGTCCGGCGACGGTGCCGCTCATGCCGAGTCCGGTGCGCACCTCCTCGAAGAGGGCGCCGAGGCTGGTGATGGCGGGCCGCAGGTTGAGGGCGGCGAGCACGATGCCGACGATGAGGACCGGGCCGAGCCAGCCGGGCTGCGGGGCGGTCGCGGGGGTGGCCCCGGAGGGCGGGGTGTGCGCGGCCGGGGGCCGGTTCAGGGTCGGCGTGCGGGTTTCTTCGTCAGACATTCAACCATCATAGAATCATGGGATGATTGGTTGTCCACCCTCGCGGTGGCCGACTCCCGGAGAGGACCTCGCCCGTATGCCCCTGACCTCGCCCCGGCGCTCCGCTCTCGTCGACCAGGTGATCGCCCAGCTCAGGAACCAGATCACCTCCGGCGAATGGCCGGTCGGCAGCCGCATCCCGACCGAGCCCGAGCTGGTGGAGCTGCTGGGGGTGGCCCGCAACACCGTGCGAGAGGCCGTCCGGGCCCTCGCGCACAACGGCCTCCTGGACATCCGGCAGGGGTCGGGTACGTACGTGCTCGCCACCAGCGAACTGGCCGGGGTGATGCACCGCCGCTTCGCCGGGGCCGATCCCCGGCACATCGCGGAGCTGCGGTCGACGCTGGAGTCCTCGGCGGCCCGGCTGGCGGCCGAGCGCCGCACGGCGCGGGACCTGGGGCAGCTGGACGCGCTGCTGGCCCGGCGCGAGGAGGCCTGGGCGAGCGGGGACGCCGAGCTGTTCGTGGCGGCGGACGTGGCGCTGCACATGGCGGTGGTGGCGGCCTCGCACAACGAGGTGCTCATCGAGCTGTACGCGGACCTCGGGGACCTGGTGGCGGACTGGCTGCGCTCGGACGTGGGCACGGAGCTGGATCCGGCCGCCCATCTGGACCACGCCCGGCTGATCGAGGCGATCCGGCGCGGGGACGGTGACGCGGCCGCCTCGGAGGCGGCGGGCTACCCCTTCGCCTGCCTCGGCAAGTGACTCCGGTGCCCGACGTGAGGGCAGGTCACGGGCGCTGGTGGCTGACCCAGGCCGAGCGGACCTCCTTCCAGCAGCGGCTGGTGAGCTCGATCCGGCCGGCCGGTCCCACGGCGAGCGCGGCGCCGTCCCCGTCGAGGTCCCACCAGCGGTCGCACTCCACGTGCAGACGGACCAGGTCGGTCTCCGGATAGCCGTTGTGGCAGTACGCCGTGACCTGCGAGCCCTGGATCTCGGTGTCGCAGTCCGCACCGAACAGCTCCCGGTCGGTGGGTGCTGCGGGCCGTACGGGTGGTTCCACGGGGATCTCGTCCAGGTCCACCACCGCCGGGGCCACCGCCTCCGGGCCGGGCGCCGAGTCGTTCTCCTCGGGCTGCGCGACCGCTCCCGGGACCAGCAGCCCGGTCAGGACCACGGAGGTGACCAGGAGCGATACCGCCCGGCTCGGTCTCGTACGCACTCCCGTACCTCCTCCCCGCAGGAGCCGGGAAGATCCCGACTTGGTTAGTTTGCAGGCATCTGTCCCTGTTTTCGACTCGGGAAGATCCGGTCAGGCGCCGAAAATCTGATCGAGTCCGTGGGGCCGGGCCCCTCTCCGGGCGTGAAAACGGCGGCGGCCGCGCCTCCCGGGAAGGGTGGCATGGATGGTGGCCCAGGCGTCCTTGGCGTAGT
>NZ_JBEXRC010000098.1:0-9094 GCF_040612915.1 Streptomyces sp. NPDC006326 | reverse complement strand
TCCCCGCCGCCCTCCCGCTCCCCCCCCCTCCCGCGCCCCGCCGCCCCCCCCCCGCGGCCCCCCCCCCCCCCCCCCCCCCCCCACCGCCGGTCTGCTGGGCGCCCTCGTGGTGCTGGCCGCCATCGCGGTGGCGAGCATCGCCGTGGGCGCCCGGCAGATGCCCCTCGACCAGGTCTGGCACGGCCTGTTCCACTACTCCGGCACCCCCTCCGACGTGGTCGTGCGCGATCTGCGGATCCCCCGCACCCTGCTCGGGCTGATGGTCGGCCTGGCGCTCGGCCTCTCCGGTGCCGTGATGCAGGCGCTGACCCGCAATCCGCTGGCCGAGCCCGGCATCCTCGGCGTCAACGCGGGCGCCGCCGCCGCGGTGGTCTCGGCCGTCAGCTTCCTCGGGGCGTCCACGCCGGGCGAGTTCGTCTGGTGGGCCTTCCTCGGCGCCGCCGTCGTCTCCGTCCTCGTGTACGTACTCGGCGGCAGCCGCAGCGCGACGCCGGTGCGCCTCGCGCTCGCGGGTACGGCCGCCAGCGCGGCCCTGGTCGGCTACATCAACGCCGTACAGCTGATGGACGGCAAGGCGCTGGACAAGCTCCGTTTCTGGACGGTGGGTTCGCTGGCCTCCGCGAACATGGACACCGTCCGCCAGGTGGCGCCCTTCCTGCTCGCCGGCGCGGTGCTCGCCCTCGCGCTGGGCCGGCCGCTCAACGCGATGGCCATGGGAGACGACACCGCGCGGGCGCTCGGCGCGCACCTCACGCGCACCCGGATCGGCGCCATGGCCGCCATCACCCTGCTGTGCGGGGCGGCGACCGCCGCCTGCGGGCCGATCGTCTTCATCGGCCTGATGATCCCGCACCTGGTGCGGCTCCTCACCGGCCCCGACATGCGGTGGGTGCTCGCCTACTCGGCGGTGCTCGCACCCGTCCTGCTGCTCGGCGCGGACATCGTCGGCCGGGTCGTCACCCGGCCCGCCGAACTCCAGGTCGGCATCGTCACCGCGCTCGTCGGCGGCCCCGTCTTCATCCATCTCGTCCGGCGCAAGAGGATGGCACAGCCGTGAGGGTGAGAATGCCCGTGCACCGGCCCGGATCCCGCGTCCTGCGCGGTCCCGGCGGCCTGTCCGTGCGGGTCGAGCCGCGTGCGCTGGCGGTGGGGGTGCTGCTCGCCGCCGCCGCGTCGGCCATGGCCGTGCTGCTGACCGGCACCGGCGACTTCGAGATCGCGCCGGGCGACGTCGTACGGACCCTGCTGGGCAACGGCACGCCCGCACACGCCTTCGTCGTACGGGACCTGCGGCTGCCGCGGGTCCTGGTCGCCCTGCTGGTCGGCGCGGCCCTCGGCATGGCCGGGGCAGTCTTCCAGTCCGTCTCGCGCAATCCGCTCGGCTCCCCGGACCTGCTCGGCTTCGGGTACGGCTCGGCCGTCGGCGCGCTCACCGTGATCATCGTGTTCAAGGGCGGTGCCACGGCCGTGGCGGGGGGCGCGCTGGCGGGCGGGCTGCTCGCCGGGGCCGCCGTCTACCTGCTCGCGTACAAGCGCGGCATCCACGGCCACCGGCTGGTCCTCGTCGGCATCGGCACCTCCGCCCTGCTGGTCGCCGCCATCAACTACCTGCTGACCACCTCGCGGCTGGTCGACGCCACCCGTGCGATGGTCTGGCTGACCGGTTCGCTCTCCGGCCGGGACTGGTCCCAGGTGTGGCCCCTGCTGGCGGCCTGCGCGGTGCTGTTCCCGCTGGTCCTCGGGCAGAGCCGGGCCCTGCGGATGATCGAGATGGGTGACGACGCCGCGTACGCCCTCGGGGTGCGGGTGGAACGGACGCGGATGCTGCTGATGGCGGCGGCCGTCCTGCTGACCACCGCGGCCGCCGCCGCGGCCGGGCCCGTCAGCTTCGTCGCCCTGGCCGCGCCCCAGCTGGCCCGGCGCCTGACCCGGTCGCCCGGGTCGAACCTGCTCACCGGCGCGCTGATGGGCTCCGTCCTGCTGCTGGTGTCCGACTGGGCCTCGCAGCGGGCCTTCGGCGCCGACCAGGTGCCGGTGGGCGTGGTGACCGGGCTGGTGGGCGGCGTCTACCTGCTGTGGCTCCTCGTCGCCGAGCGCAGGACGGGACGGATATGACCGACTCAAGGAGGACGCACGTGCAGCGGCTGAGCGCGCAGGACCTGACCCTCGGCTACGAGCAGAGGGTCATCGCCGAGAACCTGTCGGTGGAGGTGCCCGACCACTCCTTCACGGTGATCGTCGGCCCGAACGCCTGCGGCAAGTCGACGCTGCTGCGCGCCCTGTCGCGGATGCTGAAGCCGTCCTCCGGGCGGGTCCTGCTCGACGGGCAGGTCATCGGATCGCTGCCGGCGAAGCAGGTCGCGAGGACGCTTGGTCTGCTCCCGCAGTCCTCGGTCGCGCCGGACGGGATCACGGTCGCCGACCTCGTCGCGCGCGGCCGCTACCCGCACCAGGGGCTGCTGCGGCAGTGGTCGCCCGAGGACGAGCGGATCGTCGTCGAGTCGATGACCGCCACCGGGGTCGCCGATCTCGCGGACCGGGCGGTGGACGAGCTGTCGGGCGGGCAGCGCCAGCGGGTGTGGATCGCGATGGCGCTGGCCCAGCAGACGCCGCTGCTCCTGCTGGACGAGCCGACCACGTACCTGGACATCCAGCACCGGATCGACGTGCTGGACCTGTGCGCCGAACTGCACGAGACGCAGGGGCGGACCCTGGTCGCCGTCCTGCACGACCTCAACCACGCCGCCCGCTACGCCACGCACCTGATCGCGATGCGGGGCGGGCGGGTCGTCGCGGAGGGCCCGCCCGCGGAGGTGGTGACGGCGGAGCTGGTGGAGGCGGTGTTCGGGCTGCGCTGTCAGATCATCGAAGACCCCGAGACGGGCACCCCGCTGGTGGTCCCCGCGGCCCGGCGCAGCCCCCGGGCGGGGGCGCACGCCGGGAGGGGGGTCACAGCAGGCTCTTGAGGCGGAGCAGGTCGCGGACGCCGGCCTCCAGTTTCACGCGGCCGGATGCCCAGGCCTTGGCGAAGCGCAGCTCGCCCGCGACCAGCGCGACGAGGTCGTCGCCGCTCATGGCGAGCCGGATGTCGGCCTTGGCGGCGGGCGGGCCGGGGGCGAGCGCGTCGACCCGGATCCGGCCGCCGTCGAGACGGCCCGTGAAGGTCCGGTCCAGGTCGGTGATGTGGCAGCTCAGGGAGCGGTCGAGCGCGGCGGCGCCGCGCACGCCGCTGTCGGCCCGCGCCAGGTTCTCGGAGAGTTGGTCGAGTGCCGCCCGGCACTCCTCGATCGTAGCCATCGTGATCTCGACCGTACCGCAGAGCCGCGGGTGGTTGCCCCGGCGCTTCGGGGTAGCGTCGGGGCATGACCGACGAACTGTCCGCAGGGCCCGAGGATCCCGCCGGGGGCTCCCGGCCCGAGACCGGGGCCGGCGGGGCTGCCGAGGCCGCTGAGGCGGGCGGTGTCCCCGAGGCCGGTGGGGCGGCTCCCCGAACCGGCGGGGCTCTCGGGCCCGCCGAGGCCGGTGGCGCCGCCGGGCCCGCCGATCCGGCGCCGCTGGGGCTGGTCCGGACGCCCACCGGGCACCCGGGCGTGGACGCGCACCTGGAGCGGCTGTCGGATGCGGACCACCTCCCGGCGGACGGGCACGTCGAGGTGTACGAGGATGTGCACAGGGGGTTGCGCGACGCGCTGACCGCGCTGGACGCACCGCCCGTCCCCGGACCGTACGAAAACAGGAGCTGAACCGAACGTGGCAGGAGTGGCACGCCGCCGCCTGGACGCCGAACTGGTACGCCGCAGCATGGCCCGCTCGCGCGAGCACGCCGCCCAGCTGATCGCCGCCGGCCGGGTGACCGTCGGCGGCGCCACCGCGACCAAGCCGGCCACCCAGGTGGAGACCAGCGCGGCCCTGGTGGTGCTGAAGGACGACAGCGACCCGGACTACGTCTCCCGGGGCGGCCACAAGCTCGCGGGCGCGCTGGCGGCGTTCCGGCCGCGCGGGCTGGTCGTCGAGGGCCGCCGGGCGCTGGACGCCGGCGCCTCCACCGGCGGCTTCACCGATGTGCTGCTGCGGGCGGGCGTCGCCCACGTGATGGCCGTCGACGTCGGCTACGGGCAGCTGGCCTGGTCGCTGCAGAGCGACGACCGGGTCACCGTGAAGGACCGGACGAACGTCCGGGAGCTGACCCTGGAGCAGATCGACGGCGTTCCGGTCGACCTCGTCGTCGGTGACCTGTCCTTCATCTCGATCGGGCTGGTGCTGCCGGCGCTCGTGCGCTGCTGCGCTCCGGACGCGGACCTGGTGCTGATGGTCAAGCCCCAGTTCGAGGTCGGCAAGGACCGGCTCGGCAGCGGCGGCGTGGTCCGCAGCCCGGAGCTGCGGGCGGAGGCCGTGCGGGAGGTCGCGGCGCAGGCCGCGAAGCTGGGACTGGGCGTGCTCGGGGTGACCGCGAGTCCGCTGCCCGGCCCCTCGGGCAACGTCGAGTACTTTCTGTGGCTGCGGGCGGGGGCACCGGCACTCGACCCGGCGGATGTCGACCGTGCAGTGGTGGAGGGGCCGCAGTGACAGGTACATCTACGACAAGTGCAGCTACACCGGACGCGGGTGCACCGGACGGGGGCGCGCCGGACGCGGGGCGGGGGCGGACGGTCTTCCTGCTCGCGCACACCGGCCGGCCCGCGGCCATCCGCAGCGCCGAGCTGGTGGTGCAGGGGCTGCTGAAGAGCGGTCTGGGGGTGCGGGTCCTGGAGCACGAGGCCCAGGACCTGCCGCTGCCGCCCGAGGTGGAGCTGGTCCCGGAGACCACCCCTGACGTGCTGGACGGCTGTGAGCTGCTGGTGGTGCTGGGCGGCGACGGGACCCTGCTGCGCGGTGCGGAGTACGCGCGCAGCTCGGGGGTCCCGATGCTGGGCGTGAACCTGGGCCGGGTGGGCTTCCTCGCCGAGGCCGAGCGGGACGACCTCGACAAGGTCGTCGACCGGGTCGTGACGCGCGCGTACGAGGTCGAGGAGCGGATGACCCTGGACGTGGTCGTCCGGTCCAACGGCGACGTCGTGCACCGCGACTGGGCGCTGAACGAGGCCGCCGTCCAGAAGGTCTCCCCGGAGCGGATGCTGGAGGTGGTCCTGGAGATCGACGGGCGGCCGGTGTCCGGCTTCGGCTGCGACGGGATCGTCTGCGCGACCCCGACCGGCTCGACGGCGTACGCCTTCTCCGCGGGCGGGCCGGTGGTCTGGCCCGAGGTGGAGGCCCTGCTGATGGTGCCGATCAGCGCACACGCGCTCTTCGCGAAGCCGCTGGTGACCTCGCCGCAGTCGGTGCTCGCGGTGGAGGTGCAGGCCGGAGTCCCGCACGGGGTGCTGTGGTGCGACGGGCGGCGGACGCTGGAGCTGCCCGCGGGGGCGCGGGTGGAGGTCCGGCGGGGCGCGGTGCCGGTGCGGCTCGCCCGGCTGCACCACGCGTCGTTCACGGACCGGCTGGTCGCGAAGTTCGCGCTGCCGGTGTCGGGGTGGCGCGGGGCGCCGCACTGAGCCCGGTCGGCGCCGCTTCGACACCCCGCTAATAGCACACCCGTACGAGAATTTCCTCGCGGGTGACGTCACATGGCACCGGGGAAACCTCGGTATGGTCGTCCCGTGCTTGAGGAGATGCGGATACGGTCGCTCGGGGTCATCGACGACGCGGTGGTCGAGCTGTCGCCCGGTTTCACCGCGGTGACCGGCGAGACCGGCGCCGGCAAGACGATGGTCGTCACCAGCCTCGGACTGCTGCTCGGCGGACGCGCCGACCCGGCGCTGGTACGGATCGGGGCCAAGGCGGCGGTCGTCGAGGGCCGCATCGTCATGCGCCCCGACGCGCCGGCCGCCGTACGTGCCGAGGAGGCCGGGGCCGAGCTCGACGACGGCGCCCTGCTGATCAGCCGGACCGTCTCCGCCGAGGGGCGCTCGCGCGCCCACGTCGGCGGCCGCTCGGTGCCCGTCGGCCTGCTCGGCGAACTCGCGGACGACCTCGTCGCCGTGCACGGGCAGACCGACCAGCAGGGCCTGCTGCGGCCCGCCCGGCAGCGGCAGGCCCTCGACCGGTACGCCGGGGACGCCGTCGCGGTCCCGCTGGAGAAGTACGGGGCCGCCTACCGGCGGCTGCGCGCCGTCTCCGCCGAGCTGGAGGAGATCACCACCCGGGCCCGGGAACGGGCCCAGGAGGCGGACCTGCTGCGCTTCGGCCTGGAGGAGATCGCGGCCGTGGAGCCGCTGGCCGGGGAGGACGCGGAACTGGCGGCGGAGGCGGAGCGGCTCGGCCACGCCGAATCGCTGGCCTCGGCGGCGCAGATCGCGCACGCCGCGCTCGCCGGCGATGTCGAGGACCCCGAGGGCGTCGACGCGAACACGCTGGTCGCGGGCGCGCACCGGGCCCTGGAGGCCGTACGCTCCCACGACCCGGCCCTCGGCGCGCTCGCGGAGCGGATCGGCGAGCTCGGCATCCTGCTGTCCGACGTGGCCGGGGAGCTGGCGGGCTACGCCGACAACCTGGACGCCGATCCGCTGCGCCTCGCGGCCGTGGAGGAGCGGCGGGCCGCGCTGAGCCAGCTGACGCGCAAGTACGGCGACTCGATCGACTCCGTGCTGGAGTGGGCCGAGAAGGGCTCGGCGAGGCTGCTGGAACTGGACGGCGACGACGAGCGGATCACCGAGCTGACCGACGAACGGGACGGCCTGCGCGCCGAACTCTCGCAGCTGGCCCAGGCGCTGACGGACGCCCGGGTCGAGGCGGCGACGCGCTTCGGGTCGGCGGTGACACAGGAACTGGCCTCGCTGGCGATGCCGCACGCGCGGGTGACGATCGACATCCGGCAGGTCGAGGACCCGGACGGGGTGGAGGTCGGCGGCCGGCCCGTCGCGTACGGCCCCTCGGGCGCGGACGAGGTCGAACTGCTCCTGGCCCCGCACCCGGGCGCCCAGCCGAGGCCGATCGCCAAGGGCGCCTCGGGCGGTGAGCTCTCCCGGGTGATGCTGGCGGTGGAGGTCGTCTTCGCGGGCTCCGACCCGGTGCCGACGTACCTCTTCGACGAGGTCGACGCGGGCGTCGGCGGCAAGGCGGCGGTCGAGGTGGGCCGGCGCCTGGCGAAGCTGGCCAAGTCCGCGCAGGTCGTGGTCGTCACCCACCTCCCGCAGGTGGCGGCCTTCGCGGACCGGCAGCTGCTGGTGGAGAAGACCAACGACGGGTCGGTGACCCGCAGCGGCGTGACCGTCCTGGAGGGCGAGGACCGCATCCGCGAGCTGTCGCGCATGCTGGCGGGCCACGAGGACTCCGTCTCCGCCCGCGCCCACGCCGAGGAACTCCTCGCGGCGGCCCGCGCCGACGCGTAGCGGACGGGCCCGGCGCAGGGACGCTGCCGGGCCTGCTCCCCGCCTCTGTACTCCATGTGGGTGAGGCTGGGGGGCGCGTGACGGTGTCTCGTACGGGATCCGTGCCCTTATGGTCCCGGAAGGCGCGTGCGTACTGGCATTCTGGGCGTCGACTCTGCCTCCCTCACCCTGGAGCTTCGGCCCGTGAGCAGCTCCCCGGTCTCGACCCCGGTCCCCGCGCAGTCGTACGGGCGGCCGCCGCTGCGTACCGTCCAGGTGCTCGGGGGTGCGGGGGCGGGCAGCAGTGCGCACGTGCGGTCGCTGGCGACCGGGCTCGCCGCGCGCGGCGTGGGGGTCACGGTGTGCGCGTCGCCCGAGGCGGAGGGGGAGTACGACTTCACCGGCGCCGGGGCGCAGTTCACGCCCGACGCGGGCAGTGCGCTCCGGGCCGTGTGCGCCCATGCCGACGTCGTGCACGCGCACGGGGTGCGGGCCGGGATGCGGGCCGCGCTGGCGCTGCGGGGGCGCCGGGTGCCGCTGGTGGTGACCTGGCACGGGGGCGGCCCCGCCGCCGAGGGGCCGCTCGGGCGGCTGGGCCGGCTGCTGGAACGGCACGTGGCGCGGGCGGCGGCGGTGGTGCTGGGGGCCTCCTCGGACCAGGTCGCGCTGGCGCGTGCGCGGGGGGCGCGGGACGCGCGGCTCGCGCCGGTGGCGGCTCCCTCGGGCCCGGCCGGGCCGGTGGATCCCGGCAAGGTGCGGGCGGAACTCGGCGCGGTGGAGCGCCCGTTGATCGTCGCCGTCGGGAGCCTGGTGCCGCACCGGGGGTACTCCGTCCTGCTGGACGCGGCGCGGGCGTGGCGGGTGCTGGAGCCGGCACCGCTGGTGGTGATCGCGGGGGAGGGCCCGCAGCGGCCGGAGCTGACGCGGCGGATCGAGGCGGAGGGCCTGCCGGTGCGGCTGCTCGGGCGGCGCCGCGACGCCGCTCAGCTGCTCGCCGCGGCGGACCTGGCGGTGCTGGCGAGCCGGTGGGAGGCGCGGTCGCTGCTGGCGCAGGAGGCGCTGCGCATCGGCGTTCCGCTGGTCGCCACGGCGGTCGGGGGCATGCCGGAACTGGTCGGCGAGGCGGGCGTGCTGGTCCCGTACGGGGACGCCGGCGCACTGGCGTCGGCAGTGGCGCAGCTCCTGGCGGACCCCGACCGGCGGGCCGCCCTCGCCCTGGCGGGGCACGCCCAGGCGGCGACATGGCCGTCGGAGGACGACACGGTGGCGCAGGTCCTGTCGGTCTACGACGAGCTGACGGAACGCCGCCGCTAGCCTCCGGCGCCGCCGCAGGGTACGGCGGCCCCGCGCCGGTGCCGCCCGAGCGGGGCGCTGCCGCCGTGCGGGCCCCGGGGGTGCAGCGCGGAGCCTCTCCCCGCCCCGCCCTTCCTCCGTTCCCCGGGCTCCGCCCGGACCCCGCACCTGGGCGGTCCTCTACCAGGGCCGGTTTGCGGGGCCCCGCCCCTTCAGACGCCGGCCGGCGGGGCCACGGGGGCGCCGCCTCGGGGGCCGTGCGCCGCACCGGCGATCGAGGCCGGAGGGGTGGAGAGGCGGGGCGCGGAGCTTCTCCCCGCCCCGCCCTTCCTCCGTTCCCCGGGCTCCGCCCGGACCCCGCACGTGGGGGTCCGCCACGGGGGCCGGTTTGCGGGCCCCGGCTCCTTCAGACGCCGGCCCGGGGCGGGCGGTGGGGGCGCCGGAAACGCAGGAAG
>NZ_JBEXRC010000097.1:0-9336 GCF_040612915.1 Streptomyces sp. NPDC006326 | reverse complement strand
TTATTAAATCTTTGGGAAGTTTTGTGAGTGGGGTATTGTGTGGTAACGGGGGGGCAGGCCCACCGCGGCCGCGGCCCCCCGGCCGGGTGGGGGGCGGGGGCCCTCGGCTTGTTGTGCGTGAATCCGTCCGCTCGTCAGGCGGACTTGCGGCTGTCCCGCGGATGCACGGCAATGTTCATGGCGCCGGAACGCAGGACCGCCAGCCTTTCGGCCAGCACCTCCTCCAGCTCCTCGCGGGTGCGCCGCTCCATGAGCATGTCCCAGTGCGTTCGCGCAGGCTTGCCCTTCTTCTCTTCGGGCCCGTCCCCGTCCACCAGGAGTGCCATGGCGCCGCACGCCTTGCACTCCCACTCCGGCGGAATCTCTGCCTCAACCGAGAACGGCATCTCAAATCGATGTCCGTTCTGGCATGCGTACTCCACCGCCTGGCGCGGGGCCAGATCGATGCCGCGGTCCGTCTCGTAGCTGGTAACCACGAGCCGCGTACCGCGGAGAGCTCGCTCACTCATGAATCGTGCCTCCCGGGCTTGTCGCCCACAGGACAGGTGTCGCTGTCGTCGTCATCCGGTCAACGTCCGGTCGGCGGTATAGATTCCCGCTCCGGGTCGTGCGTCGCCCGTCGTGCCGCCCCTTGTTGTACCCACCAATGCCCGTTTTGTCACATCTGGCAGCAGATGTCACCCAACGTCTTTACTTCTTCAGCACGCAGTAACGGTCCGCCTGGCAGGCCAAAGGCGTACACTACCGGCCCTTCGCTTCAACGTCGAAATCCGTTCGGAATTCGTATGAAGATCCGGCCGTGGACGGGCCGCTTCCGGGGCGCGGACCGCCGTCAGATGCGCTCGGGAACAGGATTCCCCGCCGCCTCCACCGCGCGCCGCACCGGCACCCGCGCCAGCAGCACGAAACCCAGTGCGAAGAACACCACCAGCGAGATGATCGCGTCCCGGTAGCTCCCGGTGACCTGGTACGTCAGGCCGAACACCAGCGGACCCACCCAGCTCAGCCCGCGGTCGCTCATCTCGTACGCGGAGAAGTACTCCGCCGCCTTGCCCGCCGGCACCAGGTGCGAGAACAGCGACCGCGACAGCGCCTGGCTGCCGCCCAGCACCAGCCCGATCATCGACGCCAAGGCGAAGAACCACACCGGCGTCCGGGCCGGCAGGAAGTACCCGGCCCCCAGCGTCACTGCCCACGCCGCCAGCGAACCGAGGATCGTCCGCTTGGCCCCGTACGTCCGGGCCAGCCGGCCCATCCCGAGGGCCCCGCCCACCGCCAGGACCTGCACCAGCAGCACCGCCCCGATCAGCGTGGACTGCTCCAGCTCCAGCTCCTCCGAGCCGTACACCGACGCCTGGGAGATCACCGTCTGCACGCCGTCGTTGTAGATCAGGTACGCCAGCAGGAACGACAGCGTCAGCGGATAGCGCCGCATGTCCTTCAACGTCGCCACCAGCTGCTTCCAGCCGCTCACGGCCGGCCCCGCGCCGGGCTCCCGGACGACCGCCCGGTCCCGCAGCCGGCGCAGCGGGATCACCGCGAAGGCCCCCCACCACAGGCCCGCCGAGGCCAGGCAGATCCGCACCGCCGCACCCTCGGACAGGCCGAACCCGTCATGGCCCAGGTACAGGGCGAGGTTCACCACCAGCATCAGCGAGCCCGCGGTGTAGCCGAAGGCCCAGCCCCGCGAGGAGACCGCGTCGCGCTCGTCGGGCGTGGAGATCTGCGGCAGGTAGGCGTTGTAGAGCACCATCGACACCGACAGCGCGGCATTCGCGACGATCAGCAGCAGCCCGCCCAGCAGATAGCGCTCACCGCCCAGGAAGAACATCCCGGTCGTCGCCGCGGCGCCCGTGTACGCGGCCGCCGCCAGCAGCGGCTTCTTGCGGCCCGTCCGGTCCGCGAGCGCCGCCGCCAGCGGCATGACCAGCACCGCCAGGATCACCGAGGCCGACACCGAGTACGCGAAGAAGGAGCCGGCCCGCACCGGGATCCCCAGCGGGTGCACGTAGCCCTCGGCGTCCGACGCGGCCTTCGCCACGGAGGTCAGGTACGGCCCGAGGAACACGGTGAGCACGCTCGCCGAGTACACCGACACCGCGAAGTCGTAGAAGTACCAGCCCCGCTGCTCCCGCTTGCGTGCAGCGGCCGCCTCCGCGGCCCGTCTGCCGTCCTCGGAACCGGCTTCCGCTTCGTCCGTCGTCTGCGCACTCATCAGTGCCCCCTCGCTGGTCCCCGTACCGCACGGCCCGCGGACGCCCGCGCGCAGCCCGGCAGCCCTGTCAGGCCCAGGCCCCGCGCCGGTCCAGCACCGTGCGCAAGATGTCGATCCGGTCGGTCATGATGCCATCGACACCCAGGTCGAGGAGAGCCTCCATACGTTCCGGTTCGTTCACGGTCCACACGTGCACCTGGAGGCCCCGCTCGTGCGCGGTGCGGACGAAGCGCCGGTCGACCACCCGGACGCCCCCCTGCGTCTCCGGAACCTGCGCCGCCACCGCCCCGGCACGCAGCGCCGCCGGAATCGCGTACGAACGCAGCCGCAGCCCGAGCACCCCGCGCACCCCGTACGAGGTCGCCAGCCGCGGGCCGGCGATCTTCTGCGCCCGGGCCACCCGGCTCTCCGAGAACGACCCCACGCACACCCGGTCCCAGACCCCGGCCCGGGCGATCAGGTTGAGCAGCGGGTGCAGCGCCGACTCGGACTTGACGTCGATGTTCCAGCGGGCGTCCGGGAACTCCTCCAGCAGCTCCTCGAACAGCGGCAGCGGCTCGCTGCCGCCCACCCGCACCTCACGGACCTTGTTCCAGGTCAGCTCCGCGATCCGGCCGCGCCCGTCGGTGACCCGGTCCAGGGTCGCGTCGTGGAAGGCGACGAGCTTGCCGTCGGCGGTGGCGTGCACATCGGTCTCGAAGTAGCGGTACCCCGCGGCGGCGGCCCGCCGGAAGGCGGCGGCGGTGTTCTCCAGGCCGTCCGCTGCACCTCCCCGGTGCGCGAACGGAATCGGAGCCGGGTGGTCCAGATACGGGTGGTGAAGGCGTACGTGCGTCACCCCCCGCAGTATGCCCGCTCCGCCCCCGGCTCCGGGAGCGACGGCATGGAGCCCCGGTGAACACCGGGCCGCCACCGTTCCACGGCCGACCCTGGCCCGGTGGCCCCCGGCGTGACAGGCTGTGCGGGAAGGAAGCAATCCAATACCCACCGCTGCCGCGGTGCGGTGGGGCCAATGCAACGAAGGTGGACCGGACGGCATGGCAGAGTGGACCTCGGCGGTCGGTGCCGCACAGCTCGCGCGGCTCATCACCTCCCAGCAGGAGCGGCCCGGCGTCCCCGGAGCGCGCAAACTCCCCGCGTACCGCACCCTCGCCGACGGGATCCGGCTGCTCGTCCTCGAAGGCCGCATCCCCGTCGCGGCCCGGCTGCCCGCCGAGCGGGAACTGGCCGTCGCCCTCTCCCTCAGCCGCACCACCGTCGCCGCCGCCTACGAGGCCCTGCGCGGCGAGGGGTTCCTGGAATCCCGCCGCGGCGCCGGCAGCTGGACCTCCGTACCGGCCGGGAACCCGCTGCCCGCCCGCGGCCTGGAACCGCTGCCGCCCGAGTCCCTCGGCTCGATGATCGACCTCGGCTGCGCCGCCCTCCCGGCCCCCGAGCCGTGGCTCACCAAGGCCGTGCAGGGCGCCCTGGAGGAACTGCCGCCGTACGCGCACACCCACGGCGACTACCCCGCCGGACTGCCCGCGCTGCGCCGCATGCTCGCCGACCGCTACACCGAGCGCGGCATCCCCACCATGCCCGAGCAGATCATGGTCACCACCGGCGCCATGGGCGCCATCGACGCCATCTGCAGCCTGTTCGCCGGCCGCGGCGAGCGGATCGCCGTCGAATCCCCCTCCTACGCCAACATCCTCCAGCTCATGCGCGCCGCCGGAGTCCGGCTCGTACCGGTCGCCATGGCCGACGGGCTCGGCGGCTGGGACATGTCCCTGTGGCGCCAGGTCCTGCGCGACGCCGCACCCCGCCTCGCCTACGTCGTCGCCGACTTCCACAACCCGACCGGAGCCCTCGCCACCGCGGAGCAGCGCCGCGCCATGGTGGAAGCCGCCCGCTCGGCCGGCACCGTCCTCGTCGTCGACGAGACCATGACCGAGCTCCGGCTCGACCCGGCGCTGGAGATGCCCCGGCCCGTCTGCTCCTTCGACCCCGCCGGCTCCACCGTGATCACCGTCGGCTCCGCCAGCAAGGCCTTCTGGGCGGGCATGCGGATCGGCTGGGTCCGCGCGGCGCCCGACGTCATCCGCAGCCTGGTCGCGGCGCGGGCGTACGCCGACCTCGGCACGCCGGTGCTGGAACAGCTCGCGGTGAACTGGCTGATGCGGACCGGCGGCTGGGAGGAGGCCGTCGGGATCCGCCGCGCCCAGGCCCGGGAGAACCGGGACGCCCTGGTCGCGGCGGTGCGCCGGGAACTGCCCGACTGGGAGTTCGAGGTGCCGCGGGGCGGGCTGACCCTGTGGGCCCGGGCGGGCGGCCTGTCCGGCTCCCGGCTCGCGGAGGTGGGGGAGCGGGTCGGCGTACGGGTGCCCTCGGGCCCGCGGTTCGGCGTGGACGGCGCCTTCGAGGGGTACGTCCGGCTGCCGTTCACCGTCGGCGGGCCGGTGGCCGAGGAGGCCGCGGCCCGGCTGGCGGCGGCGGCCCGGCTGGTCGGCACCGGAGCGGGCGGCAGCGGCGCGGAGCCGCCGCGCACCTTCGTGGCGTAGGCCCCCGGGCGCACCCCGCTCAGGGAGCCTCGGCCGGGACCTCCGGGGCGTCCGGGACCTCCGTGGCGTCCGGCGCCCGGCCCTGGAGCTGGGCCGGGGGCTGCACCTGCAGCGTCTTGGGCGGCCCGACGGGCCGCTCCGGGGTCTCCCGCGCGGGCAGCAGCTCCCGTACGGCCTGGAGGTGTACCGGATGCGCCGCATCGTCGTAGGGATCCGGCGTGGCCGGCACCTGCAGCCGGTGCACCGGACCCGCCCCGAGCCGCGCGTACCCGCGCCCCGCGGGGACATGCGCGGGCGGGGTGGTGTGCGGCGGCAGCCCCAGCACGTCCGCGACCTGCTGCGCCGCGGCCGCCCCGAGCGCCACCCGCGCCCTCGTGTGCTGCCACACGGCGTCGTTCAGCAGCTCCAGATGGTCGAAGTGCTCGGCCACCACCACGGTGACGTGCACGGTACGGCCGTGCCGCAGCGGCACCTGGAGTTGCGCGAGCGGATCGGGACTCCCCTCGGCCGCCGCGAGGTGTGCCAGCACGCTCGGCCGGTCCAGCAGGATCCACAGCGGGCGCCGGGTGTCCTCCGGCACCCCGAGGCCCTCCTCCCGGGCGCGGTGGGTCTCGATCAGCCGGCGGCCGGTCTCCTGCGCGGCCCACTCCAGCACCGCGAGCGCCCCCGCCGGCGTGCACTCGACGGCGCGTACGCCCGCCCGTCCGGCCAGGCACGCGAAGTCGCCGCTGCCGCCGCCCTCCACGACCAGCACCTCACCGCCGTGCCGCAGCGCCTGGAGGGCGATCGAGCGCAGCAGCGTGGAGGTGCCGCTGCCCGGCTGGCCCACGGCCAGCAGGTGCGGCTCGGTCGAGCGGGGACCCGTACGCCAGATCACCGGCGGCACGTCGCGCGGCTGCTCGCCCTCCTTGACCGGCAGCGTGCGCCGCACGCTCGCCGCGTCGGTGAAGCCGAGCACGGTCTCGCCGGGCGAGGTGACGAAGGGCTGCGCGGCGATCCCGGCCGGCAGTGGCGCGAGCACCGTCAGATCCAGCCGGTTTCCCTCCTCGTCCCAGGTGAAGAGGTACTCGCGGCCCCGCCCGGACTTGGCGTGCAGCAGGGCCTCGATCCGGGCCCGCGAGGCGGCTTCGCCGTCGGTGAAATAGGCCGGGTAGCGGATGTGGAGCCGGGTGATCCGGCCCTCCTCGTCGAACGCGCAGTCGCTGAAGGCCCGCTCCCAGCTCCCGCCGTGGGCGAAGAGCGGATCGGGGTCCTCCGAGGTCGAGAAGTACGGCACCAGGGCCTCGTAGAGGGAGCCGAGCCGTTCGCTCTCGGCGTCGCCCGGGCCGGTACCGGCCGGCTTGCGGTCCCGTCCGGCCCAGGCCGCCGCCGCCATCAGGGTGATCAGGGCCAGCAGCGGGCCGTAGGGGACGAGGGCGACCACGAGGACGCAGGTGGCCCCCAGGAACAGCGCGGGACCACGCCTGTCCTTGGGGGTCCCGGCCCACTTGCGCCGCCCGGCCGCGGCCAGGAGGCGCAGGCCGCGCCCGATGAGCAGGAGCGGATGGAGGACGTCCGTGGCACTGTCGGCGGCCGTGCGCGCGAGCTCGCGGCCCCGGGCCAGCGACGCGGTGCCGCTGCTGAGGATGCGGGGGAGTGGGCGCCGGGCCACGGGCGTCTCCTGGAGTTGTCCGGTCGGGCGGGACGGGCGGCAGCGGACGCTAGAGCTTGATCCCGCCGAGCAGGCTCGCCAGGCTCGCCGTGCTCGCCGTGATGCTCGGCGCGATGGCGGAACCGGCGAGGAAGAAGCCGAACAGCGAGCAGACGAACGCGTGCGAGAGCTTCAGCCCGTCCTTCTTGAAGAAGAGGAAGGCGATGATGCCGAGCAGGACGACGCCTGAGATGGAGAGGATCATGAAGTTCTCCTGGTGGGTGGGGACATTCACCATCAGTTGTTCCAGGCTCACAGGAAGTATCAATGCGATAAAAGGTGCAATGGAGTGAATCTCGGCCTTTTTCACTTGACCGGACCAGTCCGGCTGGCGCACCCCCCGCACACCGGCCCGCCCGTCCCCGCCGGGGATCCCCACCGTGGACACGCCCCCGTACGTGCAGGTCGGGGCGCTACTCTGGCGCTTCACCCGCACGGACGCAGCGCCGGGCACCCCCCTGCCCGCCCGGCCTGCCCCATCCCGACTCGCTGAGGAAAGGCGGACACGACCGATGAGCGAGCAGCACGAACCCACCGCGGACGGCGCCCAGGGCGCCCCCGACGAGGACGTCATCGAACTGGCCACCAAGATCTTCGACCTCGCCCGCCAGGGCCAGACCGCCCTGCTCACCGCCTACCTCGACGCAGGGATCCCCGCCAACCTCACCAACGACCGCGGCGACACCCTCGTCATGCTGGCCGCCTACCACGGCCACGCCGACACCGTCACCGCCCTGCTCGCCCGCGGCGCCGAGGCCGACCGCGCCAACGACCGCGGCCAGACCCCGCTCGCCGGCGCCGTCTTCAAGGGCGAGGAGGACGTCATCCGCGCCCTGCTCGCCGCAGGCGCCGACCCGAACGCCGGAACCCCCTCCGCCGTGGACACGGCCCGCATGTTCGCCAAGGCCCACCTGCTGGAACTGTTCGGAGCCAAGTAGTCCGTTTCCGGCCGTGACCTGGCACGGTCCGACCGGTCCCCCGGCTCACGGGTTGATCACGACAGCCGTAAATGTGGTCGCGGCGCACAAACCGCCTGGGTCATCATGGCGTCGGATTCGATTCGCGAGCACGACGGACGGGCAGGACCGGGCAGGACACGAAGGGTGTCCGAGCCCCCCTGCCGGATCGGCCGCCGAGGTCGCGAAGCACCGACGAGAGTGAGAAGGCAATGGTCTACATCGAGCGGAACAAGACGGCGGACGTCCTCACATGCTGTTACGCGGCCCTGTGAATCCCGATTCCCGGTTGCGTCCCCAGCTTGATTTGAGGCCATTCCCATGTTCGAACCAGTCATAGCGCCGAGCGGCACCCTGCTCGGGCTCCTCCAGCGCGGCCGCGGCGACGGCACGCTGCACGCGCTCGCGGCGCCCAGAGCGGAGGCCCTCACGGCGCTCAACCAGTGCGTGCTCCGCGACCCGCGCCAGGACTGGCAGGTCGAGAACCGCTCCCTGTACTACGCACGCCTGTACCTCGACCTCGACGGGCCCCTCGGCGAGATCGAGAACCACCTCTTCAGCGCCGACGACCTCGTCGACGACACGGACCACCGGACCGGCCTCGCCCTGTCCGTCCTGGGCCACCTCGCCTCCTACGGGCGCGACGACGCACTCATGCTGCTGCGCCGCTACGCCGCCTCCGGCGCCAACTGGGCCTGGGCCCTCGACGAACTCGCCCTGCGCGACGACGACCAGGGCCTGCGCTCCCTCGCCGCGCCGGTCCTCGCCAGATTCCCCGCCACCCCGGAGGGCGAGGCACGGCTGGCCGCCGCCGTACGCGACGCCTACGAGCCCCGGCCGTGGTCCCTCTGGGAGGAACTGCCCGCCTACGGAGAGCGGCTGCGCGCAGCCCGCCGCCAGGGCTCCTTCGACCGCTGGCAGCGCCAGCTCACCCCCAACGGCCCCCGGCCCGGCTGGGGCGTCCAGGCCGTCTTCGACTGGGCCACCGACGGGCTGCGCCGCGGAACCCCGCTGCACGTACCCGCCGCGCGGTGTCTCGCCGCCGTGGCCGCACCCGAAGACCGCTCCGCCATCCTCGCGGCCGCCGCCGGCACTCTCGGCGAAGCCGCCCGGGCCACCGCCCTGCACCACCTGGTCCTCGCCGAGCCGGACAACCCGGCCGTCCTGGACCTCATCGAAGCCGCCGCGGACGAGCCCGCCGTCGCCGCCTACGAGCGCATGACCGGCCCCGCGGCCGTCGAACGGGCCCGCCGCTGGGTCCACCGCCCCGACGCCCTCGGCGCGGCCGCCGCCGCCCTCCTGGCCGCCCACGGCGAAGCCGAGGACGCCGGCCTGGTCCTGGGCGCCCTCCGCTCCACCGTCCGCGGCTCCGGCCCCGACTCCCCGCGGCTGTTCGCCCTCGTGGACGGAGCGGGCCGGCTGTCGATCGGCTGCGCGGCACCGGTGCTGCGCCACGTCTACCGCGAGACGGCCTCGTCCCACCTCCGCGGCCGCGCGGCCCGCGCCCTGGCCGCCACGGACCCGTCCTTCGCGGCGGGCTTCGCGGTGGAATGCCTCTGGGACTGCGAGGAGACCACCCGCGAGGTGGCGGCCCACCACGCGGAAACCGCGGACGCCCGCGTCGCCCCGAGACTGCGCAGGCTGGCCGCGGATCCGGCGGAGGAAGAAGAAGTCCAGTCGGCAGTCCGCAGCCGCATCACGCCGGAGTCGGCGGTGTAGGGGGCTGGTGGCTTCGGGGGAGGCGGGGACGGGCGGGATTCCCGTACCCGGGGGCGGTAGGCGGTAGGCGGGGCGGGGGCTTCGGGGGGCGGGATTCCCGCACCCGGCATCGGAGAGGGTCCGGGGGCGTCCCGTCAGTCCACTGTCCTTCCGGGGTGGGCCGGGCCGTCAAGGGCGCTCTCTTCGTTCGCGTCGCTTCGCGATGGCCTTCGGCCA
>NZ_JBEXRC010000096.1:0-9786 GCF_040612915.1 Streptomyces sp. NPDC006326 | reverse complement strand
TTTTTCTTTGTGTTTTTTTTTTTTGTGGGGGGGGGGGGGGGGGCGGGGGGGGCCCCCCCCCCCCCCCCCCGGCCGGCACGGAAGGACGCCCGGCTACAGGGCCGCCAGGTAGTCGTCCAGGGTGCGGCCCGGCCACCAGCCCTGGCCGCGGGCCCGGCTCAGGTCCAGCACCACCGGGTGGGCCAGCTGGTCCACCGCGTAGCGGCTCAGGGCCGGTTCGGCGCCGCCCCGCGCGCAGGCCTCCGCCACTCGGGCGGCCGTACGGGCCACCCCGAGCGGGAGGTGGCGGATCCGGGCCGCGATGCCGTGGGCGCGCAGCACCCGGCGTACCGCGTCGTCCCGCGCGTACGGCTCGGCGTCGGCCACGTTGTACGCGCCCGGCGCCCACTGCGCGGCCGCGAGGGCGGCGTCGGCCAGGTTCTCCACCGCGGTGAGGCTGAGCGGCACGTCCGGCCCCGGCAGCAGCAGCGTCCCGGCCCGGACCCGCGACAGCAGCCGCGGCAGCAGCGTGGTGTCGCCCGGCCCGTAGACGGCGCGCGGGCGCAGCACCACCGCCCCGGCGGCCAGGGCCAGCGCCTCGCCGGCCGCCTTGGAACGGCCGTAGGCGTTCAACTGGCCGGAGCGCGGGTGCTCCTCGCGGACCAGCGACCGGTCGGGGCGCGGATCGTAGACGCTCGCGCTGCTCACCCACACCACGGGCCGGCCGCCCGCGGCCCGCAGCAGCCGCCGGGTGCCGTCGACGTTGACCGCATACATGTGCGCCTCCGCCGGGGAGCCGGGCACGGGGTCGCCGACCGCGGCCGCGCAGTGCACGACGAGGTCGACCCCGGCGAGGTCCGGATCCGTGCGGGCGGCGTCCCAGTACCGGAACTCCCCGACGGCCCCGGGCCGGCGACCCAGCGCCACCACCCGCACCCCGAGCGCCGCGGCCGCCCGCGCCACATGCCCCCCGCAGAACCCGCTCGCCCCGCTCACCCCTACGACCGGGGCCGCCGAGCCGAAACCCACCGCGAAGGAGCCCCCGCCCCGGCGGCCCGGCCCGGCCCCGCCCCGTTCCGCACCGGAACCCGCACCCACCGGCGCGCCGGCCCCACCCCCGTTGCCGGCGCCGCGCCCGGGCACGCCGGCGCTCCCGGCGCCCGCCGCCCCGACCGTGGACGGCCCGCCCGCCGTCGGGTGTGTTCCGGGCCCAGCCCCCGGGCAGCGGCAGTCGGCCGCGGCCGGGGCGGGGCCGGGGCGGGGCTCCGGGGAACGGGGGAAGGGCGGGGCGGGGAGTGGCTCCGCGCAGCGGCAGCACCCCGGCCGCACCGCGGTCACCGGCCGGCCCGCAGGGTCAGGGTCCGCCACCCCGGCAGCGCGGCCCGGCGGTCCGCGCGGGCCCGGGCGACCACCGGCCGGTACGGCGCCAGCTCCGCCAGCACATCGGCCAGCTGCACCCGCGCGAGCCGCGCCCCGGGGCAGGTGTGCGGCCCCGCGCCGAACACCAGGTGCCGGGCGTCCGCAGGGTCCAGCGCGTCCGGATCCCGCCGGTGCGCCCCCGCGGCATGCCGCGCCACCAGCAGCAGCCGGTCACCGCCCCGCACCGGGCAGCCGCCCACCGACCCGCCCTCCGCGGCCACCCGCGGCAGCACCGGCGAGGCCGCCGTGACCCGCAGCAGCTCCTCGGCCAGCGACGTCACCGACCCGGGATCCGCGGCCCGCTCCCACAGACCGGCATCGGCGCACCACGCCACCGCCCGCGGCACCGCCGCGACCGTGGTGTTCACGGCGGCGACGGCCACCATCACCGCCAAGGCGTCGCTGCCGCCGCCGAGCAGGCTGCGCAGTTCGCCCGCCGTCCGCTCCGCCGCGGCCCGCGCACCCGGCCGGGCCGGCCCGGGCAGGTGGCTGCGCACCGACGCGGCCGCCGCCTCGGCCGCGGCCCGCGCGACCGCCGCCGGCTCCGCGCCCGAGCCCAGCAGGGCGCACACCACCGACCCGGCCAGCTCCCGTACGAGCTCCGCCAGATCCAGCTCGCCGCCGTGCCCGAGCGGCGCGAGCCCCCGTACCAGCAACGGACGCCACACCGCCCGCAGTTCCTCCACCCCGGCCGCGCCCAGCGCATCGGCGATCCCGCGCCGGCCCGCCCGGTGCGCGCTGCCCTCCTGGTCGAACAGCACCCCCTCGGTGAGCGCCGCACGCGCCGCGCCGCCCGTGGTCCCGGCCGCCGTCCGGTCGAGCCGCAGCCGGGTCAGCGCCTCCCGGTAGGCGTCGGCGTCGTGCACCAGCAGCGTCCGGCCGAGCCGCCGCACCGGCCGTCCGCGCGTGGCGGCGAGCAGCGCGAACAGCAGTGGGTGGCTGCGCAGGTAGACCCGCCGGTCCCGCCGCCGGGCCCGCGCCTGCCCGCCCCTCACCGCCGCCCCCGCAGCCGGGCCGCCGCGAGCACCGAGGCCGCCGCCCGGTCCGGTTTGCGGGAGCGCCCGGACAGCGGGACCCGCGCGAACACCACGGAGTCGGGACGCGCGGAGCCCATCCGCGCCAACGGCTCCGCGAGCGCCGCCCGCAGGGCGTCCTCGGCGACCCCCCGGCGCGGCTGTACGAGGGCGACGAGCCGCTCGTCGCCCGCGGTCTCGGCGCCGGGCCCGGCCGGGACGCCGACCAGCACCGCCAGTTCCACGCCCGGTACCTGCAGCGCGGGCTCGTACAGCCCCGGATAGATGTTCTCCGCCCGGCGTAGCACCATGTCCTTGGTCCGCCCCTCCAGGACGATCCGGCCGGCGCCGTCGAGCCGGGCCCGGTCGCCCGTGCGCACCCACGGGTCCGGCTCCTCGCCCAGGTAGCGGTGCCGGGCCGCCGGCCCCGCCAGCAGCAGCTGCCCGTCCTCCTCCGCTACGGCGCGCACGGCGGGCAGCGGCGCCCCGACCAGGTCGCCGGGCCCCTCGTACGCGGCCTTCTCCCGCGCCTCGACGGCGGCGGCCGGGAACAGCTCGGTCAGCGCGTACACCCCCCACGCCTCCTCCGCGCCCGCGTCCCGTACCCGGGACAGCAGTTCGGCACTGGCCGGGGCCGATCCCGTCCACACCCGCCCGCCGAAGGGCGCCCCCTCCCGCAGCGCGTCCCGCAACTGCGGCGGGGTCAGATAGGTGTCGCGCGGCCGCAGCCGGCGCAGCTGCCGGGCCAGCACGGCCGGCGAGCGGGCCGGGAGGGCCACCGTGGCCCCGCGGGCGAGCGAGGGGACGAGCACGAAGAAGGTGCCGCCGAGCACCGGACGGTCCGCCCCCGCGGCGGCCCGCGCGCCGCCGAACAGCGCCGACACCGACTCCATCCCGGCGGCCAGGCTCGACCGGGTGTGCACCACCGCCCGGGGCCGCGAGGTGGTCCCGGAGGTGAAGACGATCACCGCGTCACCGTCGGAGTCCCCGTACGCGGGGACCCCGGAGCGCGGCGCGCCCAGGTCCAGCGCGGGCGCGCAGCCCGGCAGCCGGGGCCCGACGGTGGCCACCGGGCCGCCGAGCGAGGCCAGGTCGGGCAGTGCGAGCCGGGCCCGCCGGGCCAGCGGCCGGGCCCAGCCGGCCACCGCCTGGGCCGCGGCGTCGGCGAGGACGAGGGAGGGCCGGGCCAGCGCCAGCCGGGCCCGCAGCACGTCGGGGCCGGCGCCCGGGTCGAGCACGGCGCCCCGCAGCCCGAGCCGCCACAGGGCGAGCAGCACGGCGAGCGCGCGCGGCCCGGGCCGGACGGCCACCCCCACGGTGTCCCCGGCGCGCAGCCCCCGCGCGTGCAGGGCGGCGGCGAAGGCATCGGCCAGCCCGGTCAGTTCGCCGCCGGTGGCGCGCACGCGGGCGGCTCCGGTGCGGGTGGGGGTCAGGACGGCGGGCCGCTCGGGGCGGGCGCGCAGCGCGTGGTCGAGTCGGTCGAGCATCAGCGTGGGTCCGTTCCCTGGTCTCCGCTGCCCTGGTCGAGGTACCAGCGGGCGGTGCCGGTGATCCCGTACGCGCGCAGCCGGCGCGTGGAGTTCTCCACGACCATCGCGCGGCACGGGGTGATCCGGTCGGTGTGGCGGCGTACGGCGTTGAGGAAGAGCCGGTCGGTGGGCGAGGGCCGGCGCGGCATGCCCCCGACGGCCAGGTAGAGCTCGGCGGTGATGGCCATGTTGTTCCCGGCGTGCATCCGGTACGGCGCCCGGAAGCCGTGGCGGCGGGCGTGCCCGGGCCGCAGCCGCCCGAACAGCGCGGCGAGCCGGACCAGTACCGCGAAGCCGGCCCGTCCCAGCGGTCCGTGCTCGTCGCGGCGGGCGGTGATCCGCCCGCACACCAGCCCGGGCCGGTCCGTGAGGGCGGCCCGAGCCGCCCCCGCCCAGCCGGGGCGGGGCAGGCAGTCGGCGTCCGTCCGCGCGAGCAGGGCCGCGCCCCGGCCGATCGCGTACCGGAAGCCGGTGTCCACGGCCGATCCGACGCCCTTCTCCGGCTCCTCGATCACCTCCACCGGGAACGGCGCGGTCCGCGCGAACTCGCGGGCGACGGCTCCGGTGCGGTCGGCGGAGGCGTTGTCGACCACCAGCAGCGTGAAGTCCCGGTCGTGCTGGGCCGCGAGGGCCTTGAGGGTGGCCGGCAGCCGGGCCTCCTCCTGATGGGCGGGCACGACCACCCACAGCGGTCCGTTCACGACTTCTCCCAGACCATCGTCATGATGCTGATCCCGCCGCCGAGCCCGACGCACAGCACCCGCTCGCCCGGCGACAGCTCCTCGTACACCCGGTCCAGCTGCACGCCGATGCTCGCACTGGCCACGTTCCCCAGTTCCGGCACGGTCACCACCAGCTTCCCGGCCGGTACGCCGGTCAGTTCGGCGAAGCGCTCCAGGTAGGGCACCGTCACCTGGTGCACCAGCACCCTGGCGAAATCCGCCCAGTCCATGCCCGTCCGGTGCAGGGTCCGGTCGATGACGGCGGTGCCCACCTTCTCGAAGACACTGCGCAGTTCGTGGCCGTCGCCCCGGAAGTAGGTGTACGCGTCCCCGCGCGGGTGGCGCGAGCCGCCGCCCGGGATGCCCCCGACCTCCCAGTGCTCGGAGTGCGTCTCACTGTCCACGTCCAGGATGCCGCCGCGCTCCACGGCCTCCACGACCACCGCGGCCCCCGCGTCGCCGAAGGTGTACCCGGCGAAGCCGCTGCGGAGCTCCGCGAGGTCGGCGGGCTCGTACTGCACGGCCCGGCTCGGGGTCTCCCCGGTGACCACGAGCGCCCTGCGGGCCCGTCCGGCCAGGATCATGGCGCGGGCGAGGTCGATGCCGTTGACGAAGCTGTTGCACGCGTTGGTGACGTCCAGGGCGTGCGCCCGGGTCCCGAGCTCCGCCTGCACGATGTGCGCGGTGGCGGGCTCGACCATGTCGCGCGACGCCGAGGCGAACAGCAGCAGGTCGATGTCCGGCGGGGTGAGCCCGGCGGCGGCCAGCGCCCGGCGGCCGGCGCCGGCGGCGAGCGTCGACGCGTACACGCCCTCGCCCGCGACGCGCCGGGAGCGGATCCCGGTGGCCTGCGTCAGCAGCCTGGGCGGCAGGGCGAGCCCGCTGCGCCGGGTCACCTCCCGCTGGAGGGCGTCCGAGGAGCGGACCTCTTCGGGCAACAGGCTGCCGACGGCGGTTATCCCGGCGCGCCGCGGCAGATCACACGACTGGATCAACATGCGCCCACGATGCCGGGGCGGCCCGCCACCGGGCCTGAGTACGGATGCTCAGATCCGGCCCGCCGCCACCCCACCCCGGATGAGTACGCGAGCCCGGCGCCGCGGCCGGGCCGTGCACCGCCGGGCCCCGGCCGACCCGTCGTCCCGCCAAGTCCCCGTGCAGGGCGCCCTGTTGCACGGCCACCGGTTCCCCTACCGTTCCACCAGAACAGCTCCGCACGCCCCTTCGTACAGCGTGCCCGGGAGGTCGGTGCGGCAGGTGCGCGGACGTCCGGGAGGCCCGGGACGTCCTCGGCGTTCTCCATCTGTACCGCGCAGTGTCACGAACTGATCCCCGGCCGGTACCCCGGGACCGCTGTCCTTGGGTCGCCCCTCGACACCCCCCTCACCCGCAGAGGTCGTCACCCATGGCTGAACTGAACCGCCGCAGGTTCCTGCAGATCGCCGGCGCCGGCGCCGCCGCCGCGATGCTGAACGACAGCATCGCGCGGGCGGCCGCCATCCCCGCCCAGGGCACCACCGGCACCATCCAGGACATCGAGCACATCGTGGTGCTCATGCAGGAGAACCGCTCCTTCGACCAGTACTTCGGCACCATGAAGGGCGTACGGGGCTTCGGTGACCCGCGGCCGGTCCTGCAGGACAACGGGAAGTCCGTCTTCTACCAGTCCAACGGGACGAAGGACATCCTCCCCTTCAACCCGCAGGTCAGCGACCTGGGCATGCAGTTCGTCGAGGGGCTGAACCACGACTGGGCCGGCGGTCACCAGGCGTACGACAACGGCAAGTACGACAAGTGGGTCCCGGCCAAGACGGCGACCACCATGGCGTACATGACGCGGAACGACATCCCGTTCCACTACGCGCTCGCCGACGCCTTCACGGTCTGCGACGCCTACCACTGCTCGTTCATCGGCGCGACCGACCCGAACCGCTACTACATGTGGACGGGCCACACGGGCAACGACGGTGCCGGCGGCGGGCCGGTCCTCGGCAACCAGGAGGCGGGCTACGGCTGGAAGACCTACCCCGAGCGCCTGGAGGCGGCCGGGGTGTCCTGGAAGATCTACCAGGACATAGGCGACGGGCTGAACGCGGCCGGTTCCTGGGGCTGGATCAGCGACGCCTTCCGCGGAAACTACGGCGACAACTCGCTGCTGTACTTCAACAGCTACCGCAACGCCCAGCCGGGCAGCGCCCTCTACGAGAAGGCCCGCACCGGCACCGACGCCAAGGCGGGCGACGGCTACTTCGACCGGCTCCGCGCCGACGTGGTGAACGGCACCCTGCCCCAGGTGTCCTGGATCGCCGCGCCCGAGGCCTTCAGCGAGCACCCGAACTGGCCGGTCAACTTCGGCGCCTGGTACATCTCACAGGTCCTCGACGCGCTGACAGCGAACCCGGCGGTGTGGGCGAAGACGGCGTTCTTCATCACCTACGACGAGAACGACGGCTTCTTCGACCACGTGGTGCCCCCGTACCCGCCGGCGTCCTCGGCCTGGGGCCTGTCCACGGCGGACGTCACGCGCGACCTCTACCCCGGTGGCGGCGGCTACACGGCCGGCCCCTACGGGCTGGGCCCGCGCGTGCCGATGATCGTGGTCTCCCCCTGGAGCAAGGGCGGCTACGTCTGCTCCGAGACCTTCGACCACACCTCGGTGATCCGCTTCATGGAGAAGCGCTTCGGGGTGCAGGAGCCCAACATCTCGCCGTGGCGCCGCGCGGTCTGCGGTGACCTCACCTCGGCGTTCGACTTCAGCCGCGCCGACGCCACCCCGGCGGCCCTGCCGTCCACGGCGGGCTACGTCCCGCCGGACCACAACGCCCACCCGTCCTACCACCCGGTGCCGCCGGCGACGGGCGCCCTGCCGAAGCAGGAGGCCGGTGCGAAGCCGACGCGCGCCCTCGGCTACCAGCCGTACGTGGACGGCAAGGCCACCGTCTCCACGGGCAAGTTCACCCTGACCTTCGCCTCCGGCCCCTCGCTCGGCGCCCACTTCCACAGCACCTCGGGCAACCGCACGGACGGCCCCTGGCCGTACACGGTGGAGGCGGGCAAGACCCTGTCGGACACCTGGAGCACCAGCAGCTCCACCGGCAACCAGATCAACCTGACGGTGTGGGGCCCCAACGGCTTCCTGCGCACCTGGAAGGGCCCGGCGAAGAAGGCGGGCCCGGAGGTCACGGCCCGCCACGACGCGGCCACCGGCAACCTCCGGCTGACCCTGGTGAACGGGGGCACGGCGGCGGTGAACCCCACGGTGTCCAACGCCTACGGCGGCGCGTCCCAGACGCTGCGGGTCGCGGCGGGCGCCACGGTCACCCACACGGTGGACCTGACCGGCTCGGCCCGCTGGTACGACGTCAAGGTCGTCTCCGACGCGGACACCACCTTCCTGCGCCGCTTCGCCGGCCACGTGGAAACCGGCGCCCCGGGCGTCTCCGACCCCGCCCTCAGGACCGCCTGACGCGGTCGTCCGCCGCGCGCAGCAGCCGCCGCTCCAGGACCTTGAGGTCTGCGGGGCGGTGGCTGCGGGCGTGGTCGAGCAGGAGGTTGCGCGCGGTGTCGGGGACCCGGCGGCGCTTGGGGTGACGGGTGGTGAACTCCTCGCTCGCGAAGAACCGTACGGCGCCGGAGAGTCCGGGGCGGTCGGTCTCGCGGACGGCCCAGGCGAGGTCCTGCGTCGGGACCCCCGCCAGCAGCCGCAGGGGGGCCTGCGCGGCGAGCACCGAGGCCGCGTCGGAGGGCTGCGGGCGGACCGCGCCCAGCCAGCTGAACACGAGGCCCGGGTCCACGGCGTCGGGCCGGGCGGGGTCCTCCTCCCCGCGGGCCATCGCGCCGGCGTACTCCCGCAGCTCCTCGGGCGCGGCCGCCACCCACCGCTCCCGGTGCCCGGCCGGTATCCCCTCCGGGTCGGCCGGGTCCAGCAGCCGCGCCAGCTCCTCGGTGCGCGGCACGTCGAGGGACCGGACGCGCTGCCCGCCCGCCTCGTACAGCGTGATGCCCCCCACGTGGTCGAGGCACATGCACGCGAAATGCTCGGCCCGGGCCCTCGTCCCGGCGGGCCAGGCACCGAGCACCCGCGCGACCTCCTCGGACCGCAGGATCTCGTACCTCGTGGCGTGGTGGGGATGCACCCACTCCCGGCGGGGATCCGTCACCACGATGCGCACCGTGCGCGATATCGGCTTCACGGTGTGATCGTAGGCGCGGTGGGCAGAACGTACCGCGTCCGGCTCCGACACCCCGTCACCGAGGGAGAACGCATGGTCATCGCCCACCGCAGGATCGGCACCGGCCCCCTTCGCGTCATCGTGCTGCACGACTGGTTCGGCACCAGCGCCAACTGGGGTTCCGTGCTCGACCACTTCGACCCCGAGGGGTTCTCGTACGCCTTCCTCGACTACCGCGGCTACGGCGACCGCAAGGACGTCCCCGGCCGCTACACCCTCCCCGAGATCGCCGACGACGTCCTCGCGCTCGCCGACGAACTCGGCTGGGACACCTTCTCCCTCATGGGCCACTCCATGGGCGGCAAAGCCATCCAGCAGGTCCTGGTCCGCGCGCCCGAGCGGGTCGAGAAGCTGATCGGGATCAACCCCGTCCCGGCCGCCCCCTACGAGATGGACGACGACACCCACGCCCTCTTCCGCGGAGCCGCCGGGAGCGCGGCCAACCGGCGGATCATCCTCGACCTCGTCACCGGCAACCGCGCGAGCGGCCACTGGCTGGACCGGATGGTCGCGCACTCCCTCGACGTCTCCCGCCCGGAGGCCTTCGCCGCCTACCTGGAGAGCTGGCAGCCGCTCGACCTGTCCGCCGCCGTGAAGGGCAGCACCGTCCCGGTCCTGGTGCTCGTCGGGGAGTACGACCTCGCGCTCACCGTCGATGTGATGCGCGCCACCTGGCAGGTCTGGTACCCCGACTGCCGGATCCATACCGTCCCCGGCGCCGGCCACTACCCGCCGCACGAGACCCCCGTGGCCTTCGTCACGGAGGTGGAGCGGTTCCTCCGGGACTGAAACGGCCCGTAGGGGTACGAGGAAGACCTCGTACCCCTACGGGAACTACAGGGTGAGTGACGGGACTCGAACCCGCGGCCACCTGGACCACAACCAGGTGCTC
>NZ_JBEXRC010000095.1:0-10849 GCF_040612915.1 Streptomyces sp. NPDC006326 | reverse complement strand
GCAGTTCCCGATACCCCGCGCCTTCCGCGACGAGGCCGTCGAGGAGATCCCGGGGCGCCGGGGCGGGGTACGGCGTACGGCACCGGCCGGGGCCGGCTGCCCGGCCGGGGCGGCCTGTGCGGGCGGCGCGGGCGCCGGCTCCGGAGCGGCGGCGGGCGCGTCCGCCAGGGCTGCGGCAGTGGCCGGGGCCGCTGCCGGGGCGGCGGCAGTGACATGGGTGCCGGTTCGGACGCTCATACGGTGACCTGCTCCTTCTCCAGTTGCTGGGCGCGCGCCACCTCGTCGTGGAGCAGCGTCCAGATCTCGTGCCGGTAGCGGGCGAACTCCGGGGTGGAGCGCACGTCCTCGCCCCGGGCTCCGAGCGAGACGGGGACCACCTCCTTGACCCGGCCGGGGCGGGAGGTGATGACGGCCACCCGCTGCCCCAGGTACACGGCCTCCTCGATGCCGTGCGTGATGAAGACGATCGTCTTGCCGGTGCGCTGCCAGATGCGGAGCAGCTCGTCCTGCAGGGACTCACGGGTCTGGGCGTCCAGTGCCGCGAAGGGTTCGTCCATGAGCAGCACGTCCGGGTCGTACGCCAGCGAGCGGGCGATCGCGACCCGCTGGCGCATGCCGCCGGAGAGTTCGTGGGGGTGGCGGTCCTCGAATCCGGTGAGGCCGACGAGGTCCAGGAACTCCCGGGCCCGTGCGCTGCGTTCACGACGCGGTACGCCGGTGGCTTCCAGACCGAATTCGACGTTGCCGAGCGCGGTCCGCCAAGGCAGCAGCGCGTACTGCTGGAAGACGATGCCCCGGTCCAGCCCGGGCCCGGTCACCGGCCGGCCGTCGAGCAGGATCCGGCCGGTGGTCGGCGTGGTCAGGCCGCCCAGCAGGTCGAGCAGGGTCGATTTGCCGCAGCCGCTGGGTCCCACCACCACCACGAACTCGCCCGTCCCGATCTCCAGGTCGATGCCGTCGAGTGCGGTGAACTCCGCCCTGCCCCTGCCCCTGCCCCTGCCCCCGTCCTTGCCCTTGCCCTTGTCCTTGGTCGGGAAGGTCTTCGTCACCGACTCGAACACGATCTTCGCCATCGCCGGTCAGCCCTTCCCGTAGTCGTTGAACTCGTTGGTGTAGAGGTCCGACGCCTTCAGCCGGCCGTCCTTGAGCTCGCCGCGCTCGGTGAGCCAGTCGATCCAGAGCTGGAACTCCTTGTCCTCGATCCGGCCGCCCGTCTCGGCGACCCCGTACGAGCGCCAGTACTGGAGGGTGGACGTGTCCTCGTTGCGTCCGCGCTTCTTGACGATCTCGGTCATCCGGGCGATGACCTGCTCGCGCGGGGTGGTGCGGGACCATTCGATGGCCTTGGCCACACCGGTGGTGAAGGTCCGTACGGTGTCCGGGTTCTCCTCGATGAAGCGCTGGGTCATCACGTACGTGCCGGCGCTGAACTTGCCGAGGAGGTCGAAGTCGCTGAACAGCGGGCGGATCCCGCCGGCGGCCAAGGCCTTGTCGCGCAGGACGCCGCCCAGCACGCCCACCTCGATCTGCTTCTGGCGCAGCACCTGCTCGGTGTTGACGGGTGGTACGACGAGTGCCTCGACCTTGGCGGCGTCGGCCTTGGAGAGGCCGTTGCGCTTGAGGTAGATCTCAAGCAGCGCCTGGGAGTGGGCGCCCAGGGTGTTCATGCCGACCTTCTTGCCGATCAGGTCGCGGGCCGAGCGGACCGGGCTGTCCTCCAGGACGTAGTAGCCGCTGTACACCGACTCGTCGACGCCGTAGTAGGAGAGGACGGCCTTGATCGGGGCCTTGCTCGCGGCGAGTTTCACGACCGCGCCGTTGAAGGCTCCGCCGAAGTGGATCTGCCCGGTGGCGGCGGACTGGATGTCCTGCGGGCCGCTGATGGTGTTGCCCACCCAGTCGAGGGTGAGGTTCCCCAGGAAGCCGAGGTCGGCCGCGAGTTCGGGGAGGGTCACCTGGCCCACCCAGCCCTGGTACTTGAGGGTGGTGACCTGGCTGCCCCGGCTGCGCGAGCCGCCGGTGGCGGTGGCCGTGCCGCAGCTCACCGCGGCCGCCGAAATGCCGAGCAGGGCGAGGAACTGGCGTCGGGAGGTGCGGGCGGGGAGTGCTACGGACATGGCGGTTCCTCGGGAGGTGTGGTTACGGGGCGGTCGTGAGGGCGGCGTGGTGGGCGGCGGCGGCCACCGGGGCGGGCGCCGGGACGGGCGCCGGGACAGCAGCGGCGGCGTGCGCCCGGAGGGCTTCGGCGAACTCGTCGACGGCCTGGAAGAGGTCGAGTTCGGCCTCGGGCCGCAGCCGGTCGGGTCCGTTCCCGCGCTCGACGGAGGAGTCCAGGACGAACCGGCCGGCGGTGACGTGCCGGGCGCCGAGGGCGGCGAGCACGGGGCGCAGGGCGTAGTCGAGGGTCAGGACGTGGGCGAGGCTGCCGCCGGTGGCGATCGGCAGCACCGTCTTGCCGGCCAGGCCGTCCTGCGGCAGCAGGTCGAGGAAGGCCTTGAGCAGGCCGGTGTACGAGGCCTTGTAGACGGGGGTCGCCACGACGATCCCGTCGGCTTCGGCGACGGCCTCCAGGGCCCGGCGTATCTCGGGCGCGCCCCGGCGGGCGGCGAGCAGATCGGCGCCGGGCAGCTCCCGTACGGCCAGGTGCGCGGTGTCGAACCCGGCGTGGGAGAGGCGGTGCAGCACGTGCTCGGCGACGACCGCGGTACGGGAGTGGAGGGAGGGGCTGCCGGAGAGGGCGAGCAGGGTGGGCACGGGGGCTCCTTCGTACGGAGGGACGGGATGCTTTCGGATCAGGCGCCGGAGGAAGCACCGGCGGAAGCGCCGGAGGGGATCCCGAATGACGGGTCCGGGACGGTCTCGGGGCTGATCAGCCGGGACGGGACCCCGTCGGGCCCGACCGGGACGTCGCCGTCGACGGTGACGCGGCGCAGGGTGCGCTCGTGGTCGTCGGAGTCGTCGACCCCGTAGTGCTGGGTGGCGCGGTTGTCCCAGATCGCGACGTCACCGGCCCGCCACTGCCAGCGGACGGTGTTCTCGGGGCTTTCGATGTGCGCCTGGAAGAGGTCCTGGAGGACACGAGAGTCCCGGCCGGTGAGTCCGGCGATGCGCTGGACGAAGTTGCCGAGGAGCAGGGTGCGCTCACCGGTCTCCGGGTGGACCCGGACGACCGGGTGCTCGGTGAGGAACTTCGTCGAGGTGAACACCTCCCGGTACTGGGCGAGCGCCTCGGGGAGGGCGTCGGGCTTGAGGGCGGCGTAGTCGTACTCGTTGGAGTGGACGGCGCGCAGGCCGTCGGCGAGGGTGCGCAGCGGTTGGGGCAGGTTGGCGTAGGCGGTGGCGGTGTTGGCCCAGAGGGTGTTGCCGCCGTACGGCGGGACGGTGACGGCGCGCAGGATGGAGAAGGCGGGATAGGCGGGGACGAAGGTGACGTCGGTGTGCCACTGGTTGGCGCGGGCGCCGTGGTGGGAGTCGATGCCGAGGGCGTAACGGCCGTCGGCGGAGGGCACGGTGGGGTGGGCGACGGGCGTGCCGAGGAGGCGGGCGAAGGCCTCGTGCGAGGCCTCGTCGAGGTGCTCCTGGTCTCGGAAGAAGACGACCTTGTGGGCGAGGAGGGCGGCGCGGATCTCGGCGACGGTCTCGGGGGCGAGCTCGCCTGCGAGGCGGACTCCCCCGATCTCGGCGCCGATGCGGCCGCCGATGCGGGTGACGGTGAGCTGCCGGGTGGCGGTGGTCATGTCGACTCCCTTGGTTTATTTCCTCAGCGGAAGAAATCGGGATGTGCGGAATGTGCATGTGCGCAGCGCCAGACGGACGGACTGCGTCAGGGGGGAAGGCACCGGACGGCGCCGACAGGCGGGTGCGGCAGGGGGCGGGCCCGGCCCGCGCGGGGGAGGGCGGCGCTCAGGCGCGGCGCGGGGCCGGACAGCGGCCCGGACACGAACCCGGCGCCGTACGGGGGCCGGGGGTGTGGAGCCGCGGGACGAAGAGCTCGGTCGCGGACATGGCTCGGAGCCTGTCAGCGCCCCGCACCCGGGTCAACCCCCGCCGGGGATCCGGCCCCGCCACCGCCACCCGGACCCGCACACCACCCTTGAGCTGGCCTTTCCTTGTCGGCATGCGGGCCTGAACAGCCCTTCGGTGCCCCTGCGGCGGCCGAAAACCGTGGCCGGATTTCATGAGCCCGCAACGCCCTCGGCATGCGCCGTTGCCGGTACCCGCCTTCCGGACCGCCTGGAGCCGGGGCGCACGGGGGCGGGACGCGGGCCGGGTGCAGTACGGGGTGTAATACCCGAGGCGCCGGCGCCGGAGATCACGGCACCGGCGTCGGGGCCGGCCTCGACGGCGGACCGGCAGCACCGGGGGCCGATCCGCAGCACCTCCGGCTCCGGCCCGGCTCCCGCACCGCCGGTCCCGTCCGCTGACGAAGCCATCGAGCAGGAGTAACCCGTGAGCCGCACCGCCGGTGACAGCCGCGCCGACGCCAATGCCGCCGCCGTGTTGCGGACCGTGCTCACCCACGGCCCCGTCGCCCGCAGCGGCATCTCGCGGATCTGCGGCCTCAGCCCCGCCGCGGTGTCACGGCAGACCACCGGCCTGCTCGCGAGCGGCCTGCTGCGGGAACTCCCCGGCCCGCCGGGTGCCGGCGCCGGCGCCGGCACAGCCGGCCGGCCCCTGGTCCCCCTGGACCTGAACACGGGCGCCGTCTCCGGCCCCGTCGCAGCAGGCCTGCACATCGGCGTACCGGGCTCCACCTTCAGCCTCGTCGACCTCCGGGGCACCATCCTCGCTCGCCGCATGCTGCCCCACGGCGGCCTCCGCCCCGACACCCTCCTCCCCGCCATCACCGCCCGACTCGGCGCCTTCATCAGCGAGTTCACGGACGGCCGCCCCCTCCTCGGACTCGGGACGGCCCTCGGCGGCTGGGTCCGCCCCCGCGACGGCGTGGTCGTCCGGCACTCCGCGCTGGGCTGGCACGACCTGCCCCTCGCCGCCGAGCTCGCCGACCGGCTCCACCTGCCCGTCCGGGTCGACAACCACGCCCGGGCCGTCGCCCACGCCGAGATGCTTTTCGGCCGCTCCGAGGCCCGCAGCAGCCTGGTGCACCTGTTCATCGGCAACGTCGTCGACGCCGCCTTCGGCATCGAGGGCGCGGTGCACCAGGGCCCGGGCGCGGCCGCCGGCGACGTGGCCCATCTGCCCGTCCCCGGATCGCGGGCCGCCTGCCCCTGCGGGCGTACCGGCTGCCTCCAGGTGACCGCCTCCGACACCGTGCTCGGCGCCGAGGCCGTGCGCCGCGGCATCGTGCCCGACCCTTCCGTCCCCCTGCTCGTCGACGCGGCGGCCACCGGCGATCCGCGCGCAGACCGTCTGCTGCGCGAGCGGGCCCGCGCCGTGGGCCGGGCCGCCGCCCTGCTGCTGGACGTGTTCAACCCCGCCGTCATGGTCGTGTCGGAGCTGTCGAGCGTGCTGCACGAGGGCTATCTGGAGGAGGTCCGCCGAGCGGCCGCCCCCCGGGAGAGCCGTATCGTCGCCCCGCACGCGGGGCCCGCCGTCCTCCCGGTGGCCGCCGCGGCGGTCCTGCTGGATCCGCTCTTCCGTGCCCCCACCCATCTCAATTGAGAGGGCGAGATCACATCCGGTCACGCTAGTAGATCTAAAGACCGGCCCCCTAGCATTCGAGCCATGACGGTCCTGCCTGACGACGGGCTCTCCCTGGCCGCCGAATTCCCTGACGCGACGCATGAGCAGTGGCAGCGCCTGGTAGAGGGCGTGCTGCGCAAGTCGGGCAAGGATGTATCCGGCGGGGCAGCGGAAGACGTGTTGTCCACGAAGCTCCAGGACGGGCTCACCACCCGCCCGCTGTACACCGCGCCGGAGACGGCCCCCGACACCGGCTTCCCCGGGTTCGCCCCCTTTGTCCGGGGCGGCAGCCCCGCGGGCAACGCCCCGGCCGGCTGGGACGTACGCCAACGGCACCTCGGTTCCGACCCCGTACGGGTGAACGAGGCGATCCTCGCCGACCTGGAGAACGGGGTGACCTCGCTCTGGCTGAGCGTGGGAGGCTCCGGTCTGCCCGTCGAGGCCCTCCCCCGCGCCCTCGACGGGGTGTACCTCGACCTGGCGCCGGTGTCCCTGGACGCGGGCGCCGACTACGCGGAGGCCGCCCGGGCCCTGCTGCGCCTGTACGCCGAGCGCGAGGTGCCCCCGGGCGCGGCCCGCGCGAGCCTCGGCGCCGACCCGCTGGGCCACGAGGCGCGTACGGGCACCGCCCTGGACCCGGCCGAGGCGGTCGAGCTGGCCAAGGACGTCGCCGCCGGCCACCCCGGCATCCGCACCCTCACCGTCGACGCCCTGCCGTACCACGAGGCCGGCGGCTCCGCAGCCGAGGAGCTGGGTCTCTCGTTGGCCACGGGCGTCGCATACCTGCGCGCCCTCACCGACGGCGGGCTCGGTGTCGAAGCCGCCCTCGGCCAGCTGGAGTTCCGCTACGCGGCGACCGCCGACCAGTTCCTGACCATCGCGAAGTTCCGCGCGGCCCGCCGCCTGTGGGCCCGGATCGCGCAGGCCTGCGGGGCCCCGGATGCGGGCGCCCAGCGGCAGCACGCCGTGACCTCCCCGGTGATGATGACCCGGCGCGACCCGTGGGTGAACATGCTGCGCACCACCGTCGCCTGCATGGCGGCGGGCGTGGGCGGTGCGGACTCGGTCACCGTGCTCCCCTTCGACCACGAGCTGGGCCTGCCGGACGCCTTCGCGCGCCGTATCGCCCGCAACACCTCCACCATCCTCATCGAGGAGTCCCACCTGGCCCGGGTCGTCGACCCGGCGGGCGGCTCGTACTACGTGGAGCAGCTCACCGACGAACTCGCCCACGCTGCCTGGGAGTTCTTCCAGACGGTGGAGCGGGCGGGCGGCCAGGCCGCCGCCCTGCGCTCAGGGCTGGTCGCCGAGCGGCTCGCCGCCACCTGGGCCGAGCGCGCGCAGAAGCTCGCCAAGCGCCGCGAACCCGTCACCGGGGTCAGCGAGTTCCCGCTGCTCTCGGAGAAGCCCCTGGAGCGCGAGCCCGCTCCCGCGGCGCCGACGGGCGGTCTGCCGCGCGTACGGCGGGACGAGGCGTACGAGGCGCTGCGCGCCCGCAGCGACGCGCACCTGGCGGCGACCGGAGCGCGGCCGCGGATCTTCCTCGCCGCGCTGGGTCCGGCCTCCGCGCACACCGCGCGCGCCACCTTCGCCGCGAACCTGTTCCAGGCGGGCGGTGTGGAGCCGGTGCACGACCCGGTCTCCGTGACCGACCTGACGGCCGCCGCGGCCTACGCGGCGAGCGGCGCGGACGGCATGGCCGTGCTGTGCTCCAGCGACGCGCTGTACGAGGAGCAGGCCGAGGCGGTGGCCGCCGCCCTGCGTGCCGCGGGCGCGAGGACCGTCTTCCTCGCGGGCAAGCCCGGCACCGCGGCCGGCGCCGTGGACGAGTACGTCTTCGCCGGCTGCGACGCGGTCGCCGTGCTGTCCTCCGTACTCGACCGGATGGGAGTCGCGCTGTGAGCAGCATCCCCGATTTCTCCGCCCTCCCCCTGGCCGGTACGGCCGCGGCCGGGTCGGAGGACCAGTGGCGGGCCGCGGTGAAGGAGTCCACCGGGAGCGCCGACGGCGACCTGCTGTGGGAGACCCCCGAGGGCATCGGCGTGAAGCCGCTGTACACGGGCCGGGACCTGGAGGGCCTGGACTTCCTGCGGACCTACCCGGGCATGGCCCCGTACCTGCGCGGCCCGTACCCGACGATGTACGTCAACCAGCCGTGGACCATCCGCCAGTACGCGGGGTTCTCCACGGCCGAGGAGTCGAACGCCTTCTACCGGCGCAACCTCGCGGCGGGCCAGAAGGGGCTGTCGATCGCCTTCGACCTGCCCACGCACCGCGGCTACGACAGCGACCACCCGCGCGTGACCGGCGACGTCGGCATGGCGGGCGTGGCGATCGACTCGATCTACGACATGCGCCAGCTGTTCGACGGCATTCCGCTGGACAAGATGACGGTGTCGATGACGATGAACGGCGCGGTGCTGCCGGTCCTCGCCCTCTACATCGTGGCGGCGGAGGAGCAGGGCGTCTCCCCCGACAAGCTCGCCGGGACCATCCAGAACGACATCCTCAAGGAGTTCATGGTCCGCAACACCTACATCTACCCGCCCAAGCCGTCGATGCGGATCATCTCCGACATCTTCTCGTTCACCTCGCAGAAGATGCCGCGGTACAACTCGATCTCGATCTCCGGCTACCACATCCAGGAGGCCGGGGCGACGGCCGACCTGGAGCTGGCGTACACCCTCGCGGACGGCGTGGAGTACCTGCGGGCCGGGCAGGCGGTGGGGCTGAACGTGGACGCCTTCGCGCCGCGGCTGTCCTTCTTCTGGGCCATCGGCATGAACTTCTTCATGGAGGTCGCCAAGCTGCGCGCCGCCCGCCTGCTGTGGGCGCGCCTGGTCAAGCAGTTCGACCCGCAGAACCCCAAGTCCCTGTCGCTGCGCACCCATTCGCAGACCTCGGGCTGGTCGCTGACGGCCCAGGACGTCTTCAACAACGTCACCCGCACGTGCATCGAGGCGATGGCCGCGACCCAGGGCCACACCCAGTCGCTGCACACCAACGCCCTCGACGAGGCGCTGGCCCTGCCGACGGACTTCTCGGCCCGCATCGCCCGCAACACCCAGCTGCTGCTCCAGCAGGAGTCGGGGACCTGCCGGTCGATCGACCCGTGGGGCGGCAGCGCGTACGTCGAGAAGCTGACGTACGACCTGGCGCGCCGGGCCTGGCGGCACATCGAGGAGGTCGAGGCGGCCGGCGGTATGGCGCAGGCCATCGACGCGGGCATCCCGAAGCTGCGCGTGGAGGAGGCCGCGGCCCGTACCCAGGCGCGGATCGACTCCGGGCGGCAGCCGGTGATCGGCGTGAACAAGTACCGCGTGGAGAACGACGAGCAGATCGACGTGCTCAAGGTCGACAACTCCTCGGTGCGCGCGCAGCAGATCGACAAGCTGCGGCGGCTGCGCGAGGAGCGGGACGAGGCGGTCACGCAGGACACGCTGCGGGCGCTGACGAACGCCGCCGACCGCGGGGACGGCAACCTGCTCGCGCTGGCGGTGGACGCGGCCCGCGCCAAGGCCACGGTGGGTGAGATCTCGGACGCCCTGGAGAAGGTGTACGGGCGCCACGCGAGCCAGATCCGTACGATCTCGGGTGTGTACCGCACCGAAGCAGGGGAGTCCCCGTCCGTGGAACGCACCCGCGGCCTCGTCGACCGGTTCGAGGAGGCGGAGGGCCGCCGTCCGCGCATCCTGGTCGCCAAGATGGGCCAGGACGGGCACGACCGCGGTCAGAAGGTCATCGCGACGGCCTTCGCCGACCTGGGCTTCGACGTGGACGTCGGCCCGCTGTTCCAGACCCCGGCGGAGGTGGCCCGCCAAGCCGTCGAGGCGGACGTCCACGTGGTGGGCGTGTCGTCGCTGGCGGCCGGCCACCTGACCCTCGTACCGGCGCTGCGCGAGCAGTTGGCGGAGGAGGGCCGCGAGGACATCATGATCGTGGTGGGCGGGGTGATCCCGCCGGCGGACGTGCCGACCCTGCTGGAGATGGGCGCGACGGCGGTCTTCCCGCCGGGAACCGTCATCCCGGACGCGGCCCACGACCTGGTGACGCGGCTGGCCGCGGATCTGGGTCACGAGCTGTAGGCGGCCGCCGGTGCCGAAGATCGACATCGAGGCGTACGCGAAGGGGGTGCTCGACGGGAAGCGCGCGGTCATCGCGCGCGCGATCACGCTCGTCGAGTCCACCCTGCCCGCCCACCGGGCGCTGGCGCAGACCCTGTTGACGCAGCTGCTCCCGCACGCGGGGCGGGCCCGGCGGATCGGGATCAGCGGGGTGCCGGGCGTGGGCAAGTCCACGTTCATCGACGCGTTCGGCACGATGCTGACGGGCCTGGGCCACCGGGTGGCGGTCCTCGCCGTCGACCCGTCCTCGACCCGTACGGGCGGCTCCATCCTGGGCGACAAGACCCGGATGGAGCGCCTGTCGGTGGACCCGTCGGCCTTCGTACGCCCTTCGCCCTCCGCCGGGACGCTGGGCGGGGTCGCGAAGGCGACCCGCGAGTCGATGATCGTGATGGAGGCCGCGGGCTACGACGTCGTGCTGGTGGAGACGGTCGGCGTCGGCCAGTCGGAGACCACCGTGGCCGGGATGGTCGACTCCTTCCTGCTCCTGTCCCTGGCCCGTACGGGCGACCAGCTCCAGGGGATCAAGAAGGGCGTCCTGGAGCTGGCCGACGTCCTGGCGGTGAACAAGGCGGACGGCCCCCACGAGCGTGACGCCAAGGCCGCGGCGCGGGAACTGTCGGGCGCGCTGCGGCTGATGCATCCGGCCGATGCCGCGTGGACCCCTCCGGTCCTGACGTGCAGTGCGCGGGAGTCGACGGGTCTGGACGAGGTCTGGAACCGGCTGGAGCAGCACCGTCGGCTGCTGGACGCGGGCGGCAGGCTGGCCGCGAAGCGGGCGGGGCAGCAGGTGGAGTGGACGTGGTCGATGGTCCGGGACGAGCTGCTGGAACGCCTGCGCGCCTCCCCGGCGGTACGCGACCTGGCCCCGGCCCTGGAGGCCCGGGTCCGCGAGGGCTCGCTGACGCCCACGCTGGCGGCGGACCGCATCCTGGGCGCGTTCGGCGAGGCCTGAGGGAAGGCCGGGGACGCGCGCCGGGTCTGACGGCCGGGCGGGACGGCCCCGGGGTCAGGCCCGCACCGGGCCGGAGGCGGGCCCGCCGGGCCGCGCGCGCGCGCGGGGGGGGTTGCACTCGCGTGAT
>NZ_JBEXRC010000094.1:0-11266 GCF_040612915.1 Streptomyces sp. NPDC006326 | reverse complement strand
GCTCTCTTCGTTCGCGTCGCTTCGCGATGGCCTTCGGCCACCCTTGACTGCCCGGCCCGCCCCGGAAAGACAACAGACTGCCGGGAAGCCCCCGAAGGATGGCCGGGGGGTACGCGTTCCGGGACGGGCCCGTCGGCGATGGGCGGGCCGTTTCCCGCCGCCAGTTGCCCCTCCGCGGCCGATAGGCCCCTTTTCCGAGCCCCGGCCGGGTCAAGCCGCAGCCGACGCCAATGAGATGACCATCGGGGGCCGGCGAGGGCCACCATCGCCTCAAATCGCTACGCGCTCCTCCCGGCATAGCGTCCGCGGCCCGTCTGTGGCCGCTCATACGCGACAGATCGCTACACAGCCGGTCCCGGCATGGCGTCCGGCGGCCGTCCGGGGCCGGCAACGGGCATGCATGGAGGCAGTCGTGTGTCTGCGGCCGGCTTGTCATGGTTGGGGGATCGGTGGGTCGACAGGTCCGGTCTTGGCGGGGCGGGATGACTAAAAGCCTGGCATTTGACTGCTCAAGAGCCCGCCATGGGCTCGATGAGCCCTTGAAGGGGCGGTGGCGTAGGTCCAGGTTGCGGTCTGTGGGCTGTCGGAACGCGGCGGACGGAAGTTTTCCTTCTGGGAGCTGTCACACTCTCGCGGCGCGGCGGGTCAATCCGGTGAAGAGCACGACGCAACCGCTTGATGAGGAGCTCATCCGATGTCCACCACTGCCACTGTCGTCACGATCGTCGCCGCCGTCTTGGTGGGCTTCTCGGCCGTGTCGGTCTTTCTGCGTACGAAGTGGGTCGTGGAGCCGCTGGCCGACTACGGGGTTCCGCAGGGCTGGTGGAACTGGCTGGGTGCGGCCAAGGCCGCGGGAGCGGCCGGTCTTCTCGTCGGCCTGTTCGTCCCGGTGATCGGCCTGATCGCCGCCGTGTGCACGGTCTTGTACTTCACCGGTGCCGTCATCACCGTGATCCGCGCACGCTCCTACGCCCACGTGCCGTTCCCGATGATCTACGCAGCCCCCGTCGTCGCCGCGCTGGCCCTGGGCTATCCCGCCTGAGAGGCCACCAGGCCCGTCGTCTCGTCCCATCAACCCCAGATGCCGGCCGACCGCCCAACCGACACGCCCCGTGTTACCGACCTGTGGCGCCGTCCGCGCCCCAGACAGCCGCCGGTCGCCAACCACACAGCTCCTGGGGATCTCTGGAGGCATCTGACCAAGCCCAGACGGGCCGCGGACGCCATGCCGGGACCGGCTGTGTAGCGATCTGTCGCGTATATGAGCGGCCACAGACGGGCCGCGGACGCTATGCCGGGAGGAGCGCGTAGCGATTTGAGGCGATGGTGGCCCCGATCCGCCCCGATACCCATCTCATTGGCGTCGGCTGCGGCTTGACCCGGCCGTGGCTCGGAACAGGGGCCTATCGGCCCCGGATGGGGAACTGGCAGCCGGAACGGCCCGGGCATCGCTGACGGGCCCGCTCCGGACGTTGACCCCCCGGCCATTCCTCGGGGGCTTCCCGGCAGTCTTTGTCTTTCCGGGGCGGGCCGGGCAGTCAAGGGTGGCCGAAGGCCATCGCGAAGCGACGCGAACGAAGAGAGCGCCCTTGACGGCCCGGACCGACACGGAAGGACAACAGACTGCCGGGAAGCCCCCGGACCCTCTCCGATGCCGGGTGCGGGCATCCCGCCCCCACGCCCCCGCCCCGCCTACCGACCCCGACCCCGGGACTCCCGCCCCCCGAAGCCCCCCCCCCGCCCCGCCCCGCCCCCACCCCTACTCCTCCGGCGGGAACACCGCCTCCCCCGTCTGCGCCAGGGTGATCGTGATCGCTTCGACCGGGCAGCCCTCCGCCGCCGCGAGGACCGGCTCGTTGGCGTCCGTCTCCGGGTCGCGGGGGTGCGACTGGCGGGCCGAGTCCAGGGCGAAGCCCTGCGGGGCGTGGTTCACGCACATGCCCGAGCCGATGCAGACCCCGCGGTCCACCTCGACCACCCAGCGGTCCCCCATCACGCACCCGCCCCGTGGCCCGCCGGCAGGTGGATCATCTTGTGCTCCAGGTACTCGCTCAGCCCCTCCGGGCCGAACTCCCGCCCGACGCCGCTGTTCTTGTAGCCGCCGAAGGGCCCCAGCATGTCCAGGCTGAAGGTGTTCACGTTGTAGGTGCCCGTGCGCACCTGCCGGGCGAAGTCGATGCCGTGTTCGACGTCCCCCGTCCAGACGCTGCCGCTGAGGCCGAACTCCGAGTCGTTGGCCACCCGTACCGCCTCCGCCTCGTCCGCGTACGGGATCAGGCAGACCACCGGCCCGAAGATCTCCTCGCGGGCGATCCGCATCGAGTTGTCCACGTCCCCGAAGAGGGTGGGCTCCACGTACCAGCCCCGCTCCAGCCCCGCCGGGCGGCCGCCGCCCGCCAGGACCTTGGCACCCTCTTCCTGCCCGATCCGGATGTAGTCGAGCGAGCGCTGCTGCTGGCGCCGGGCCACCAGCGGCCCGAGCTGGGTCGCCGGGTCCAGCGGGTCGCCGACGACCAGGGCGCCGGCGGCCGCCGCGAGGGCCTCGGCCACCTCCTCGTACCGGCTGCGCGGTGCGAGGACGCGGGTCTGGGCCACGCACGCCTGCCCGTTGTTCATCCAGGCGGCGGGGACGATCCCGGCGACCGTGCTCTCCAGGTCGGCGTCGGGCAGGATGACGGCGGCGGATTTGCCGCCGAGTTCCAGCGTGACCCGGGTGAGGTTGCGCGCCGCGACCTCCATCACGCGCCTGCCCGCCGCGACCGAGCCGGTGAAGGCGACCTTGTCGACGCCCGGGTGGCCGACCAGGTACTCGCTGACCTCCCGGTCGGCGGGCAGGATCGACAGCACCCCCTCGGGCAGTCCGGCCTCGCGGGCGATGTCGGCGAGGATGTACGAGTCGAGCGGGGATTCCGGCGACGGCTTGAGGATCACGGTCGACCCCGTCAGCAGCGCGGGTGCCAGTTTGGCGGCGGCCACGAACTGCGGCACGTTCCACGGGATGACGGCCGCGACCACGCCCACCGGCTCCCGCCGCACCAGGATCGGCCCGAGCACGCCCTGGCGGTGCTCCTCGTACGGGTAGGCGCGCGCGACCTGGATCGCGGCGTCGTAGACCATCATCGGGCCGAGGGCCTGCGCGAGGACGCTCCAGGAGTACGGGGAGCCGTTCTGGGAGCTGATCGAGCGGGCGATCTCCTCGTGCCGGACGGCGATGGCGTCCTTGATCCGGGTGACGACGGCGATCCGCTCGTCGAGGGACATCCGCGGCCAGGGGCCCTCGTCGAAGGCCTTGCGCGCGACGGCGACGGCGCGGTCCACGTCCGCCTTCGAGGCGTGCGGGACGCTGCCGATGACCTGCTCGGTGTGGGGGGAGACGATCCGGATGGTGTCGGTGCCCAGCGGATCCGTCCACTCCCCGCCGATGAACAGGTGTCCGTGTTCCACGAGCTCGGTCATGGCTGCTGCCTCCTGCGGCTTGGCGTCCCAGAACTGATACCAGTTCTATTTCCAGGAGTCCACGGCCGGGACGCAACCGTCCGACTGATCCAACGACTGGTCAGGAAGCCGAGGAGGTGGTCGACTTGGGCGACCACTGCAACACGTTCTCGTTACAGTGGAGGCCGGGCGGCCCACGCCCGCGGCCATGCGCAGACAGGGAGCCCCTCATGCCAGCGGACCCATCAGCGGACCCATCACAGGCGACGCCCCATCCCGTGCCGCAGGTCACCGACCACGGCGGCGGCGTCCACGGCATCAAGGTGCCCATCCCGGACAACCCGCTGGGCCACACCCTCGTCCACGTCCTCGACACCGACCGCGGCCCGGTCCTCGTCGACACCGGCTGGGACGACCCCGAGTCCTGGGACACCCTCGTCGCCGGCCTCGCCGCGCTCGGCACCACCGTCGCCGACGTCCACGGCGTGGTCATCACCCACCACCACCCCGACCACCACGGCCTGTCCGGCCGGGTCCGGGAGGCCTCCGGCGCCTGGATCGCCATGCACGCGGCCGACACCGAGGTCGTCCTGCGGACCCGGTCCGCGCAGCCCGGCACCTGGTTCGACTACATGGGCGACAAGCTCGCCGCCGCAGGAGCCCCCGAGGAGCACATCGCCCCGCTGCGGGCCGCCCGCGCGGCCGGGCGGATGCGGACGCTGCCGGGACTGCGGGCCGCCGTCCCCGACCGGGAGATCGTCCCCGGCGAGCTGCTCCCCCTCGCCGGCCGCCGGCTCCGCGCGATCTGGACCCCCGGCCACACCCCCGGCCACGTCTGCCTGCACCTGGAGGAGGAGCACCCGGCGCAGCTGCCCGGGAACGGCCGCCTCTTCTCCGGCGACCACCTGCTGCCCGGGATCACCCCCCACATCGGCCTGTACGAGGATCCGGAGGACACCCGGGTCACCGATCCCCTCGGCGACTACCTCGACTCCCTCGAACGGATCGGCCGCCTCGGTCCGGCGGAGGTCCTCCCGGCCCACCAGCACCCCTTCACCGACGCCCCGGCCCGGGTCGCCGAGCTGCTGCGCCACCACGAGGAGCGGCTGACGGGGCTGTGGGAGCTGCTGGCCGAGCCGCTGACCCCGTGGGCCCTGGCGGAGCGGATGGAGTGGAACCGGCCCTGGGCGCAGATCCCGTACGGCTCCCGCAACATCGCCGTCTCGGAGGCTGAGGCGCATCTGCGGCGGCTGGTGAAACAGGGCCGGGCGGAGGCGGTCGCGGGCAGCGACCCGGTGGCGTACCGGGCGCTGTGAGACGGTGCAGCTCCGGCCCGCTGCGGGCCGCGGCGCGGGGCCCGGTAAGGGGCGCAGACCGGCGGCGCCCCGGGCAGGCAGGCTACGGGCCGGTAGAGTGAACCCGTCGTCCACCCTGCCGTACGGGGGGAAGCCGGTGCGAATCCGGCGCTGACCCGCAACCGTGACCCGCCCGCGCCGCCGGGACCGGGGAGCCGGATTGCCCCGTGCGGGAGGTGCGCGGCTCGTGCCGCCGGAGCCCCCGGCGGCCGGCACCGTCGAGGTAAACGGAGCCGGAGCCCGGTGCCTGAGCGTGCCTGCCTCCTGTTCCCCAGCAGGAGAGGCACCCGCCCCCATGAACGTCCGCCGCAGCGCCGCAGCGCTCGCCGCCTCCGCCGTGCTCTGCGTGGGCGCCGCTCCCGCAGCCCTCGCCGCGCCCTCCCCGTCCGCCTCCCCGGCACCGGTCGTGCCGTCCGGGCTGTTCGGCAAGAAGGACCCGACGTACGACGGCGTGTGGCGGCAGTCCTTCGCGCTGCTCGCCCAGCACACGGTCGGCGTGAAGCCCGCCCCGCAGGCCGTCGACTGGCTCGTCGGCCAGCAGTGCGCGAACGGCGGCTTCGCCTCCTTCCGCGCGGATGCGGGCGCGGCGTGCGACGCGACGACGGTGTTCGACACCAACGCCACCTCGGTGGCCGTGCAGGCGCTGAAGGCGCTGGGCGGTCACGACGCCGTGGTGAAGAAGGCCGTGGACTGGCTGAAGTCCGTCCAGAACGAGGACGGCGGCTGGGCCTTCGTCCCCGGCACCCCGAGCGAGGGCAACTCCACCTCGGTGGTCATCGGCGCGCTGGCCGTGGCCGGTGAGAAGCCGGCCGAGGTCAGGTCGAAGGCGGGCAAGTCCGCGTACGACGGCCTGCTGGCCTTCCAGCTGGGCTGCGCCGCCGAGCCGGCCGCCGACCGGGGCGCCTTCGGCTACCAGCCGGCCGACGGGAAGCTGCCCGCGAACGCCGACGCGACGGCCGCGGCCGTCCTGGCCGGACTCGGCAAGGGCGCGGTCGTCGACCCGGCCGGTACGGACACCCCCGCGACCCCGCTGACCTGCCCGGCGGGCGCCGCCGACCCGGTGGCCGCCGCCCAGGGCGCGGCCGGCCACCTGGCCGAGGCTCTGAAGAAGGACGGCCACCTCACCGCGGTCACCCCGGGTGCCGATCAGCCGACCGCGGACACCGGCAACACCGCCGACGCGGTGATCGCCCTGGCCGCGGCCGGGCACAAGCAGTCGGCGGCGGGCGCGCTGGAGTGGCTGAAGACGAACTCGGCGGACTGGGCCAAGGACAGCCCCGCGGCCCTCGGCACGCTGGTGCTGGCCGCGCACGCGACGGGCTCGGACCCGCGGTCCTTCGGCGGCACGGACCTGGTGTCGGCCCTCAACGCGACGGGCCCGGCCCCGCAGACGGCGCAGGCCGGGAACAAGGACGAGAAGAAGAAGGACGAGGGCGGCTCCGGCAGCCAGAACGTCTGGTGGATCGTCGGCGCGGGCGCGGCGGCCGGCATGGGCATCGGCGTCCTGCTGAGCGGCCGCCGGAAGAAGAACCAGCTCTGATGCGCGGCCGCCCGACGCTGCCGGCGCTCGCCGTCGGCATCCTCCTCACCCTTCTCGCCGCGTCCCCCGCTTCGGCGTCGAGCTACCGGTACTGGTCGTTCTGGGACGGCGCGGGCGGCCGCTGGCAGTACGCCACCCAGGGCCCCTCGTCGGCGCGCCCGGCGGACGGCTCGGTCCAGGGGTTCCGCTTCGCGGTGAGCAAGGACGCGGCGGCGGAGGCGGCGCAGCCGCGGGCGGCGGCCGACTTCGCGTCGGTCTGCGGGTCGACCCCCGCCGTGGAGGGCAGGAAGCGGGTGGCGCTGGTCGTCGACTTCGGTGTCGCGGCGGACGCGCCGGCGGGCGAAGCACCACCGCAGGAGGCACCGCGTACGGCCTGCGCCCAGCTGTCCCCGGACGCCACGGCGGCCGAGGCGCTGGCGCAGGTGGCGAAGCCGCTGCGGTACAACGGCGCGGCGCTGCTGTGCGGGATCTCGGGCTTCCCGAAGCAGGGCTGCGGCGAACCGATGGCGGAGGCCGCACCGCAGCCTGCGCAGCCGGCCGCCCCGAAGTCCTCGGACGGCGGCCCGTCGGCGGGCCTGCTGGCAGGGCTTGCGGCGGTGGCGGCCCTGGCCGCGGCCGCGGTCTGGCAGTCCCGCCGCCGCCGCACCCGATGACCCCGCCGGCCGACCCCGCCGGCCCCGCCGAAGGAGTCGCGGCTGCGCCGCCCGCCGGGACGGACGCCGCACCGGCGGACGCCGCGGCGCGGGCTCCGTCGGCTCGGCGGCCCGGTGGGACGGGCTCCGACGCCGCTCGGCGGGCCACGGCGGCCACCGGAACGGCCCGGGCCGGGACGCCGAGCCCGCGCAGCCGCAGGCACCTGGCTCCCGAGGCCCGACGCGGCAACGCCCTGCACGCGGGTGCGTGGTGGCTCTGGGCGCTCGGGCTGGCCACCGCCGCCTCCCGCACCACCAATCCGCTCCTGCTCGGCCTCCTCGTCGGCGTGGCCGGCTACGTCGTCGCCGCCCGCCGCACCACCGCCCCCTGGGCCCGCTCGTACGGCGCCTTCCTCAAGCTCGGCCTCTTCGTCATCGCCCTGCGCCTGCTCTTCTCCGCCGTCCTCGGCTCGCCCGTCCCCGGCGCGCACACCCTGCTCACCCTCCCCGAGGTCCCGCTGCCCGCCTGGGCGCAGGGCATCCGCCTCGGCGGCCGGGTCACCGCCGAGCAGCTCGTCTTCGCCTTCTACGACGGCGCCAAGCTGGCCACCCTGCTCGTCTGCATCGGCGCCGCGAACGCCCTCGCCAACCCGGCCCGGCTCCTCAAGTCGCTCCCGGCCGCCCTGTACGAGGCCGGGGTCGCCGTCGTCGTCGCCATGACCTTCGCGCCGAACATGGTCGCCGACGTGGCCCGCCTGCGCACCGCCCGCCGCCTGCGCGGCCGGCCCACCGGCGGCATCCGGGCCGTCGCGCAGATCGCCCTGCCGGTGCTCGAAGGCGCCCTGGAGCGTTCCGTGGCCGTGGCCGCCTCGATGGACGCCCGCGGCTACGGCCGTACGGCCGAGGTCCCGGCCGCCGTCCGCCACACCACCAACGTCCTCACCCTCGGCGGCCTGCTCGGCATGTGCGCGGGCACGTACGGCCTGCTCGCCGCCGAGGGCGCCGGATACGGGCTGCCCGTCCTGCTCCTCGGCCTGCTGCTCGCCCTCGCGGGCCTGCGCCTGGGCGGCCGGCGCAGCATCCGTACGCGGTACCGGCCCGACCGCTGGGGCCCGCGCGCCTGGCTGGTCGCCGGGTCGGGCGCCGCCGTGGCCGCCTCACTGGCCTGCGCCGGGGCCTTCGACCCGGAGGGCCTGCGCCCCGGCGTGGTCCCGCTCGTGGCGCCGACGCTGCCGCTGTGGCCCGCGGCCGCGATCCTGATCGGCCTGCTCCCCGCCTTCGTGGCACCCGTACCGCCCAAGGAGGCGTCGCAGTGATCCGCTTCGAGCAGGTGTCGGTGACCTACGACGGCGCCGCCGAGCCCGCCCTCCGGAACGTCGACCTGGTCGTTCCCGAGGGGGAGCTGACCTTGCTGGTCGGCCCGTCGGGGGTCGGCAAGTCGACGCTGCTGGGCGCGGTCAGCGGTCTGGTCCCGCATTTCACGGGCGGCACGCTGCACGGGCGCGTCACGGTCGCGGGCCGGGACACCCGCACCCACCCGCCGCGCGAGCTCGCCGACGTCGTCGGGACGGTGGGCCAGGACCCGCCGGCCCATTTCGTGACGGACGTGGTCGAGGACGAGCTGGCGTACGGGATGGAATCCCTCGGCCTGCCCCCGGCGGTCATGCGGCGCCGGGTCGAGGAGACCCTGGACCTGCTGGGGCTGAACGAGCTGCGCGACCGTCCGATCGCCTCCCTGTCCGGGGGGCAGCAGCAGCGGGTGGCGATCGGCTCGGTCCTGACCCCGCACCCGCGCGTCCTGGTGCTGGACGAGCCGACCTCGGCCCTCGACCCGGCGGCCGCCGAGGAGGTCCTGGCGGTCCTGCAGCGGCTGGTCCACGACCTGGGCACGACGGTGCTGATGGCCGAGCACCGCCTGGAACGGGTGGTCCAGTACGCCGACCGGGTGCTGCTGCTCCCGGGCCGGGGCGCCGCCCCCGTGCTGGGCCCGCCCGCGGAGGTGATGGCGCTCTCCCCGGTGCACCCGCCGGTGGTCTCGCTGGGCCGCCTCGCCGGCTGGTCCCCGCTCCCGCTGTCGATCCGCGACGCCCGCCGTCTGGCCGGCCCCCTGCGCTCCCGCCTGTCCGGGAACACCCCCGGCCCGCTCGCGCCGAGCCCCGCCCCGGCCGCCGTCGCGGCGCCCGACCCGGCCCCGCCGGCGATCCAGGCGCAGGAGCCCGGTTCCGGGAAGGGACAGGACGGGCAGGACAGCCCGCGCAACGGCGGCCCCCGCCCCGCCCTCTGGTCCCGGCTGCGCCGCACGCCCGCCGCTGCGCCCGCGGCCCGGCCCGCGCCGCCGACGGTGGCCGAGGCGAGGGGCCTGTCGGTGCGCCGTGCCCGCACGGAGGTCCTGCACGGCATCGACCTCACCGTCTCCCCCGGCGAGACCGTCGCCCTCATGGGCCGCAACGGCGCCGGCAAGTCCACCCTGCTCGCCGCCCTCATCGGCATGGCCGAGCCCGCCTCCGGCTCGGTCGTCGTCGGCGGCCGGGCCCCGCACCGGACGGCGCCGCGCGAGATGGTCCGGCGGGCCGGACTCGTCCCGCAGGAGCCACGCGACCTGCTCTACGCCGACACGGTGGCCGCGGAGTGCGAGGCCGCCGACGCCGACGCCGGCGCGGCTCCCGGCACCTGCCGGGACCTGGTCTCGGCCCTGCTGCCCGGTGTCCCCGACGACACCCACCCCCGCGACCTCTCGGAGGGACAGCGCCTCGCGCTGGCGCTGGCGCTGGTGCTGACCGGCCGGCCCGCCCTCCTCCTGCTGGACGAGCCGACCCGCGGGCTGGACTACGCCGCCAAGGCCCGCCTGGTCGAGGTGCTGCGGGAGCTCGCCGCGGAGGGCCACGCCATCGTCCTCGCCACCCACGACGTGGAGCTCGCCGCCGAGCTCGCCCACCGGGTCGTCATCCTTGCGGGAGGTGAGATCGTGGCGGACGGCCCGACGGCCGAGGTGGTGGTGTCCTCGCCCGCGTTCGCCCCCCAGGTGGCCAAGATCCTGGCCCCCGCGCCCTGGCTCACGGTGACGCAGGTCGCCCGCGCCGTGGAGGCCGCCCGATGAGGCCCGTCCGCATCGGCCCCCGGGCCGGCGCCGCGCTGCTCCTGGTCACCCTCATCGGCATCGCGGCGTTCGGCTGGCCCCTGCTCGCCGACAGCGGGTCGGGCCTGGCGCACTCCGAGGACGCCCCCTGGCTCTTCGCGGCCCTGCTCCCGCTGCTGGTCGCCGTCGTCGTCGCCACCCTCGCCGACCAGGGGATGGACGCCAAGGCCGTGGCGATGCTGGGGGTGCTCGCGGCGGTCGGCGCTGCCCTGCGGCCGCTGGGCGCGGGGACGGCCGGCCTGGAGCCCATGTTCTTCCTGATGGTGCTGAGCGGCCGGGTCCTCGGGCCGGGCTTCGGCTTCGTCCTCGGCTCGGTCACCATGTTCGCCTCCGCGCTGCTCACGGGCGGGGTCGGGCCGTGGATGCCGTTCCAGATGCTGGCGCTGGGCTGGTTCTCGCTGGGGGCCGGGCTGCTGCCGGGCGCAAAGCGGATCCGGGGCCGGGCGGAGCTGGCGATGCTGGCGGCGTACGGCTTCGCGGGCTCGTTCGCGTACGGCACGATCATGAACCTGCAGGGCTGGGTGACCTTGCAGGGCATGGGCCAGGGCATCTCCTTCCATCCGGGGGAGCCGGTCGCGGCGAACCTGGCGCGCTTCTTCGCGTACTGCCTGGCGACCTCACTGGGCTGGGACCTGGGCCGGGCCGCCCTGACCGTCGTACTGACGGCGACGCTCGGGGGGACGCTGCTGAAGGCGCTGCGGAGGGCGGTGCGGAAAGCGGCGTTCGAGGCGCCGGTTTCCTTCGGTTCGCGTTGATTGTGGCCGCGCACACACCCCATTTCGTGTAGCGAATGGCTGCATAAGGTGACAATTCGGGCATCCGGCGGTGACGCGCCCCACAGGACCCACGTCACATCCGACCGCGGATAGTAGGCCTCCCCGGCACCTCGCAGGCCCGGGGAAACCGGCCCCCACCTGCGCGGACGTCACTCCCCTCGGGTCCGGGCCGAAGGAGCCCGGCTGCGAAAGTGCCTAGTAAGAGGGGTCGTTGCCAGACCCGTCCGGGCCTGGCTAACTGGTGTTGTCGCCAGGGCGGCCGGGGTCTTCACCCCCCGCCCGACGAACCCCTCTCCACCGCGTGAGTGGCTCACGCATGTCCTCGACATGCCGGCGACCGCCTCTGTCCCCTTCGGAAGGTTCCCTCCGTGTCCAACGCCGTCATCCGTCGC
>NZ_JBEXRC010000093.1:0-11373 GCF_040612915.1 Streptomyces sp. NPDC006326 | reverse complement strand
GGTTTGGGGGGGTGGTGTAGGGGTGGGGCCCCCACCCCGCCGCCCCGCCCCCCAGCCACCCCGCCCCCACACAGGCCCGGGCGCCCTGGACGTTCGTCCAGTTGGGCGCTCCACCTGGACGCCAGGGCCCGCGCCCGCTCCACGTACGTGTGGGTCGACGGCAGACGGGATGGGAGCAGACGCGGGTAGGGCGGCGGGCCCCAGCCACCGAGCACGCTCCGTCCGACTGGCCTACGACACCTGCATCGGATTACGGGGCCAGCGGTTGATCAGAGCGCCACCCAGCGAAGCAACCGTCACGAGAACGGACTCCCCGAAGATCGCCGTGGAACAGTACTGCTGCCTCTGGCCTGCGCGCCGGCGGATTGGCCAAGTAGACGTTGATGTGATCCCAAGTTTGAAGGTCCTCAGGCAAAGCCTCATACCAGGCCAGCCCTCGGATGTTGCAACCCCTGCACAGCAGTCCCCGCACACACTGCCCACACGACGACCCCCGTCGACAGCAGCGGTGATCATGATCGATATGCCACCATGACGGGCCTTCCCACGAAAGGTCGCCGCCGTTCTGGCCGCACAGCGGGCAGGTGTCATCTTGAGCTCTCAGAATCGCGTTTACGCGTGCGAGCGTCAGGTTGTGTCGCCTCGCTTGGCGGATCGCGTTGCGGCACTGCGGGCATTTCTTGCCCTTGGAACCCGCCTCGATTCGCCACAGGATGTCGCTGCATACCGTGCACCGCTCACCTAATGATTCGGCATAGGCGAAGAGTTCTTCGTCGGTTTCCCAATCCACGGCCGCAGAGTAGACGCCGGCACTGACATCCCCTGCTCGTCGTCACACTCGCTCCCCCAGACGGTATCGGTCTTCGTCGAAGAGGCATAGAAGCCGAACACCCCTCCCGAGCCGTCTTGGGGCCGTGGGAGGGCGCTCGTTGGTGACCAACGTTGACAACTGGTGACGGCTCAGCCGCAGGTCAGCAGTTGATCGGTTGCTCAGCCGCAGGTCACAGCAGTGGACCGTCAGTTGTGGCTGGGTTGCGCATCTAGGCACGCAACGACGAACTCGGTGAAACGGCCGGTGTCTGCGAAGTAGTTCGGGTACGCGTCGCGCAGCTGGCTGATCCGGGCGATGTTGATGAGCACCGCGTCCAGGTTCCCGTCGTCCAATGCCTCCAACTCGGTGATCCGGTCCTCTGCGGCGGCCAGCGTCTCGTGTACCGTCACTGTGAGCCGTCCCTCTGTCCGCCAGAGCTCGAGGGTAAGGGTGTTCCGGCGGTCCGTCTTGGCGTGCTCGCCCACGATCGCCGCGTAGCCCCTAAGCCGATCCAGAACGCCGATGTTCGCCTCCAGACGCGCCAACTCAGCCGCCAACTCCTCCCGCGTCCCCTCGGCGCCGGGTACCTGGGTGGTGCCTTCCTCGTACGCCATGAGCGAGCCGACCAGGACGAAGAACCTGAGCACGTCCGCGTCGCCCTTCCCGTACTTCAGCTCGCTGCCCGAGAACAAATCCATGGTCTCGACGGCGGTCGCCCAGGCGTGCTGGAGCAGCGTGCGCACCTGCAGCTCGATCTTCAGACCGTGGTATTCATTTTTCGAAGCTCCGTACTCGTACACCAGGTGAACACCCCGGTAGCCAGAATCACGTGGCCCCGGGTCATCACGTAGGTAGTCGTAGACCTTCTTGACGCGGTTCTTACTCCGCGGCAAGTCCACCAGGACTCTGACCAACTCGTCCACCTCGGCGACGGCGCCGAAGACCACCCGGCAGCCCCCCAAGTCCTGCATGGTGGTCACGCTCATCGTGGGGTGGCGCTTCAGCTTGTCCAGGATCGTGGGCAGGCGCTTCCGGCGCTCGGCCACGACGGCGTTCGGGTTCACGTCGAGCGCTCTCTGCCGCACGGTCACGGTCACCGCGTTCAGAGGAAATGCGTGGGCCAGACGGTAGTTGCTCAGGACCTCCCGCGCCTCCCGGATCTCCTCGGGCGTGCCCGTCCCCTTACCGATCGTCCGGCTCGCGCGTTGGACGCGCTTGTTCGAGTTCTCAGGGACCACCCACTTCTTCATGGTCGCGACCGTACAGGGCCGCGCCGACGCCCGCCTGCGGTTATCGCCGCGGCGAGGGCCGTGCCACATCGTGCGGGGAACCACGGGGAACGAGGGGCATGCTCGGGCTTTGGGGCAGGCCTTCCCTCAGCAGGAGTCCCCTGGAGGCGGCGGCCTATTTGTGGACCAGCATGTGCAGACGGATGACTCATGAGCCCGTGACCTGCTGAAACAGGCGAACCGCACGGGGCCTCCGAAGCCGTGTGCCCCAGTACGCATCTGTGTGCTCCTTCCCGGGCCGTGGCGTCGGTTGGAGGCTGTCCGGGTCCTTACAGACTTCCGGCGGGGAGAGGAGAGAGCGTGACACAGCCGAGATGCGGGGCTCCGAAGAAGAAGGGAGGCCGGTGCAGGCGGCCGGCGGACCTGGGCAGCGGTCAGTGCTGGGAGCATCAAGGGGAGTGGACGGCTCGCTCGCAGGCGGACCGGAAGAAGAAGGAAGCCGAAGCGAAGAAGCAGGAGCTTCGGAAGAAGAAGTGGTCGTGGTGGTGACCGGCCTGACATCCACAGCTGACATCAACGGGTGAGGATGCAGGTGATCGACGACGGTCTCCGAAGGAACGGGAGCCCCCGGCTGTTGGCTGTACGCGGTTAACTTGTTCGAGCTTACAAAGCAGATGTCGGCGGTTCGAAACCGTCCGCGCCCACCAGTACGAGGGCCCCCCGCCGATCATGGCGGGGGGCCTTTGGCGTTCGCATGTCACCCCAACGTGGACGGTCAGGAGCGCGGTCGCGCCGGGTCCCGAAGCGGATGCGATAGGGGTCGCGCACGGCGCGGCGAGATCCGGCGGTGGCGCGCTCCGGGTGGACGCCAGGAGCGCGGGATGGCAGCGGAGCTTCGACCCAGGTCAGGGAAGGTGCAGGCCTCGGACGGCGGCAGGTCCCGTCCCTCATCTCTTCATGTCGACCTTCGCTGCCAGGTGCGCGGACCGTCATCGCGAAGTGCTCGCCCAGCTGCATTGACAGCTGGACTTGAACACGTTCAAGATGATGTCCGTCGCTTCCTTGAGGCGTCGCTACCGGGCATGTGCGAGACACGAGAGGCGGGGCCGTATGGCTGCCGACCGGCATCAGCGGATACGACGTGCATTCACCGGCGCTGCGTTGGGATGTGCGGTGACATTCCTGTTGGCCTCCTGTTCCGTCTATCCGGTCGCAATCAACGCCGTTGATCAGCTGACGGGCGTGTGGTCGTCGTACAACACCGAGGCGACTGTTGAGTTCAAGGACGACGGCACGTTCACGGGCAAGGGCTTGGACAAGTCGGACCTCGGCACCTTTTGGTGCTCCGGGATCGCCGACCGGCAACATGGAACCTGGTCCCATCTCGGAAACTTTACCGAGGTCACCTTCGACGGCGTGGACTGCGAGGGCATGCAATTCGCCTTCTACGGCTCCCAGTCGCACTTCATCGCATGCTTCACCCGGGACGTGACTTCCGGGTGCACAGAAGAATTCAGGAAGGCCGATCCGAGTGATCCCGGCCCTGAACCGACTACTTGATCGCCACGTTACGGGACATGTGTCATGACTCGTCAGCCGGAGGGCGCATCGGATGTTTGGGCTGCACAGACCTTGGTTGGGGGCCTTTGGCATCCGTGCCTGACACCACCCACGCCGGTGCATGGGCCAAGAGCGGCGGTGCCGTGGGCTCCATGAATTCTGGGTCCCGCTCTGGGCAGGTCGAGAGCACCACGTCACGGCCGAGACCGATGGTGTTGCGCTTGTCTTGACGTGGGACGCCGATGCGCGGATCGCGGTGCGGGACCTAGGGGGAGAGGTGGTCGTCGAGGTGAATGCCGCGGGGGTTTCAGGACGCCGGCCGGGCATCTGCTCGTGCTGGCCGGCGATGGGGTTCGCGGGGGTTTCGGGGGCGGGGTGGGCGTGGGATGGTCGGGGGATGGGCGAGTGGCTCGCGGTGGGCGGGGCGGTCCTGGGGGTCGCCGGGGTGCTGGTCGTACTGGAGAGGGGGGCCGGGGCGGCGTTCGAGCGGAGGCGTGATGCGGAGCGCGCGCGGCTGCTCGCGCAGGTTGGCGGGCCGCAGGAGGCGGGGGACCCGAAGTACGCCGATGTGGGCGGGATACCGGCTGGGCGGGACGAGGGCGGTGGCGACTTCACCTCCGTACTCGTCGAGTACTACGCCTACGGGCTGACCCAGGCACGCAGCAGCTTCGCGACCAGCCAGCGGTTCGCCGGAGTGGGCGCCACCATACTGCTGCTCGGGGTGGCCCTGGCCGTGTGGAAGGCCGAAAGCAGCGGGGACCTGTACCTCGGGGTGGTGACCAGCTCGGTCGGGCTGGTCGTCACGATCGTCGGGCACCTCTTCCACCGGCGCGCCGACGTCGCCCTGCGGCACATGGCCGCCCAGACCGCCTCCCTGCGTGAGGACCGCCGGGCCGCCGCGGCACTGCGGCAGGCCGTCGCGCTGCTCGACGAGGTCGCGGATCCCGAGCTGCGGGCGCGGCTGCAAGCCGGCCTGATCATGAAACTGTCCGGGGCCGAGCTGCCCCAGTAGCGGGATAGTGGGGGTATGTGCCGTTCCATTAAGACCCTGCGCCCGCCCGCCCTCCCCGAGAAGGCCACGGAGGAGGACATCCGTGCCGCCGCGCTCCAGTACGTACGGAAGGTCTCCGGATTCCACGCGCCGGCCGCGCACAACCGGGAGGTCTTCGACGCGGCGGTGGAGGCCGTCGCGGAGGCCACCCGCGACCTCCTCGACGGCCTCCGGATCAGAGGAGCGGCCCCCGCCACCGCCTCGACGGGGTCAGCTCGCGCGGGCGCGCCGGCGTAGCACCCAGATGCCCGCACCGACGGCGCCCGCGACGAGGGTGCCGCCCACGGCGATCTGGGCCGTGTTCATCGCACGGGTGCTGCCGCCCAGGCCGCCGCGCGCCGCCCCTGACAAGACCTGGAGGGAGACGGTGACCCGCTCGCCGTCGCCGCATTCGAAGGTCACGTTGTACGAACCCGGGCTGGCGTCGCGGTAGACCGTGGTCGCGCCGAAAAGGGTGCCGCTCTGCAGATTGCCGGAGCCCAGCCGCGCCTCCCCGAACGCACTGGACGAGGCCCTGCCGACGTTGCTCCGGCAGCCGGAGAGGTTCAGGCTGACCCGGCCGCCCGGCGAGACGACGGTGGGGGAGACGCTGGCGGAGGGGAACGCGTACGCGGCGGTGGCAGGAGCGGCGGCGGCAATGACCGCGGCCGCGGCCACAGCCCTCATCAGCTGAGCGGAACGTGTCGCGGGCATGGAGAGAACTCCTCGGCTCCTCGAAAAGGCGCGGCCCGGCCACGGATGTGACGCGGATTCGGCAGCGCACCGTGCTTCGGACGCTAGGAGCCCCGGCACCCGGCGGCGATCGGGGCCGGGTGAACGGGTGAGCCGTTGCTCCGCCCGGGGGAGGCCGCTACGCCCCGGCGGCCGTCGGCGCGGGGCGGCGGACCAGGAAGGCGGCCAGGGCGCCCGCGGCGAACAGGGCGAGGACCGAGACAGCCGTGCCCAGCCAGGCGGCGCCGAGCCACTGGGTGCCGAAGTATCCCAGGGCCACGCTGTAACCGGCCCAGGCCATTCCCGCCAGCACCGACCACGGCAGGAACTCCATGACCTTGCGGTGCGTCTTGCCCGCGCCCAGCGAGACCACCGAGCGCCCCGCCGGGGCGAAGCGGGCGATCACCACCAGGGCCCCGCCGCCCCGGGCCAGGGCCGTACCCAGACGCTCCTGGGCACGGGTGAGCCGGCGCGACCGTGCGATGGCCCGGTCGAGCCGGGCCCCGCCCCGCCGGGCGAGCCGGAACGCGGCCATGTCGCCCAGCACCGAGGAAGTCGTGGCGATCACCAGCAGGGCCAGGATGTCCGGCACCTGCTCGGGCCCCGGCACGGGCACAGGCCCCGCCGCCCCGGCAGCCGCCGCGGCCGCCGCAGCCGTGATCACCAGCACCCCGCTCGGCAGCACCGGAAGGAAGACGTCGAGCACGACGGACAGCGCCACCACGGCGTAAATCCATGGGCTCGTGGTCAGCGACCCCAGAGTCTCAAACAAGCGGGACTCCCCAGTCCGGTTGACGTGCTTCCGCGTGAAGCGCCGCGACGTCGCGGGGGAGCGGCAGGGGCGGCTTGACAGCCATACAGCGTACGCCTGGCGTTGGCGCCCCTGTCGCCCAGGTGCCCCTGCGCACCCCACGGTGTGTCAGGTCGCCGAATCCGCCGCCGTCAGCTCCCGATCCAGCACCGTGACCAGCCGGGCCCCCTTACGCCCCTTTCGCCCCCTGCCCGCCGGGCGCGCCTGGTCCAGCCGCAGCCGCGCCGAGCGGCCCGCCAACGCCAGCGTCATCAACTGGTTCCCGAACCACGGCCCACCCGTACGCCGCCAGCTCAACGGCGGCCGCCCCGTCCGACCGTGCCGGGAGAACCCGCGCCCCAGCCAGCGCCCCGCACGCGACCACCCCAGCCGGAACCCCCACTTCACCACCGTATGCACCGAGTTGTGCACCGGCGAGCACGTCAACTGGAACATCCGGGCCGTGCTCGGTATTCGAGGCTCGGCCACATACGCGTGATGGACGTCCCCCGACAGCACGCACACCGTCGCCGGCGCCCGAGGACCCGTCCCCACCTCCTCGATCAGATCACTGAGCGCCGCGAACGAGGCCGGGAACGCCGCCCAGTGCTCCAGATCGCTGCGCCGGCGCAGATCCTCCCCGATCCGCTCCCACCGAGGCCCCCGCTCACCCCGGCACAACGCCGCATTCCACACCTCCGCATCATGGATCAGCGGCGGCATCAACCACGGCAACGAGGACCCGATCAGCAGATGGTCATACCCGCCGTGACCCGCCAGCGCGTTCTCCCGCAGCCACTGCTGCTCCGCCGGGTCGAGCATCGCCCGCCCCTCCTCCGCCAGCACCCGCGCCGCCCGCGTATCCACCATCAGCAACCGCGACCGGCCGAAGTCACGCCGGTAACTCCAGCGCACCGAACCCGGATCCGCGTCGGCCGCGGCGGCGAAGGCCCGCAGCGCATCCGTACCGTCCGGAGCCGTACGGACCCGCTCGTACAACGCGTCCGCCGCGAGCTCGGCCGGCGAAAGATTGCCGAGGTGCTGATACACCCAGTACGACATCAGCCCACTGAGCACCCGCTCCCGCCACCAGGGCGTCGCCCGCATCTCCGCCAGCCACGCCGCACTGGTGTTCCAGTCGTCCACCACGTCGTGATCATCGAAAATCTGCAGGCTGGGAACAGTGGACAGAAGCCAGCGGATCTCCGGGTCGAGCCAGGACTCGTAGTACAGCCGGGTGTACTCCTCAAAGTCCGCCACCTGCGCACCCGGAGCCTCACGCAGATCCCGCCGCGCCGCCAGCCACTGCCGGGTCTCCCGCGACAGATGGTCCGCATACACCTGGTCGCCCAACAGGAGCAGCACGTCCGGCCGGACCGCCTCCGGGTCGGCGGCCAGCCGCGCCGCGAGGGTGTCCAGCGCATCAGGGCCGTGCGGACCCCGCCGGCCGGCAGGCGGCGCAGCCTGCCGACAGGAACCGAAGGTCACGCGCAGCCCCGGCGCCGGCCGCCCGGGCGCCGCGACGGCCGGGGTGGTGATCACGCTCGGCGGAAAGGAACTCTCCGGCAAGGGCCACACGCGCCGGCCGTCGAGCAGCACCTCGTAGGCAGTCGCGGTCCCCGAGGTCAGGCCGGTCACCGGCACCAGCGCGTAGTGGTGCCCCTCTATCTGGAACGTACGCACACTGCCACCGGACCCGTCGGCGCAGCGCACCTCGGCCGTGCACGGGCGGTCGGCCTCGACCCAGATCGTGGCCGAACCGCCCGTCTCCCAGTCGACGTAACGCAGCAGTGGCCCCAGACGCAATCCGGCCATAGAACTCCCCCTCCTCCGTAGCCCCTTCGATCACGGTACGACGAGGAGGGGGAGCCTGGCCTCCCCCTGGTGGGGGATAGCACACGCACGCACGGGGGAGGCGGTGGGCCGGTGGACGTGCGGCGGGCGGGGATGCCCGGGCAGCGTCGCCGTCAGCAGCCGTTGAGGATGCCGACCAGGGCCGACTTCTCGCCGGAGTCCATGCTCAGACCCCAGTACTGCTTCACCTCGACCCACATGCGGGCGTACGTACAGCGGTACGCGGTGCGCGACGGCAGCCACTTGCCGGGGTCGAGGTCGCCCTTGGCCTGGTTGACGTTGTCGGTGACCGCAATGAGCTGCGGGCGGGTGAGGTCGTTGGCGAACTGCTGGCGCTTGCTGGTGGTCCAGGAACTGGCGCCGGAACGCCAGGCCTCGGCGAGCGGGACGACGTGGTCGATGTCGAGGTCGGCGGCGGCGGTCCACGTGGCGCCGTCGTACTCGGAGTACCAGCTTCCGCTGACGGACGCGCAGCTGGAGTCCACGACGACGTTGGCGCCGTCGCGCTTGAGGACGGTCTCGCGGGTGTTGCAGGTGCCGGAGACGGTGGTCCAGTGGGGGAAGAGGCTTCGGCTGTAGCCGCTGGTGGAGCCTTCCGCCTGCGGGGTGACTGTGGCCAGGTAGGAGCGGGCGGCCGCGGCGCTGATCGGAGTGGGCGGGGAGGCCTGGGCGGCGGGCGCGCTCACGAGGGAGGTGAGGGCGGCAAGCGCTGCAGCTGACGCGAGCACGCCAATTCGACGCGCGTAGACGGAGGGTATGCGGGCCGTGAGGGCCATGTGGGGGCTCCCTGGATGCGGGCGGTCGGGGGTGGATCAGCCCCGGCGGGGCGCGGCCATGGTGGCGGCCCCGGATTGCGCGGGGGCGGGCGTCAGGTTACAGCCATACGACATGGGCACGTCAGGTGCGGGAGGCGGCAAGGTGCTCTGGTTTGGCGGAGGTCGGGGTTCCGGGGGGCGTTGTGGTGGTGGTGTGGTGGTGGTGCGGTGGTGCGGTGGTGGTGGGGGGAGGGTGCGGCGCCTGGGCGGCTCGCTGCTTGGCCGCCTCGCCGACCTGGGCGCCTCGCTGTCCGGCTGCCTCGCTGCCCGGGTGCCTCGCTGCCCGGCCGCCTCGCTGCCCGGGTGCCTCGCTGCCCGGCTGCCTCGCTGCCCGGCTGTCTGGCGCGTGCGGGACCTTTGGCCTATTTCGGGCGTGCGGAGACGTCGCGTACCCTGTGAGGAGCAGAAGGGGAGTAGCTCTTCGCCGGAACGTCGACATACTGCTGGGTCACCCCAGCCGGCGCCCGGAGGCAGACCGCGCAGGTGGGCTGCCAGCGAGACCTTCGGCCGCAGTGTCCTGTCCCAGGTTCATGTGCACCCGTCCACGCGTCGGGGCGCGTGGACACCGTCAGGGCGCCGCCGAGCCGAAGCGACCCCTGAATCACCCCAGGTCTCTCGGTACCGATGGCGTCCTGCCCGACCGATCGAGGTTCCACCCCGTGCTCAGCGCCAGCTTCAGCATCACCGTCACGGCCATCGCGTTCGGCGTCGTCTTCCTCGCCGAACTCCCCGACAAGACCGCCCTCGCCGGCCTGATGCTCGGCACCCGCTACCGCGCCTCGTACGTCTTCGCCGGAGTCGCCGCAGCCTTCGCGGTCCACGTCGTACTCGCCATCGCCGCGGGCAGTGTCCTCACCCTGCTCCCGCACCGGTTGGTCCAGGCCGTCGTCGGAACCCTCTTCCTCGCCGGAGCGGCCATGCTGCTGCTGAAGAAGAGCGACGAGGAGGAACACATCAAGGCCCCCGCCGACCAGTCCTTCTGGAAGGTCTCCGGCGCGGGCTTCATGCTGATTCTGGTGGCCGAATTCGGTGACCTGACCCAGATCATGACCGCCAACCTCGCCGCCCGCTACGACAACCCCCTGTCCGTCGGCATCGGCGCCGTCCTCGCCCTCTGGGCGGTCGCCGGCATCGGCATCCTGGGCGGGCGCACCCTCATGAAGTACGTGCCGCTGCGCCTGATCACCAAGGTCGCGGCGTGCGTGATGCTGGCGCTGGCCGGGTTCTCGCTGTACGAGGCGATTGCGGGCTGACGGGGGCGGGGGGCTTCGGGGGGCGGGATGCCCGCACCCGGCATCGGAGAAGTTCCGGGGGCGTCCCGTCAGTCCACTGTCCTTCCGTGTCATGCCGGGCCGTCAAGGGCGCTCTCTTCGTTCGCGTCGCTTCGCGATGGCCTTCGGCCACCCTTGACCGCCCGGCCCGCCCCGGAAAGACAAAGACTGCCGGGAAGCCCCCGAAGGATGGCCGGGGGGTGACAGACCAGAAGCGGGGAGGTCAGCGATGCAGGCGCCGTTTCCCGCCGCCCGTCCCCCATCCGGGGCCGATAGGCCCCCTGTTCCGAGCCCAACCCAGGTCAAGCCGCACCCGAGACCAATGAGATGACCATCCGGGGCGGATCTCGTCCACCAGCGCCTCAGATCGCTACACAGCCGGTCCCGGCATAGCGTCCGCGGCCCGTCTGGGGTTGCTCATAGGCGCGGCAGATCACTACGGAGCTGATCTCGGCTCGGCGGCCGGCGGGCCGGGGATGGACCGCGGCAGATCGCTACACAGCCGGTCCCGGCTTGGCGTCCGCCGCCCGTCCGGGGCTGGGATGGCCGCCACGGATGGCAGTCATGACGCCAGTGATGGGCCAGCGGATGGTATGTCCCGATTTGGCAGCCGGCTGGGCGGCGAGTGGGCCTTTGACTGAGCGTGATGACGAAAAGTCTGGCATCCGGCTCCTTCCGGGCCTCTGCCCGCCCCCAGATGCGCACTAAGGGCCCTGTTGAGGACCCGATGGGGCCCGAAGGGCCCGAATGTTGCTTGGATCGGTCCCAGAGTGCGGTCAGTGGGCTGACCGTGGGCGGCACGCGAGGGGATTCGTCACGCTCGCCATCCTCGCCGCCTGATCCCCCGCTTCCCTGCCTGAGCTGCTGAAGAGCCTGTCGTCTCGTCCGATCAACCCCGGACGGGCCGCGGACGCCAAGCCGGGACCGGCTGTGTAGCGATCTGTCGCGTATATGAGCAACCCCAGACGGGCCGGGGACGCTATGCCGGGACCGGCTGTGTAGCGATCTGGGGCGATGGTGGCCTCTCCCGGCTCCGGATGGTCATCTCATTGGTCTCGGCTGCGGCTTGACCCGGCCGGGGCTCGGAATGGGGGGCCTATCGGCCCCGAATGGGGAACGGGCGACGGGAAACGGCCCCTGGATCGCTGATGGGCCCGTATGTCCATCTGTCCCCCCGGCCATTCCCCGGGGGCTTCCCGGCAGTCTGTTGTCTTTCCGGGGCGGGCCGGGCAGTCAAGGGTGGCCGAAGGCCATCGCGAAGCGACGCGAACGAAGAGAGCG
>NZ_JBEXRC010000092.1:0-11618 GCF_040612915.1 Streptomyces sp. NPDC006326 | reverse complement strand
GGCGGGGTGTAGGCGGCGAGCGGGGGGGCCCCGCGGGCCGGCCGGACGGCGTCGTGATCAGACCAGGTCGAACCGGTCCAGGTTCATCACCTTGTCCCAGGCGGCGACGAAGTCCTTCACGAACTTCTCCTTCGCGTCGTCGCTCGCGTAGACCTCCGCGAGCGCGCGCAGCTCGGAGTTCGAGCCGAAGACGAGGTCGGCGCGGGTGCCGGTCCACTTGAGCTCGCCCGTGGAGGCGTCGCGTCCCTCGAAGGTGTGCTGGTCCTCGGAGGTCGCCTTCCACTTCGTGCCCAGGTCGAGCAGGTTGACGAAGAAGTCGTTGGTCAGCGCCCCGGGGGTGTGGGTGAAGACGCCGAGCTTCGACTGCTGGTGGTTCGCGCCCAGGACGCGGAGGCCGCCGACGAGGGCCGTCATCTCGGGAGCGCTCAGGGTCAGCAGGTTGGCCCGGTCGATCAGCAGGTACTCGGCCGGCAGGCGGTTGCCCTTGCCGAGGTAGTTGCGGAACCCGTCGGCGGCCGGTTCGAGCGCGGCGAACGACTCCACGTCCGTCTGCTCCTGCGAGGCGTCCACGCGGCCCGGCGTGAACGGGACCTCCACCTCGAAACCGGCGTCCTTGGCAGCCTGTTCCACCGCGGCCGCGCCGGCGAGGACGATCAGGTCGGCGAGGGAGATCCGCTTGCCCCCGCTCTGGGCGGCGTTGAAGCCCTCCTGGATCTCCGTCAGGGTGCGCAGCACCCGCGCCAGCTGGTCGGGCTCGTTCACCTCCCACCCGCTCTGCGGCTGGAGGCGGACACGCGCACCGTTGGCACCGCCGCGCTTGTCGCTGCCGCGGAAGGACGAGGCCGAGGCCCAGGCCGCGGACACGAGCTGGGGCACGGTCAGGTCGGAGGCGAGGATGCGGCTCTTGAGCGCGGCGATGTCGTCGGCGCCGACCAGCTCGTGGTCCACCGCGGGGAGCGGGTCCTGCCACAGCAGCGTCTCGGCCGGGACCTCGGGGCCGAGGTAGCGCACGACCGGGCCCATGTCGCGGTGGGTCAGCTTGTACCAGGCGCGGGCGAAGGCGTCGGCGAACTCGGCCGGGTTCTCCAGGAAGCGGCGGGAGATCTGCTCGTAGGCCGGGTCGAAGCGGAGCGAGAGGTCGGTCGTGAGCATCGTCGGGGCGTGGCTCTTGGACGGGTCGTGCGCGTCGGGCACGGTCTCGGCCCCCGCGCCGTCCTTGGGCCGCCACTGGTGCGCGCCGGCGGGGCTCTTGAACAGCTCCCACTCGTAGCCGAAGAGGATCTCGAAGAAGCTGTTGTCCCAGGCCGTCGGCGTGTTCGTCCAGGTGCCTTCGAGGCCGCTGGTGATGGTGTCGCCGCCCTTGCCGCTGCCGAAGGTGTTGTTCCAGCCCAGGCCCTGCTCCTCCATGGAGGCGGCCTCGGGGTCGGCGCCCACGTGGTCCGCGGGGCCCGCGCCGTGGGTCTTGCCGAAGGTGTGGCCGCCCGCGATGAGGGCGACCGTCTCCTCGTCGTTCATCGCCATGCGGCGGAACGTCTCACGGATGTCGCGGGCCGCGGCGAGCGGGTCCGGATTGCCGTTGGGGCCCTCGGGGTTGACGTAGATGAGGCCCATCTGGACGGCGCCGAGCGGGCTTTCCAGCTCGCGGTCGCCGGTGTAGCGGGCGTCGTCGAGCCAGGTGGTCTCGGGACCCCAGTAGACGTCCTCGTCGGGCTCCCACACGTCCGCGCGGCCGCCGCCGAAGCCGAAGGTCTCGAAGCCCATCGACTCAAGGGCCACGTTGCCGGCGAGGATCATGAGGTCGGCCCACGAGAGGCTCTGGCCGTACTTCTTCTTCACCGGCCACAGCAGGCGGCGGGCCTTGTCGAGGTTCGCGTTGTCCGGCCAGCTGTTGAGGGGGGCGAAGCGCTGCTGGCCGGCTCCCGCGCCGCCGCGGCCGTCGCTGATCCGGTAGGTGCCCGCGCTGTGCCAGGCCATGCGGATGATGAACGGGCCGTAGTGGCCGAAGTCGGCGGGCCACCAGTCCTGGGAGGTCGTCAGCACCTCGGCTATGTCCCGCTTGACGGCCGGCAGGTCCAGGGTCTTGAACGCGGCGGCGTAGTCGAACTCCTCGCCCAGCGGATTGGCCACGGCGGGGTTCTTGGCGAGGATCTTCAGGTTGAGCCGATCCGGCCACCACTGGCGGTTTCCGCCGCCCTGCGTCGGGTGCGGGGCGCGGTCGTGGGCGACGGGGCAGCCACCTGCGCCCTCCGTCTTGGCGTCTGTGACGACGGCATCATGGTTCTCAGACATGGGAATCCTTCCGGACCAGGCGGATCACGGTGCTCAGGAACTGCGTGGGGTGGAACAGTCGGGCACGCGGCCGCAGGAGGTGGCCGCGGGCCGTCGATCGCTGTGACGCCGGGGTGGTCACCGTCCCGGAGGGTCCAGGGGAGCGGGATGCGGAGGGCCGCGCCTAACCGCCGGCCCCGCGTGGTTCCTCGGCGGAGGTCCGCCACGTCCCTGTCTCCCGCCCGCTCCGGAGTCGGTCTGTCCCTTGGCTGTCAACGAAGCCGATCCTACGATGGACAGAATCCAAGTCAAGAAGAACACCAAACCCATATCCGATCGGATCCCGGACGTTCCCGGGTACATTCGGGGTGTCCCGCCGAGCTGAAGAGGTGAGTCGACATGAGTGACCTTGTGGAACGGCTGCGGGGGCGCGGCTGGCGGATGACGTCCCAGCGGCGCGTCGTCGCGGAGGTCCTCGACGGCGACCACGTGCACCTCACGGCCGACGAGGTGCACGCCCTCGCGATGCGGCGGCTGCCCGAGATCTCCCGTGCGACGGTCTACAACGCCCTGGGCGAACTGGTCTCGCTCGGAGAGGTCGTGGAGGTCTCCACGGACGGTCGCGCGAAGCGGTACGACCCCAACGCCCGCCATCCGCACCAGCACCTGGTGTGCTCCCGGTGCGGCCTCATCCGCGATGTGCACCCGACCGGCAGCCCCCTGGCCGGCCTCCCGGAGGGGGAGCGGTTCGGCTTCACGGTGTCCCAGGTCGAGGTCACCTACCGCGGCCTGTGCCCGTCCTGCGCAGCGGAGCAGACGGCGCGGACGTAGTCGGCGACCAGCGGGTTGCGGTCGCCGCGGCGCCACGCCAGCACCAGTGCGGCCGGGGGCAGGTCGGCCACGGGGACGTACGCGATACCGGGGAGCCGGTGACCGCGCACGGCCTGCTCGGGGACGAACGCCGCGGCGCGCTGCCACAGCACGGCGTGCAGGCACTCGTCCAGCGAACTCACCAGCGGTCCGTCCGGGGCGCCGTGGGGCTCCCAATGGGCCCGGAACACCGGGTCGGTGCCGACGGGCAGCCGTACGCAGACCCGGCCGGCGAGGTCCGCGCGCCGCACGTGCGGGACGCCGGCCAGGGGGTCGGACGCGGGCAGGGCGGCGTAGCACGGGTCGTGCCGCACCGTGCGGACCGACAGGCCCGCGCGGGTGAACGGCGTGAAGGTGATCGCCACGTCGACCCGGCCGGCCGCCAGGCCGAGGGTGGGGTCGCCGAGCCCGCCCTGGACGAGATGGACCGCCACCCCTTCGTGGGCGCCCGTGAAGGACTCCGCGACGGCGGCGGACAGCGCCGCCTCCCCGGGGCCGAGCACCCCCACCCGCAGCACCCGTTCCCCCGCTGCCCGGCGCACCCGTTCACGGGTCCGCTCGGCTGCTTCGAGCAGCATGCGGGCTTCGACGAGCAGCACCTCACCCGGCGGGGTGAGGGTCATGCCGCGCGGCGTGCGCAGGAACAGCGCGCAGCCCAGGTCGGCTTCCAGCTCCCGGATGCGCTGGCTGAGCGGGGGCTGGGACATGTGCAGGCGACGGGCAGCCCGGCCCACATTGCCCTCCTCCGCGACGGCGACGAAGTACCGGAGCTTGCGCAAGTCCATGTCCGGGACGATATCGAAAGGGCGTGCACGGTGATCAAAGCAGTCTTGGACCCGGGCCGCCGGGGCCTGCTTCCATCAGGTCATGACCTACCAACACCCTTCTGACCTGCACCGCGTCGGCCAGATCCGGGATCTGGCGAAGACCGAAGCCGACGCCTTCCTCGCCTTCCACGCCGCCGCCTTCCGTGACGACGGCGTCGTCTCCCGCAAGCACCGCGAACTCGTCGCCCTGGCCGTCGCCACGGCCCAACGCTGTGCCTACTGCATCGACACGCACACCCGCGGCGCCGCCGAGGCCGGTGCGACCGGCCAGGAGATGGCCGAAGTCGCCTTCGTCGCCGCGGCCGTCAGCGCGGGGGGCACCATGGCGCACGCGCTGCTCTCCCACCGCCTCCACGGGGAACGGCAGGAGAACGGGAAGACCGCGCCCACCGGGGAGCACGCCCATGGCTGAGTTCTTCCGACGCCTGTTCACCGCCTGCGGACGGTGCATGGGCGCCTGCCGGCCCGGTCGGCGCAGACGCCGTACCTGACCGGCGGGCCGGGCGGCGTCAGGTCCGGTCCCCGCCCGCGGTGCCCGCGGTCCGGGCTCCGTCGACCAGCGCGGCCGTGCGGACGCCGCCCGCCGCCCGCGCCCCGGCGGGTCTGCTCCCGGTGCCTGACGCGTCTGCGCGCCGCCGGGGTGGTCCCCGGGCACCGGCCTAGGCTCGTGCCGTGCTCAACGTGACCGAGGTCCTCAAGCGGATGGTGATCGGGCAGGCCATGCGCACCGAGGAGCTGGGCGAGACGCTGCTGCCCAAGCGGCTGGCGCTGCCGATCTTCGCGTCCGACCCGCTGTCCTCGGTGGCCTACGCCACGCAGGAGATCCTCGTCGTCCTGACGCTCGGCGGTCTGGCCTACCTGCACTTCACGCCCTGGATCGCGGCCGCGGTGGTCGCCCTGATGGCGGTGGTGGTGGTCTCGTACCGCCAGGTGGTCCACGCCTACCCGACCGGCGGCGGCTCGTACGAGGTCGCCTCGACGAACCTGGGCCCCTCGGCCGGCCTGGTGGTCGCCGCCGCGCTGCTCGTCGACTACGTCATGACCGTGGCGGTGTCGGTCGCGTCCGGGGTGGACAACATCATCTCGGCGCTGCCTTCACTGGCCGGGCACCGGGTGCTGATGGCCCTCGGTTTCGTCGCGCTGCTGACGGCGATGAACCTGCGCGGGGTGCGCGAGTCGGGCCGGCTGTTCGCCGTCCCGACGTACCTCTTCATCGGCGGCGTGCTGATCATGGTGGCCACCGGTCTGTTCCGCTACCTGCTCGGCGACGCCCCGGTGGCCGAGAGCGCCGCGTACGGGATCAGGCCGGCCGGCGGGGACGCGAGCCTGGTGGGGCCGGCCCTGGTGATGCTGGTCCTGCGCGCGTTCTCCAGCGGCTGTACGGCGCTGACGGGCGTGGAGGCGATCTCCAACGGCGTACCGGCCTTCCGCAAGCCCAAGTCCCGCAACGCCGCCACCACCATGGCCGCGATGGGCATCACCGCGGTGGCCATGTTCGCCGGCGTCACCACCCTCGCCGTCCTCGCGCGGGTGCACATCACCGACGACGCCTGCCGGCTCACGGGCCTCGCCGGCGACTGCTCCACGTACACCCAGCGCACCGTGATCGCCCAGCTGGCCTCCGCCGTCTTCGGCGGCACCGACAGCCTCGGCTTCTACTTCCTGCAGGCCGTCACCGCCCTGGTGCTGATCCTGGCCGCCAACACGGCCTTCAACGGCTTCCCGCTGCTCGCCTCGATCCTCGCCCAGCACCGCTACCTGCCGCGCCAGCTGCACAACCGCGGCGACCGGCTGGCCTTCTCCAACGGGATCCTGGCCCTGGCCGTCGTGGCCGGGCTGCTGCTGTGGGGCTACCGGGCGAACGTCAGCAGCCTCATCCACCTCTACATCCTCGGCGTGTTCACCTCCTTCACGCTGTCCCAGACGGGCATGGTCCGGCACTGGAACCGCGAGCTGCGCACCGAGAGCGATCCGGCCGCCCGCCGCCGGCACCAGTGGTCCCGCGCGGTCAACGCCACCGGCGCGGTCATCACCGGCCTGGTCCTGGTGATCGTGCTGATCACCAAATTCACCGAGGGGGCCTGGCTGGCCGTGCTCGCCGCCGTCCTGCTGTGGCTGATGATGCGCGGCATCCGCCGGCACTACGACAGCACCGCCGCCGAGCTCGCGGTCACCGACCCGCATGCGGAACGGCAGTTGCCCTCCCGCGTCCTGGCGATCGTCCTGGTGTCCACCGTGCACAAGCCGACCATGCGCGCCCTGGCCTACGCGCGGGCCTTCCGGCCGGACCGGCTGGAGGCGCTCACGGTGGCCGTGGACCGCGAGGGGCCGGCCCGGCTCCGCGAGCAGTGGGAGGAGTTCGAGATCGACGTACCGCTCAAGGTCATCGACTCCCCGTACCGGGAGATCACCAAGCCCGTCGTGGAGTACGTGCGCTCGGTCCGGCGTGCGGGGCCGCGGGACGTCGTCGCCGTCTTCATCCCCGAATACGTGGTCGGTCACTGGTGGGAGAACCTCCTGCACAACCAGTCCGCCCTGTGGCTGAAGAGCCGCCTGCTCTTCACCCCGGGCGTCATGGTGACGAGCGTGCCCTGGCAGCTGAGCTCCGCTGCCTCCGCCGACCACCCGGTCGCCCGTGCCCCCGGCGCGTACCGCCGCGGCGAGCCCACCCCTCCCCGCGAGGGCGCCGTTTCCCCCGGCACATCACCCTGAACCGGGGCATTCGTCCGCGCTCGGAGGGGGTATCCCCGCTCAGGCGGTACCGCCTGATGGGCCAGATTTTCGAGGGGTTAGCATATGAGCACCGCCTAGCTCGAAAGATAATCCTGTGACTGTCAACGAGGACTCGTTCACCAACTGGAAAAACCGCGAGGAGATCGCGGAGTCGATGATCCCGATCATCGGGAAGCTGCAGCGGGAGCGGGACGTCACTGTCCTGCTTCACAGCCGCTCCTTGGTGAACAAGTCGGTGGTCAGCATCCTCAAGACCCACCGGTTCGCCCGGCAGATCGACGGCGAGGAGCTGTCGGTCACCGAGACCCTGCCCTTCCTGCAGGCCCTCACCACCCTGGATCTCGGCCCGTCCCAGATCGACATCGGCATGCTCGCCGCCATGTACAAGAACGACGACCGCGGTCTGACCGTGGAGGAGTTCACCGCCGGCGCCGTCGCCGGTGCCACGGGTGAGAACAAGATCGAGCAGCGCCGCGAGGGCCGCGACGTCGTCCTCTACGGCTTCGGCCGCATCGGCCGCCTCGTCGCCCGCCTGCTCATCGAGAAGGCCGGCTCCGGCAACGGCCTGCGCCTGCGCGCCATCGTCGTCCGCGGCGGCGGCGAGCAGGACCTGGTGAAGCGCGCCTCCCTGCTGCGCCGTGACTCCATCCACGGCCAGTTCCAGGGCACCATCACCGTGGACGAGGCCAACGGCACGATCGTCGCCAACGGCAACGCGATCAAGGTGATCTACGCCAACGACCCCTCCGAGGTCGACTACACGGCGTACGGCATCAAGGACGCCATCCTCATCGACAACACGGGCAAGTGGCGCGACCGCGAGGGGCTCTCGAAGCACCTGCGTCCCGGCATCGACAAGGTCGTCCTGACCGCCCCGGGCAAGGGCGACGTCCCGAACATCGTGCACGGCGTCAACCACGACATGGTGAAGCCGGACGAGCGCATCCTGTCCTGCGCCTCCTGCACCACCAACGCCATCGTCCCGCCGCTGAAGGCCATGGACGACGAGTACGGCGTGCTGCGCGGCCACGTGGAGACCGTCCACTCGTTCACCAACGACCAGAACCTGCTGGACAACTACCACAAGGCCGACCGTCGCGGCCGCTCGGCGCCGCTCAACATGGTGATCACCGAGACCGGTGCCGCCTCCGCCGTCGCCAAGGCGCTGCCCGACCTCAAGGCGCCGATCACCGGCAGCTCGATCCGCGTCCCCGTCCCGGACGTCTCGATCGCCATCCTCAGCCTGCGCCTCGGCCGCGAGACCACCCGCGAGGAAGTCCTCGACTACCTCCGCAACGTCTCGCTGTCCTCGCCGCTGAAGCGCCAGATCGACTTCACCACCGCCCCCGACGCCGTCTCCATGGACTTCGTCGGCTCGCGCCACTCCTCGATCGTCGACGCCGGCGCCACCAAGGTCGACGGCGACAACGCCATCCTCTACCTCTGGTACGACAACGAGTTCGGCTACTCCTGCCAGGTCATCCGCGTCGTCCAGCACGTCTCCGGGGTGGAGTACCCGACCTACCCGGCTCCGGCGGTCTGATCCCGAGGGCCCGTCCGACCCGCGCTCCGGCCCGGATCCGCTTCCTGCGGATCCGGGCCGCCGTGTTCGGGCTCCCAGGTGAGGGCCCCGGTGCCGAGGGCGAGGGTGGCCCGGGGCCGCATCGGCCCGTCGGCGTCGCGGGCGAGCACCACCAGGCGCTCCACCCGTGTCGCGCTGCCGCCCAGCCGGGCGGTGCACGCGGCGGCGAGCTCGGCGGGGTGGCGGGTCCGGCCGAGGGAGAGGTGCGGGGTGAAGCCCGGCCGCCGCCCCCGGCAGCCCGGGAAGCGCTCCGCCAGGGCGCCGTACAGGCGGGTCCACGGAGCCGTGCCCGCGGCGGCCGGGTCCAGCCAGATCGTGGCGTACTGCCGGTGCCGGAAGAAGCGCACCCCCTCCAGCCGGATCCCGAACGGCTCGCTCTCCCCGGCCGCCTCGGCGAGCAGCGGGGCGGCCCGGGGGAAGGCCTCCTCCGGGACGAAGCCGAACAGCAGGTTGACGTGCGGGGGCCACCGGCGGATCTGCGGGTCGTGCTCCCACCTGATGTCCTGGATCGTCGGCCAGAGCTCCGCCGGAGGGATCCACGCCACCGCCGTCCGCGCCGTGGGCGGGACGTCGAGGGGGAGGGCGGGCGCGGCCCCGCCGTAGTCCGGTCGGGCTTGCACACCGCCATTCTCCGCCCCGGTCGCTCGCGGCTGCGCCCGCAGGAGCCACCGCCGGCCCCACAGTCCCCAAATATCTTGACGTCAAGATTATTCTGCGGCAGGCTACCGCGAAGTATCTCGATATCGAGATACCTGTGTGGGATGCAGGGATACAGGGGAAACGGGGGCCTGACATGCGGCGCGGCGCGGACACCGGCAAGGACCGGCGGCAGGAGACCGGGCTGGTGGCGCAGCTGCGCCGGCCCCCGGGCGGCCGGGACGCCCGGATCATGCTCCTCGCCCAGCTGCTGGACCGCACCGGCACCGGCGTGTGGGCCGCCTCCTCCGTCCTCTTCTTCACCTTCGTCGTGGGCCTGGACGCCGGCCGGCTGGGCCTGCTGCTGGGGGCGGCCGGAGTGGCGGGCATCGCCGGTTCGCCGCTCGCGGGCCACCTGGCCGGCCGCTTCCCGGTGCGCTCGCTGCTGATCTGCTGCCACCTGCTGCGCCTCGGGATGCTCTGCGCCCTGCTCGTCGTCACCCGCTTCGAGCTGCTGCTGGCCGTCGTCGCCCTCACCTCCCTGGGCGACCGGGCGGCCAAGACGCTGGAGATGCTCTTCGCGACCCGCGCCGCCGGCGAGCACCGCGCCACGTACCAGGCCCTGTCGCGCAGTGCGGCGAACGCCGGGTACGCGCTCGGGGCGGGCCTCGCCGCTCTCGGCCTCGCCGTGGGCACCCGCGGGGCCTACCAGGTGCTGATCCTCGCCGACGCGCTGTCCTTCCTCGCCGCCGCTGCGCTGGTGTGGCGCACCCGGGAGCAGCGCGGCCGCACGCTGGTGGCCGCCACCGCCACCGCCACCTCCACCGCCACCGCCACCGCCAAGGACGCGCCGGCGACCGCTCCCCGGCCCGCGCCCAGCCCCTGGCGGGACCGCGGATACCTTCGGTTCGTCCTGCTGGACATCCCGATGAACCTCGACGACTCGATCCTGGGCGTCGGGCTGCCCCTGTGGCTGGTCCACCACACCGACGCGCCCCACGCCCTGGTCCCCGCCTTCCTCGTCCTCAACACGGTGCTGGTCGTCCTCCTCCAGCTGCGGGTGTCGGCCAGGGTCCGGGAGCCCCGGCAGGCCGCCGGCGCCGTCCGGCTGTACGGGCTGACCATGCTCGCCAGCTGCACCCTCCTCGCCCTCACCCCCGGCCACGGGGTCTGGGCCGCCTCCGTCCTCCTGCTCGCGAGCGCGGTGCTGGCCACCACGGCGGAGCTGATGCGGTCGGTGAGCTCCTGGGAACTCGCCGTCTGCCTCGCCCCCGGTGAGGCGAGGGCCGCGTACCTGGGCGTGGCGGGCATGTCCCCCTCCGTGCAGAAGTCCGCCGGGCCGCTGCTGCTCACCGGGGCGGTGATGACGGCCGGGCCGGCGGGCTGGCTGCTGCTCGGAGGGGCGGTCGCCGGGCTGGCCGCCGTACAGCGGCGCACCGCACTGCACCGGCTGGACGCCGTGCCCGGGCCGCAGCCCCGTTCCCGGCTCAGATTCCCCAGCTGACGGGAGAACTTCCCCTATCGATCGGGAACAGCGGATATCTAGCCTCGCTACTGCCTGTCCGCGAGTGGGATCCATGCGATCGAGGGGGAAGTGTGACGGACCGGGAGGTTGGCGTTCTGGCGATCGGTGCGGGTCCGGCGAATCTGGCGCTCGCAGTGGCCATAGAGGAGTCGGGTTCGGCCGAATTGGCGGACGGCACATTGCTGTTGGAACAGAACCCGGACATCACATGGCAGCGTGATCTGCTGATGCCGTGGGCGCGCAGCCAGGTGTCCTTCCTGAAGGACCTGGTGACCCTGCGCAATCCGTGCAGCCGGTTCTCCTTCCTGAGCTTCCTGCACGAGCAGGGGCGGCTGGACGAGTTCGTGAACCTGGGCACGTTCCACCCCTTCCGCTGGGAGTTCTCCGACTACCTCCAGTGGGTGGCGGCCTCGCTGGAGCGGGTGCGGATCCGCTGCGGAGCCCGGGCAGAACGCATCGAACCGGTGCATGCCGAGGACGGGTCGGTGGCAGGCTGGAGCGTGCTGCTGAGCGACGGGGACCGGATCCGGTGCCGCGATCTGGTGGTCGGCGGCGGCCGCGATCCGCGCATTCCGGAGGTGTTCGCGGGGCTGCCCGGGGACCGGGTGATCCACAGCGCGCACTACCGGTCGCGGATCGCCGGGATCCCGAAGGACAAGCCGGTCCGCGCGGTGGTGGTGGGCGGGGCGCAGAGCGCGGCGGAGATGTTCTTCGCCCTCCACGAGAACCTGTCGCACGCTCAGATCACCATGGTCGTACGGTCGATCGGACTGCAGAACTACCAGACCAGCAAATTCGTGAACGAATTGTTCTTCCCCTCCTTCGTGGACGATTTCCACGACACACCGGCGGAAGTCCGTGAACAGCTCCTGGACGAATTGCGGTTCACCAATTACGCCGGTCTCGCGCCGCCGTTCCTGGAAGAGCTGTACACGATGCTGTACCGGCAGAAAGTGCTGGGACCGCAGCGTTCCTCGGTGCGGGCGATGACCGAGGTGGTGGGGGCCCGGGTCGAGGGCGAGGAGGTCGTGCTGGACCTGCGGGACCGGCTGAGCGGCAAGGTCGAGCCGCTGCGCTGTGATCTGGTGCTGCTGGGCACCGGTTACGACCCGCAAAAGCCCGCCCTGGTCCGGGAGCTGGCCGCGCAGGTGGGGCTGGAGGAGGTGACGGTGAGCCG
>NZ_JBEXRC010000091.1:0-12356 GCF_040612915.1 Streptomyces sp. NPDC006326 | reverse complement strand
GAAGCCCTCCAGATCGGCCCCGACGCCCCCATCATCACCACCGACGCCCGCCACCGCGCCGACGCCAAGAGCGCCCTCATCACACTCGTCGAGCACGCTCTGATGGCCCGCCTGCGGTAGGGGCCGTCCACGCACCACCCGGAACGCCGGGAACCCGACACGGGTTCCCGGCGTTCCGTCTTTCCCGTGGAGCGGGGTGCACCGTGGTGGCCGTCGTCCCGGCCGGGATGCGGCCCACCGGTACGGCGTCCTCGCGGTGCGGCCCCGAGGGCTCCCGCCGCGGCGCCCGAAACGGCCGATGGCCGCTCCCCGGACCGGGACTCGGCGCCCGGGGGGGGGCGTCGAGGTCCGGCTCGGCTGAGCGGCCATCGGTTTGAGCGGGGTGCGGGAGGGGGTCAGCCCTGCCAGCTGTGCGGGGCGCGGAAGCCCGGAGTGCGGGAGGGGGTCAGCCCTGCCAGCTGTGCGGGGCGCGGAAGCCCGGAGTGCGCTCCAGGCGGCGCCAGCGGGCCTGGGAGCCGATGCGGTGCACCGGGCGGTCCTCGGGGGTGGAGGCGGCGCGGGCCAGCAGGATCGCGGTGATCGCGGCGAGCTCCTCGGGCCGGGCATCGCCCTTTTCCACGCGCAGCAGGGCGTCGGTCTTCGACATGGGTGGCAGCTCTCCTTCGCTTCTTACTGCGGCGGGTTGCCGTGCTTGCGGGACGGCAGGTCGGCGTGCTTGCTCCGGAGCATCGCGAGGGCGCTGATGAGCGTCTCGCGGGTCTCGGCGGGGTCGATGACGTCGTCGACGAGGCCGCGCTCGGCCGCGTAGTACGGGTGCATCAGCTCGGCCTTGTACTCCTTGACCATGCGCGCCCGCATGGCCTCCGGGTCCTCGGCCTCCGCGATCTGCTTGCGGAAGATGACGTTGGCCGCGCCCTCGGCGCCCATGACCGCGATCTCGTTCGTCGGCCAGGCGTAGGTGAGGTCGGCGCCGATGGACTGGGAGTCCATGACGATGTACGCGCCGCCGTAGGCCTTGCGCAGGATCAGCGAGATGCGCGGGACGGTGGCGTTGCAGTACGCGTACAGCAGCTTCGCGCCGTGGCGGATGATGCCGCCGTGCTCCTGGTCGACACCGGGCAGGAAGCCGGGGACGTCCAGCAGCGTGATGATCGGGATGTTGAAGGCGTCGCACATCTGGACGAAGCGCGCGGCCTTCTCGGAGGCCTCGATGTCGAGGACGCCGGCCAGCGTCTGCGGCTGGTTGGCGACGATGCCGACGACCTGGCCGTCGAGGCGGGCGAGCGCACAGATGATGTTGCGGGCCCAGCGCTCGTGGATCTCCAGGACGTCGCCGTCGTCGACGAGCTCCTCGATGACCTTGTGCATGTCGTACGGGCGGTTGCCGTCGGCCGGGACCAGGTCCAGCAGGACGTCCGAGCGCCGGTCGGCGGGGTCGGAGGTCTGGTGGACCGGCGGGTTCTCCCGGTTGTTGGAGGGCAGCATCGTGATGAGGTAGCGGACCTCGGAGATGCAGGTCTCCTCGTCGTCGTACGCGAAGTGCGCGACGCCGGAGGTCTCGGCGTGCACGTCGGCGCCGCCGAGGCCGTTCTGGGAGATCTCCTCACCGGTGACGGCGCGGACGACGTCGGGGCCGGTGATGAACATCTGCGAGGTCTCGCGGACCATGAAGACGAAGTCCGTGAGGGCCGGGGAGTACGCGGCGCCGCCGGCGCACGGGCCCAGCATCACCGAGATCTGCGGGATGACGCCCGAGGCCCTGGTGTTGCGCTGGAAGATGCCGCCGTACCCGGCGAGCGCCGAAACGCCCTCCTGGATGCGGGCGCCCGCGCCGTCGTTCAGGGAGACCAGCGGGGCACCGGCGGCGATGGCCATGTCCATGATCTTGTGGATCTTGGTGGCGTGGGCCTCGCCGAGTGCGCCGCCGAAGATGCGGAAGTCGTGGGCGTAGACGAAGACCGTGCGGCCCTCGACCGTGCCCCAGCCGGTGATCACACCGTCGGTGTAGGGCTTCCTGCCCTCCAGGCCGAAGCCGCTCGCCCGGTGCCGGCGCAGCTGCTCGACCTCCTTGAAGGAACCCTCGTCGAGCAGCAGCGCGATGCGCTCGCGTGCGGTCAGCTTGCCCTTGGCGTGCTGGGCCTCGGTCGCCCGGTCACTGGGGCCGCGCCGCGCCTGCTCGCGCAGGGAGTGCAGTTCGGCCACGCGCCCGCGGGCGTCCGCCGGCTCGCTCGGAGTCTGGTCCACAACGGTCATGTACCGACCTTACGAAGCGCCGGGTCAAAAACCTCCGTTGGTTCCGCACAGTCTCGGGTGTGTTCCGCTGTTCGGCCCGGACAGAACCGCAGGGTGATGCGCGAACACCACCAGGCGGGACCCCGGTCCTTTGTGGAGGTCCCATAAAACTCGCTGACACCCTGTCCAGATGTTGAAAATTAAACGGAATGGGTCTAGTGTCGTTCTCGTTGAACATTCAACGAACTGCCGTCCCGGCACACCACGCTCCCGAGGAGGAAGCCATGGGTCTCTTCACCCGCCGCAGCCAGGAGAACACCACGACCGCCGTCGCCACGCTGGAGGTGGACCCGGCGCTCGCCGCCCTCACCGGCGACTACACCATCGACGCCGCCCACAGCAGCATCGGCTTCACCGTCCGCCACGCGATGGTCACCAACGTCCGCGGCAGCTTCGGCGCCTACGAGGGAGCCCTCCGCCTGGACGGCGCGGACCCCTCCCGGTCCACCGCCTCCATCGACGTCCAGATCGCCTCCGTCGACACGGGCATCGCCGACCGCGACGCCCACCTGCGCAGCGGTGACTTCTTCGACGCCGAGGCCTTCCCCCTGATGACCTTCCGCTCGACCGAGGCGGCCCGGATCGGCGGCGACACGTACCGGATCACCGGCGAACTGACCATCAAGGACGTTACCCGCCCGCTCTCCATCGACCTGGAGTTCAACGGCTCGGCCACCGACGTCTACGGCAGCGAGCGCGTCGGCTTCGAGGGCTCCGCCGAGATCCTGCGCTCCGACTGGGGCCTGACCTGGAACGCCGCGCTGGAGGCCGGTGGCGTCATGGTCAGCGACAAGGTGAAGCTGACCTTCGACATCTCGGCCGTCAAGCAGGCCTGAGCCGCCACGCCGCCTGACGGGTCCCGCCGGATCCTGACGGATCCTGACCGGCCCGGGCGGCAGCCGGACCGGGGGCGGCGCTCAGAAGCCGCCCCCGCCGTCGAAGCCGCCTCCCCCGTCGAAGCCCCCACCGCCGCCGAAGTCGCCGCCCCCGAAGTCGGAGGGGTTGAAGTCGGCGCCGGAGAAGTCCCCGCCCTCGTAGCCCGCGCCCAGGTCGGAGGCGTACGCGGGGCCGGACGTCATCATCGAGCCGAGCAGCGTGCCCACCAGCAGGCCGGGCAGGATGCCGCCGCCGAAATAGCCGCCGGCCCAGGGGCCGTACGCCGGGCCGGCGTCGTAGTACGGGCGCGGCCCGTACTCGGTGTCGACCGTGCGCACCATGGGGTCCTGCCCCTCGCGCAGCCGGACCGCGTCCGCCGCGCACACCGGGACGGTACGCGCCGCACCGCCGGCCGGCGCCCACTCCACGTCCTCGGTGCTCGGCCCGTGGCGCGGGTCGAAGAAGCAGGGCGAGCGGCGCTCGGGCAGCGGCCGGCCCTGTCGGCGGGCGTCCAGGCAGGCGAGGGCGAACCGGCCGTCCTCCAGGGCCTGGGTCACTCCCCTGACCTCCTGGGGGTGCTGGACGGAGGCCATGACGGACTTGGCCCGCTCGTAGGCGTCGAGGCCCTGCGCGTAGTCGGCCCGCATGGCGTCGTCGGCGCCCGGCTCACCGGGATGGAAGTCCAGCCGGTCGAGCTCCTCGCCGAAGGCCGTGATGTCCTCGTCGACCACCACGCGCAGCTTCTCGATGGCCTCGCGCTCCTCCGCTTCCTTCCTCCTGCGGCCCCGGCGCACCAGGGCGTACGCGCCGCCGCCGCCCACCAGCGCCACGGCCCCGAGGGTGATCAGCCCGCCGACCGGGGCGCCGCTGTCGGCGCTGCCGCCCCAGGAGGCCGGGGCTGCGCCCCCGACCTGCGCCAGGGCCTGGTCGACGAAGTTGTTCAGCTGCGTGTTCGCGTCCACCGGGCCGCCGGCCTTCACGGCGTCGGTCAGGTTGCGGACGGCGTTGGAGGGCATGACCGCGCGGTCGGCGCCGGCGTTGAAGCCGTCGCCGAGCCGGATCGCGTAGAGCCCGGTGATCCCCGTCTCGGCCCGGACCGTGCGCAGCACGCCGGCGGCGGGGAACTCCTGGGTGGCGGGCAGCACGGCGACGAAGACCGGCTTCCCGGCGTCCCTGATCTTCTTCTCCAGCGCGTCGGCCTGGCCCTTCGACAGCTGCGCCTCGGCCCGCGGGTCGACGTAGACCGGCCCCTTCTTGAGGGCCGCGGCCACGGCGGCGGGCCCGGTGGCGGCTGCGGGCCCGGTGGCGGCGGAGGCCTGCGGCGCGAAGACGAGAGCCGTCGCGCACAAGGCCGGCAGCAGGGCGGAGAGTACGGACATCAGCCTGGTCCTCATGCTCCCGACGCTACCGGAAGCCGGACTTTCCCGTGTGAGCCGGACATAAGCCCACCCCTCCGCAGCGGTGGTCCCGGGCTGCGGGTCTCCCCCGCGGGCCGGGGACTACTCGGCCGGTTCCACGCCCGCGCGCAGGAGCCCGTAGGTGAAGGCGTCCTCCAGGGCCTGCCAGGAGGCCGCGATCACGTTCGGGGCGACGCCCACCGTCGACCACTCGTGGGTGCCGTCCGTCGTGGAGATCAGCACGCGGGTGGTGGACTCGGTGCCGTGCTTGCCCTCCAGGATGCGGACCTTGTAGTCGACCAGCTCGAACTTGGCCAGCTGCGGGTAGAAGCGCTCCAGGGCGACCCGCAGCGCCCGGTCCAGGGCGTTGACCGGGCCGTTGCCCTCCGCCGTGGCGACGATCCGCTCGCCCTTGGCCCACAGCTTGACCGTGGCCTCGTTGGCGTGGGTGCCGTCGGGGCGGTCCTCGACGATGGCCCGCCAGGACTCCGTGCGGAAGTACCTGCGGGCCCGGCCCTCCACCTCGGCGCGCAGCAGCAGCTCGAAGGAGGCGTCGGCGGCCTCGTACGTGTAGCCCTGGAGCTCGCGCTCCTTGACCCGCTCGACCACCCGAGAGATCAGCGCGCGGTCGCCGCCGAGGTCGACGCCGAGCTCCTTGCCCTTGAGCTCGATGGAGGCGCGTCCGGCCATGTCGGAGACCAGCATCCGCATGGTGTTGCCGACCCGCTCGGGGTCGATGTGCTGGTAGAGGTCCGGGTCGACCTTGATGGCCGAGGCGTGCAGGCCCGCCTTGTGCGCGAAGGCGGAGACGCCGACGTACGGCTGGTGGGTGGAGGGGGTCAGGTTCACGACCTCGGCGATGGCGTGCGAGATGCGGGTCATCTCGGCGAGGGCGCCCTCCGGCAGCACCTTGCGCCCGTACTTGATCTCCAGCGCGGCGACGACAGGGAAGAGGTTGGCGTTGCCGACGCGTTCGCCGTAGCCGTTCGCGGTGCACTGGACGTGCGTGGCGCCCGCGTCGACGGCGGCCAGGGTGTTGGCGACCGCGCAGCCGGTGTCGTCCTGGGCGTGGATGCCGAGCCGGGCTCCGGTGTCGGCGAGCACGGTCGCGACCACCGCGGTGACCTGCGCGGGCAGCATGCCGCCGTTGGTGTCGCAGAGGATGACCACGTCGGCCCCGGCCTCGTGGGCGGTGCGGACGACCGCCTTCGCGTACTCGGCGTTGGCCCGGTAACCGTCGAAGAAGTGCTCGCAGTCGACGAAGACCCGGCGGCCCTGGGCGACCAGGTGGGAGACCGTGTCGCGGACCATCTCCAGGTTTTCGTCCAGCGTGGTGCGCAGCGCGAGCTCGACGTGCCGGTCGTGGGACTTGGCGACCAGGGTGATCACGGGCGCGCCCGACTCCAGCAGGGCCCGCACCTGCGGGTCCTCGGCGGCCGAGCCGCCCGGCCGCCGGGTCGCGCCGAAGGCGACCAGCTGGGCGTGCTTGAAGTCGATCTCGGCGCGGGCGCGGGCGAAGAACTCGGTGTCGCGGGGGTTGGCGCCGGGCCAGCCGCCCTCGATGAAGCCCACTCCGAAGTCGTCCAGGTGCCGGGCGATCGTCAGCTTGTCGGCGACGGTGAGGTTGATGCCCTCACGCTGGGCGCCGTCTCGCAGGGTGGTGTCGAAGACGTGGAAGCTGTCGGTGTCGTCGGTCGGGACCTGTGCCGGCACTGTCGCCTCGGTCGTCGTCATGTTGATCTGACTCCTGTCGGATGAGTGGTTCCGGATACCCGGGTTCCACTGCCCCCATCATCGCGCGCTGTCCGGTCCCGGCAGGATGGGAGCCGGGAAACGAAAAAACCTCTCGCGGGTGCGAGAGGTCTGCGCGCGGTTCTGGGACACGGTGGCCGCCGCCGCGGAGTTCTTCCACGGGTCAGCGGTCGCTGCGGACCGGCGCGCTGCTGTCGATAATCATGAGCTGAGCAAGCACGTTCGCAGTGTGGCACACCGTCTCACCGCGAACGCGACCCGTCTCACGATACGAGAGCCTCGTCGAGGAACTCCGAGACGTGGGCCAGGATGTCGTCCCGCCCTATCCCGGGCAGGCCCACGGCGACCTGGATGCTGAACCCGTCGAGCAGGGCGCGCAGCCGGGCCCCGAAACGGTCGGGGTCCACGGGCCGGAACTCCCCGCGCGAGATGCCCTCGGCGAGCAGGGCCACCAGGTCGCGGTGCCAGGCGCCCTCGATGGCGGCCTGCCGGTCGCGTTCGCCCGGGCCGGCGTTCTGCGAGCGGTTCCAGACCTCCAGCCACAGGGTCCAGTGCGGATCGCGGGCGCCTTCGGGCACGTACAGGTCGACGTACGCCCGGAGCCGCTCGCGCACCGGACCGCGGCGCGAGAGCAGCGCCCGGCGCTCGGTGCCGAGGGCGGCCTCGCTCCACTCCAGCGTCTGCAGCAGGAGCTCGTCCTTGCTGCGGAAGTAGTAGAGGAGGTGGCCGCTGCTCATGCCGACCTGGCGGCCCAGGCCGGCCATGGTCAGCCCCTCCAGGCCGCGCTCGGCGATCGTGGCCATGGCGGCGACGAGTACGTCCTCGCGCGGCGGCGCGTTCTTCCGCGCCGCGCGTACTCCACCCGCCGCCATGGGCCACTCCTCGAAGAACGTCGTGCCGCAGGTCAGACCTTCGGCTGCTGCTGGGTGATGCAGTGGATACCGCCACCCCCGGCGAAAATCGTACGTGCGTCAACGAGGGTCACGGTGCGCTCGGGGAACAGCCCGCGGAAGATCTCGGCGGCCTCCTCGTCGCGCGGGTCGTCGAAGGAGCACAGCACCACGCCGCCGTTGCAGAGGTAGTGGTTGATGTACGAGTAGTCGACCCATTCGCCGTCCTCCTCCAGCACGGTCGGCGCGGGGATCTCCACGACCTCCAGCTGCCGGCCCCGGGCGTCGGTGGACGCGCGCAGGATCGCGGCGATGGTCTTGCAGCGCTCGTGGTCGGGGTGGGCCGGGTCGGGCTGGGTGTGGACCATCACCACGCCGGGGCGGGCGAAGGCGGCGACGATGTCCACGTGGCCCTGGGTGCCGTAGGTGCCGTAGTCGCCGGCCAGGCCGTACGGCAGCCAGATCGCCTTCGTGGTGCCGAGGTGGGCGTGGACCTCCTGCTCGACCTGCTCGCGGGTCCAGCCGGGGTTGCGGCCCTGGCCCAGCTGCACGGTGTCGGTGAGCAGCACGGTGCCCTCGCCGTCCACGTGGATGGCGCCGCCCTCGTTGACGAGCGGGGTGCTGTACGTACGGGTGCCGGCCAGGTCGGAGACGTGCCGGGCGATCTTGGAGTCGTGCTCCCAGCGGGCCCATTCCTGGGCGCCCCAGCCGTTGAAGGTCCAGTCCACGGCCGCCAGCTCACCGGCGTCGTTGGTGACGAAGGTCGGGCCGATGTCGCGCATCCAGGCGTCGTCGAGTTCCCGCTCGACCAGCTCGACGTCATCGCCGACGATCGCGCGGGCGCTCTCCGCGTCGCCGGGCGAGACGACGAGGGTCACGGGTTCGTGGGCGCGCACCGCGCGGGCCACGGCTCCCCAGGCCTCGCGGGCCTCGGCGAGCTCCTGCTCGTTGGTGAAGGTCGGGTTGGGGCTGGGCCAGGCCATCCAGGTCCGCTCGTGGGGCGTCCACTCGGCGGGCATCCGGAATCCGTCGGCGACGGGCTTGCTCATGGAAGGGTCCTTACGGGCTGGGCTGACTGCGGGCGGGGCGGTTACAGGAAGTACAGGCGGTTGAGGGAGACCGAATCGGCCGCTTCGGAGCGCAGTGGGTCACCGTCGAGGGTGACGAGCCCGCTGCGCGCGTCCACATCGACCGCGCCCACCCGGGAGTTGAGGAGGAGGTCCGCGGGGCCGATGCCCCGGGTGCCGCGGACGGCGACCCGGCGGCGGCGCGTGGGCATCTGGTCGGAGCCCAGCGCGGCGGCCGCGGCGGAGACGAACGCGACCGAGATGTCGGCGGCGGTGGCCCCGTAGGAGCCGAACTGCGGGCCGAGGACGAGCGGTTCGCAGGTGTCGGTGGCGGCGTTGGGGTCGCCGGTGACCCCGTAGGCCGGGAATCCGGACTTCAGCACGAGCTGCGGCTTGGCGCCGAAGAACTGGGGGCGCCAGAGCACGATGTCGGCGAGCTTGCCGACCTCGATGGAGCCGATCTCGTGGGCCAGGCCGTGGGCGATGGCCGGGTTGATGGTCAGCTTGGCCATGTAGCGCAGCACGCGGGCGTTGTCGTCGCCCTCGCCGTCGCCGGCCAGCGGGCCGAGCTCGCCCTTCATCTTGGCGGCCATGGCGAAGGTGCGGCGGATCGTCTCGCCGGCGCGGCCCATGCCCTGGGCGTCGGAGGAGGTGATGCCGATCGCGCCCAGGTCGTGCAGGACGTCCTCGGCGCCCATCGTCCCGGCGCGGATGCGGTCGCGGGCCATGGCGGCGTCGCCGGGCAGGTCCGGCTTGAGGTCGTGGACGGAGACGATCATGCCGTAGTGCTCGGCCACGGCGTCCCGGCCGAAGGGCAGCGTCGGGTTCGTGGAGGAGCCGATGACGTTCGGCACGCCCGCCATCTTGAGCACGTTGGGGACGTGTCCGCCGCCGCAGCCCTCGATGTGGAAGGCGTGGATGGTGCGGCCGTCCAGGACGCGCAGGGTGTCCTCGACGGAGAGGCACTCGTTCAGGCCGTCCGAGTGGAGGGCGACCTGGACGTCGTGCTCCTCGGCCACGCGCAGCGCGGTGTCGAGGGCGCGGGTGTGGGCGCCCATGTCCTCGTGGACCTTGAAGCCGGAGGCGCCGCCCTCGGCGAGGGCCTCGACCAGCGGGGCGGCGTCCGAGGAGGAGCCGCGGGCCAGGAAGCCGATGTTGACGGGCCAGGCGTCGAAGGCGTTGAAGGCGTGCTTCAGCGCCCACGGCGAGTTGACGCCGACGCCCCAGACCGGGCCGAACTCCTGGCCGATCACGGTGGTGACACCGGCGGCCAGCGAGGCCTCCATGATCCGCGGGGAGAGCAGGTGGACGTGGGTGTCCACGGCGCCGGCGGTGGCGATCAGGCCCTCGCCGGAGACGATGCTCGTGCCGGTGCCGACGACGACGTCCACGCCGTCGAGGGTGTCCGGGTTCCCGGCCCGGCCGATGGCGTGGATGCGGCCCTCGCGGATGCCGATGGAGACCTTCTTGATGCCGAGGACGGCGTCGATCACCAGGACGTTGCTGATCACGACGTCGCAGGTCTCGCGGACGGCGGCGGCCTTCAGGTGCAGGCCGTCGCGGGCGGTCTTGCCGAAGCCGGCCAGGAACTCGTCGCCCGGCTTCTGGGCGTCGTACTCGACGCGGACGGTGAGCCCGGAGTCGCCGAGGCGCACCCGGTCCCCGGCACGGGGGCCGAAGACGGAGGCGTACTCGTGCGGGTCGATGTGCCGGCTGCCCGGCGCGCAGTGGTCGCTGTGGGGGGTCTGGCGGCTCATGCCGGGTTACCTTCCGGGTGGTCTGCGGTGGCTCCGAGGTAGCCGCAGGCGGCCGCGCGGGCCAGGGCCTCCTCCTTGGCGCCGGGGGCGTCCAGCGGGCCGTCGACCAGCCCGGCGAAGCCGACGGCGATGCGGTCGCCACCGATCGGGACCAGGCCGACCTCGCCCTCGCCGTGGGGGTCGAACCGGACGGAGGAGCCCGCCGGCACGCACAGCCGCATGCCGTAGGCGGCGGCGCGGTCGAAGTCGAGGCGGGGGTTCGCCTCGAAGAAGTGGAAGTGCGAGGTGACGCTCACCGGCACGGAGGCGGTGTTGCGCACGCGCAGGTGCAGGACCGGCTCCGGCTGAGGGGCGCCGGGGCCCGGTACGACCGCGCCGGGGGCGTCGTCGCCGAGCGAGGCGGCTCCCCGGATGGGGGCCGAGACCACCGCGAGGCGGGAACCGTCGTCGAAGACGGCCTCCACGTGGACCTCGGTGACCACGTCGGCCACGCCGGGCAGCACGTCGTCCGGGCCGAGCACGCCGCGGGCCTCCTCGATGGCCTCCGCCAGCCGCTTGCCGTCCCGCGCCGCCTCGCAGACCGTGTCCGCGATGAGCGCGGTGGCCTCGGGGACGTTGAGCCGCAGGCCCCGGGCCCGCCGGGCCCGGGCCAGTTCCGCGGCGCTGCGCAGCAGCAGCCGGTCGCGCTCCGTAGGGGTCAGCCGCACGCCGATCCACCACCTTTTGAGTCGATGGGTTAGAGCATCACTCTAACTCTTGATTTCCTTGCAGGGAATCATTGACCTGAGACGTGGGCTTGGGTCACATTGAATGTCGCTCAAACATTGCAGACCCATTGCTGCGCCGTCCCGCCGCCCTGCCAAGGGAGTCCCCCCATGCCCATCGAACAGCGCGGAGTCGACACGATTCCGGAGGAGGAACGGACGAGCGGTCCCCGTGACCTGATATCGATCCTGCTCGGCTCCAACCTCTGCCTCGGTGTGATCGTCTTCGGCTGGCTTCCGCCGTCCTTCGGACTGGGCCTGTGGCCCTCGGTCACCGCCATCGTGACCGGCACCCTCGTCGGGATCGCCTTCACCGCGCCGCTGGCGCTGGTGTCCCTGCGCACCGCCACGAACCTGTCCACCTCAAGCGGCGCCCAGTTCGGCGTCCGCGGCCGGCTCGTCGGCTCCGTCGTCGGCCTGCTGCTCGCGCTCGGCTACACCGCGCTGACCCTGTGGATCGGCGGCGACGTGATGGTGGGCACCCTGTCCCGGCTGGCCGGGCTGCCGGACACCGGTCTCACCCGGGCCCTGATGTACGGCGTCCTGGCCGCGTTCACCGTCGTCGGCGCCGTCTTCGGCTACAAGCTCCTGCTGCGCATGAGCAAGGTGCTGTCCCTCGGCATGGTGGTCCTGCTGGCCGTCGGCCTCTACGCCTACGCCCCCGACTTCACCACCGCCGCGCCGCCGGGCACCGAGCTCCTGCTCGGCTCCTTCTGGCCGACCTGGATCCTCGCCGCCGTCGCCGCCGGGCTCAGCGGGCCCGTCGCCTTCATCACCCTGCTCGGCGACTACACCCGCTACATCTCCCCCACGAGGTACGGCTCGCGCAAGGTCTACTGGGCCACCTGTCTGGGCCTGCTGATCGGCCTGCTGGTCCCGCAGCTGTTCGGCACGTACACCGCGCTCGCCGCCAAGGCCGGGGCCGACTACGCCGGGCCGCTGGTCGACGCCGCCCCCTTCTGGTACCTGGTCCCGCTGCTCGCGGCCGCCGCCGCCGGCTCGGTGGGCAACGCCGGCCTGATGCTGTACTCCATGGGCCTCGACCTGGACGCCATCGTGCCGAAGGCCACCCGCGCCAAGGCCACCCTGGTCGCCGCGGCCGTCGCCACCGCGTTCGTCTTCATCGGCTCCTTCGAGTGGGACGTGCAGTCCGCGATGACCTCGTTCGTCCTGCTGCTGACCGCGATCGGCACCCCTTGGGCCGTGATCACCCTCATCGGGTACGTGCGCTGCCGCGGCACGTACGACGCCGACGCGCTGCAGGTCTTCAACCGCCGCTCGGTGGGAGGCATCTACTGGTACCGGGCCGGCTGGAACCCGGCCGCCACCGTCTCCTGGGCCATCGGCGCGGGCGTCGGCCTGCTCGCGGTGACGACCCCCTTCTACGAGGGCCCGCTGCTCTCCCTCACCGGCGGGGTGGACTGCTCCTTCATCCTCTCCGGCCTCACGGGCGGCCTCGTCTACGCGGCCCTGACCGCCCGGCGCGCCCCCGCCACCGCGGCCATGGGCAAGCGCGGCCAGAACGTGCTCACCTCGGGGGGTGACGAGGAGGCCCTCTCCC
>NZ_JBEXRC010000090.1:0-12523 GCF_040612915.1 Streptomyces sp. NPDC006326 | reverse complement strand
CGGGGCCGTTGCACGGCCCCGCCGAGGCGCTCCATATGCTTTCGCCATGACCGACAGCACCGGGATCAACCCCGAGGACACCAAGATCATCACGCTGGCGCGCAGCGCCCGGGCCCGCAACGGCGTGCCCGAGGGGGCTGCGGTGCGCGACGAGACCGGCCGTACCTACGTCGCCGGCACGGTGGAGCTGGAGTCCCTGAAGCTGAGCGCGCTCCAGACCGCCGTCGCGATGGCCGTGGCGAGCGGGGCCGAGTCCCTGGAGGCGGCCGCCGTGGTCAGCGCGGCGCCGACGGTGGCCGACGCCGACCGGGCCGCGGTCCGCGACCTCGGCGGCCCGGCGACCCCGGTCCTGCTGGCCTCCCCGGACGGCACCCTCACGTCGACCACCCCGGCCGGCGGCTGAGCTCCGCGCTCCCGCCCGCCCCGGCGGTCCGCTGCCGCTGCCGCTACACCGCCGCCGCGGGTGCGGGGCGGCGGCGGATGACCATCGCCATCAGCGCCGCCATCGCGCAGAGCGCGCCCGAGGCATACCAGACGACGTCGTACGAGCCGAACACGTCCCGCGCCAGTCCGCCCAGGAACGCCACCACCGCGGCACCCACCTGGTGCGAGGCCAGGACCCAGCCGAAGACGATCGCGCTGTCCTCCCCGTAGTGCTCACGGCACAGCGCGACCGTGGGCGGCACGGTCGCGACCCAGTCGAGGCCGTAGAAGACGATGAAGAAGACCATCGGCGGGTGCACGGACGGCGCCAGCAGCAGCGGCAGGAAGAGGAGCGAGACGCCCCGCAGGGCGTAGTAGACGGCCAGCAGCCGCCGCGCCTCGAAGCGGTCGGTGAACCAGCCGGAGGCCACGGTGCCCACCACGTCGAAGACGCCGATCACCGCGAGCAGTCCGGCCGCCGCGGTCACGGGCATCCCGTGGTCGTGGGCGGCGGGCACGAAGTGGGTCTTGACCAGTCCGTTGGTCGAGGCCCCGCAGATCGCGAAGGTGCCCGCGAGCAGCCAGAACGGCCCCGTCCGGGCCGCCTTGAACAGCACCGTCACCGCTCGGCGGGCCGCGCCCGCGATCGGGGCGGGCTTCGCCGCGTACGCGCCCCCGTACGGGGCGAGACCCACGTCCGCCGGGTGGTCCCGCAGCAGCAGCCACACGAACGGGGCCACGGACAGCGCCGCCAGCGACACCGTCACGGCCGCCGGCCGCCAGCCGTGGTGCTCCACCAGCCAGGACAGCAGCGGCAGGAAGACCAGCTGACCGGAGGCCCCGGCCGCGGTCAGGATCCCGGTGACCAGGCCCCGCCGGGCGGTGAACCAGCGGTTGGTCACCGTCGCCGCGAAGGCCAGTGCCATCGAGCCGCTGCCGAGGCCCACGAGCACGCCCCAGAACAGCACCAGCTGCCAGGCCGCGGTCATCCAGACGGTGGCGACGGACCCGCCGGATATCACCAGCAGGGCCAGCGCCACGACCCGGCGGATGCCGAACCGGTCCATCAGCGCGGCGGCGAAGGGGGCGGTGAGCCCGTACAGCGCGAGGTTCACCGAGACCGCGAAGCCGATCGTCCCGCGCGACCAGTCGAACTCCTCGTGCAGCGGCTCGATGAGCAGGCCGGGCAGGGAGGCGAAGGCGGCGGCGCCGATGATCGTCACGAAGGTGACGGCCGCGACGAACCAGGCGCGGTGAAGGCGCCCCGGCCCGGTGGTGCGGGCGGGGGCCGGGGTGGGCGTGGAGGCGGGGGCTGTCTGCGTCACCCCGACAGCTTCCGGCCGGGCGCCCCTCGCACGACAGTGGCCTGAATGACACCCTTCGATACGATCGGGCCATGGCCGCTCACCGCGTCGTCGTCCTCGCGCTCACCGGGCTGCTGCCCTTCGAGCTCGGCATCCCGCACCGGATCTTCGGCCGGGCCCGGGATTCCGCCGGGACGCCGCTCTACGAGATCCTCACCTGCGCCCTCGCCCCCGGCCCGGTGCGCACCGACGCCGACTTCGCGATCGACGTCGAGCACGGCCCCGAACTGCTCGCCACGGCCGACACGGTGGTCGTACCCGCCTCGTACGAGCTCGGCCCGGTGTACGAGCAGGGGCGGCTGACCGCCGGCCTCGCCGCGGCCCTCGCCCACATCCGGGCCGGCACCCGGCTCGTCTCCATCTGCACGGGGGGTTACGTCCTGGCCGCCGCGGGGTACCTCGACGGCCGCCCCGCCACCACCCACTGGGCCTCCGCCGAACACTTCCAGGACCTCTTCCCGGCCGTACGGGTGGATCCCGGCGTGCTCTACACCGATGACGGGGACGTGCTGACCTCCGCCGGGGTCGCCGCGGGCATCGACCTGTGCCTGCACATAGTGCGCCGCGACCACGGCGCCGCCGTCGCCAACGAGGTGGCCCGGCGCACGGTCGTACCGCCGCACCGGGACGGCGGCCAGGCCCAGTTCATCGAGCGCCCGGTGCCGCAGCCGCAGCTCGCCAGCACCGCCGCCGCCCGGGCCTGGGTGCTGGACCGGCTGCACGAGCCGGTGCGCCTGGTGGACCTCGCCCGCCAGGAGGCCATGTCGGTGCGCACTTTCACGCGCCGGTTCCGCGAGGAGGCGGGGGTCAGCCCGGGCGAATGGATCACCGGGCAGCGGGTGGAGCGGGCCCGGCGGCTGCTGGAACGCACCGAGCTGCCGATGGAACAGGTGGCGCGGGAAACGGGCTTCGGGACGGCGCAATCGCTGCGCAAGCACGTACAGGCGGCCCTGGGCGTGAGCCCGACGGCCTACCGGCGCACCTTCCGCGCCGCCGGCAGCGGCGCCACGGGCCGCACCACCCTGCCATCTCCTGATGGCCCATCAGGCCGCGCCGGATCCGGCCCTTGACTTCTCCCGCCCTCCGCCCGTGAATGGCCCCGGTCGGTGGGAGAGGCAACCCTGGGGGCGGGCAGTGCGAAGAGGGGCACGGCAGCGCAGCAGGGACCGGCGCCGGCGAGGAGCACAGGCCCTCGGCATGGCGCTGTTCGCGGCCGCGGCCGGGGGAGGGCTCGGCGCTCCGGCCGCCGCCGAGGAGGAAACGCCCCCGGGGCAGGTGGAGTTCCCGACGCAGTGCCTCGCTCCGCAGGGGGCGGGGACCGCGCCGGCCGACGGTACGACCACGGCCCGCATCACCGTCGACGACCCGGCGCCGCGCGTCGGCGACACCGTCACCGTGACCTACCGGATGGCCGCCACCCCCGCCGTGAACCCGGCCGGTGCCACCCTGCCCGCGGACGTGCTGACAGCGACCGGACGGGTCCTCCTCGGCGGCGCGCAGACCGGCGAGGTCGCCGTGGCGGGGGTGGAGCGGAACGCCCCGGTGGAGGCGGGTGCCGCGCTGCCCGCCGTCACGATGACGGGCAGCTTCACCGTCACCGCGCCGGGCGGGATCACCCTCGCCCCCGGCGGCTACACCCTGCACGCCGGCCACCCCCAGGGCCTCGACACCGTGTGCAGCGCCACCGGCGCGCCGGTCTCCGCACGGCTCACCGCGGCGCCGCTGCCCACCGCCGCCCCCCGCTCCGTCCCGTCCGCGGCGGTCACGCCGGCGCCGCCGCGCGCGCAGACGGCGACGGCGGTGGTCGAACCGGGGACGCTGTCGATGACGCAGGCCGGCGAGGCGGTGGTGCTGGGCGCGATCCCGTACGGGCCCGGGGGAGCGGCCCCGGGCCGGATCGGGACTGTCACGGTCGCGGACACCCGGGGCGGCCCGGCGGGGTGGTCGCTGACCGGCAGGGTGACGGACTTCACCGGACCGGGCGGAGTCCGGATCCCGGGCGGCGCGCTGAGCTGGACGCCCGCGTGCACGGCCGCCCCGGGGAGCCCGGGCCGCTGTGTCCCCGGCAGCCCGGGGGTGGTCGGGCCGGAGGGCGCCGTGCTGGCGTCGACGCAGGACGGCGCGGAGACCGGCGGCACGTTCACGGTGGACGCGCAGCTCTCGCTCCGGGTCCCCCCGTACACCCCGCCAGGCGCGTACGCGGCGACCCTGACGCTGACCCTGTCGTGACCCGCGCCCGCCCCCGCCGCCGCGACCTGGTCGGCGCGGGGAGCGGCATCGGGGAGAATGGCCCGTATGAGCGATCGTTCCCCCGAGTCCACCGGCCCGCACCGTGCGGGCTTCGCCTGCTTCGTCGGCCGCCCCAACGCGGGGAAGTCGACCCTGACCAACGCACTCGTGGGTACCAAGGTCGCGATCACCTCCAACCGGCCGCAGACCACCCGCCACACCGTCCGCGGCATCGTGCACCGCCCCGACGCCCAGCTCGTGCTGGTGGACACGCCCGGCCTGCACAAGCCGCGCACGCTGCTCGGCGAGCGGCTCAACGACGTCGTGCGGACCACCTGGGCCGAGGTCGACGTCATCGGCTTCTGCCTGCCGGCCGACCAGAAGCTCGGCCCCGGTGACAAGTTCATCGCGAAGGAACTCGCCGCGATCAAGAAGACCCCCAAGATCGCGATCGTGACCAAGACCGACCTGGTCGACTCCAAGGCCCTGGCGGAACAGCTCCTCGCGATCCACCAGCTCGGCGCGGAGCTCGGCATCGAGTGGGCCGAGATCGTCCCCGTCTCGGCGGTCGGCGACAACCAGGTCCAGCTGCTGGCCGACCTGATCGCCCCGCTGCTGCCGGAGAGCCCGCCGCTCTACCCGGAGGGCGACCTCACCGACGAGCCCGAGATGGTGATGGTCGCCGAGCTCATCCGCGAGGCCGCGCTGGAAGGGGTACGGGACGAGCTGCCGCACTCCATCGCCGTGGTCGTCGAGGAGATGATCCCCCGGGAGAACCGGCCCGCGGACCGGCCGCTGCTGGACATCCACGCGAACGTCTACATCGAGCGGCCGAGCCAGAAGGGCATCATCATCGGCCCGAAGGGCTCCCGCCTCAAGGAGGTCGGGATGAAGTCGCGCAAGCACATCGAGGCGCTGCTCGGCACCCCGGTCTTCCTCGACCTGCACGTGAAGGTCGCCAAGGACTGGCAGCGCGACCCCAAGCAGCTGCGCAAGCTCGGCTTCTGATCCCGCCGGGGCCGCCGGGGCCGCCGGGTCCGACGACCCGGCCGGGCCCCGGGCGAGCCGTACGGCCCTGGGCGAGCCGGACGGGCCCTAGGCGAGCCGCCGGACCTTCACCGCGTTGTCCGTACGGTGCCCGGGCGTGCCGTCGGGCTGGTCCTGGACCCGTACGTGTTCCTCCGCGAGCAGGACCTCCCAGGCGCCGTCGGGCAGTTCCAGCTGCGCCAGCACCTCGTCCGGGGTCGGGAAGTGCACCTCCGGGCGGTCCTCGGTCTGCCAGGGCGCCCAGCCGGCGTGGCCGACGACCAGCAGGACCCCGCCGGGGGCCACCGCCGCGGCGGCGGTCCGCAGGATCCGGTCGCGGGGGAACTCCCCGTACGTGTGCAGGAAGCAGGCGGAGACCAGGTCGAACTCCCCGGCCGGGAAGGACTCCGCGAGGTCGTGCCGCTGCCAGTCGACGCGGTCGGCCACCCCCGCCTCGGCCGCATGGGCGGCGGCCCGTTCCAGGGCGACGCCGGAGATGTCGGTGCCGGTGACCCGCCAGCCCTGCCGGGCCAGCCAGACGGCGTCGGCGCCCTCCCCGCAGCCGAGGTCGAGGGCCCGGCCCGGGGTGAGCCCGGAAACCTCCCGGACCAGGGCCGCATTGGGGTTGCCGCTCCAGACGCGGGTGCTCTCGCGGTAGCGGTCGTCCCAGTACTCCTCGCCCGCGCCCCCTTCGGCAACGCGGTCGGCGTGGCGGGCGTGCCGGTGGTGGTCGTGGTGCTGCTGCTGCGTCATGCGGGGCCTCTTCCCGTGCGGTGAACGGACAGCCCGATGCTGCGCCGCCGCCCCGCGCCCCGCCAAGGAACCTTGCCGTTCCGGCAAAAACGGACCGGGCCTACGGATTCAAGCGCCCTCCTTGAGCACCCGCGAGATCAGCTTCCGCTGCGCGTCCGAGAGGTTCGGGTCCTGGCAGAGCACGGCCCGGCCGTCCACCGTGATCCGGTAGGAGAACCCGTCCCGGACCCGGTCCGCCGGGGTCCCCGGCGCAGCGGGCACCAGCGCCGCGAGGGCCAGGGCCCGCCACTCCTCCTCGTCGGGGCGGCCCGAGACGTCCACCTCGGCCCGGCGCTCGATGCCCGTGAAACCGCCCGTCCGCACCACAACGATCCGCATGCCCGGCTTTCTACCCCAGGCCGACCGTCGACCACGCCTTCTGGAGTGCCCGGTGCTCCGCGCCGCCCTCCCCGTACAGGGACACGGCCGTCGCGGTCGACAGCCGGGCGAAGTCCGCGAAGTCCGCGTCCGGGGCCAGCTCGCCGCCGGTCAGCGTGTCGTACCAGATCCTCCCGGTCCGCTCCCAGGCCTTGCCGCCGAGCTCGGTGGCCGCGAGGTAGAAGGCGTGGTTGGGGATGCCGGAGTTGATGTGGACCCCGCCGTTGTCCCGGCTGGTGTTCACGTAGCCGTCCATGGTGGCCGGCTGCGGGTCCTTGCCGAGCTCGTCGTCGTCGTACGCCGTCCCCGGCGCCTTCATCGAGCGCAGGGCGACGCCGCTGACGTTCGGGCCCAGCAGCCCGGCGCCGATCAGCCAGTCCGCCTGCTCGGCGGTCTGGTCCAGCGAGTACTGCTTGATCAGGGAGCCGAAGACGTCGGACATCGACTCGTTCAGTGCGCCCGACTGCCCGTGGTACTGGAGATTGGCCGTGTACTGGGTGACGCCGTGGGTGAGCTCGTGCCCGATCACGTCCACCGAGACGGTGAAGTCGACGAACAGATCGCCGTCCCCGTCGCCGAAGACCATCTGCTGCCCGTCCCAGAAGGCGTTGTTGTAGTCCTCGCCGTAGTGGACGCTCGCGTCCAGCGCCAGCCCGGAGCCGTCGATCGACCGGCGTCCGTAGGCCTTGAGGAAGAGGTCGTAGGTGGCCCCGAGCCCCGCGTACGCGCGGTTGACGGTGGCGTCCCCGGTGGCCGCATCGCCCTCCCCGCGCACCTTCTTCCCGGGCAGCCGGGTGCGGTGCTGGGCGTCGTAGACGGTGCGGCGCGGGTCGTCGCCGGCGGGTTCTGCCGGGGGCGTGGCCAGCGCCCGTACGGCCGTGACGCGGCGGCGGGTGCGCAGCATGGCGTCGTGTTCCAGGGTGCGCTGCGCGGCGTCGGCGCGCCGGGCGGTCCCGGACTGGGCGATCTTGTCGAGCAGGTGGGGCGGGACCACCGTGCAGAAGACGGGGCGGCGGAGAACGTGGGAGGCATCCATCCCGGCAATGTGGCAGTGGGTCATGGAGCTGTCACTACCTGCAACCATGATTCATTCGGTTGTCTGAAAGCAGTCGCGGCGGATTGACGGATCCGCCGGACCTGCCGGAGCGGTGGGAGACGTACTTCACATTCAGTACAAATCGGACACGTAGGTCTTGCATACTGGAACAGGTCCCCGCGTACGGCGCGGCTCAGCTAGTCTCGGCCCATCATGCGTTTCGGGCTGCTTCTCCTTAGCTGCCGCGGCGAGGGCCTGTAGTCGTAGGCCGACCCCCTCCCCGCGGAGTTTGGTGTTGCGGATTTTACGACCCGTCCGTCGGCCGTCCCAGCGAACTAACGCGGACACGCGAGGAGCCCTACGTCATGAGCCAGCACACTTTTGCCGGTCGCCCCACGCCGATCACGAACGCGACCCACACGCAGCAGCCCTCCGGCATGCCGATCCACAAGTACGGCTTCTACGAGCAGGTGGACCTGCCGGACCGCACCTGGCCGGACGCCCGTGTCACCAAGGCTCCCCGCTGGCTGTCGACCGACCTGCGCGACGGCAACCAGTCGCTGATCGACCCCATGACCCCCGCCCGCAAGCGCGAGATGTTCGACCTGCTGGTGCGCATGGGCTACAAGGAGATCGAGGTCGGCTTCCCGTCCTCCGGTGAGACCGACTTCGCCTTCGTACGCTCCATCATCGAAGAGGGCGCGATCCCGGACGACGTGACCATCTCCGTGCTGACCCAGGCCCGCGAGGACCTGATCGAGCGGACCGTGGAGTCCCTGGTCGGCGCCAAGCGCGCCACGGTGCACCTGTACAACGCCACCGCCCCGACCTTCCGCCGGGTCGTCTTCCGCGGCTCCAAGGAGCAGATCAAGCAGATCGCCGTCGACGGCACCCGCCTGGTCATGGAGTACGCCGACAAGCTGCTGGGCCCGGAGACCGTCTTCGGCTACCAGTACAGCCCCGAGATCTTCACCGACACCGAGCTGGACTTCGCCCTGGAGGTCTGCGAGGCCGTCTGCGACGTCTGGCAGCCCGGCCCCGGCCGCGAGATCATCCTGAACCTGCCCGCCACCGTGGAGCGCTCGACGCCGTCCACGCACGCGGACCGCTTCGAGTGGATGGCCCGCCACCTGACCCGCCGCGAGCACATCTGCATCTCCGTGCACCCGCACAACGACCGCGGCACCGCCGTGGCGGCCGCCGAGCTGGCCCTGATGGCCGGCGCCGACCGCATCGAGGGCTGCCTGTTCGGGCAGGGCGAGCGCACCGGCAACGTCGACCTGATCACGCTGGGCATGAACCTGTTCTCCCAGGGCATCGACCCGCAGATCGACTTCTCCCAGATCGACGAGATCCGCCGCACCAGCGAGTACTGCAACCAGATGGAGGTCCACCCGCGCCACCCCTACGCGGGCGACCTGGTCTACACCGCCTTCTCCGGCTCCCACCAGGACGCCATCAAGAAGGGCTTCGACGCCATGGAGGCCGACGCGGCCGCCCGGGGCAAGACCGTGGACGAGATCGAGTGGGCGGTCCCCTACCTGCCCATCGACCCGAAGGACGTCGGCCGCTCCTACGAGGCCGTCATCCGGGTCAACTCGCAGTCCGGCAAGGGCGGCATCGCGTACGTCCTGAAGAACGACCACAAGCTGGACCTGCCGCGCCGCATGCAGATCGAGTTCTCGCGGATCATCCAGGCCAAGACCGACGCCGAGGGCGGCGAGGTCACGCCGAAGGCGATCTGGTCCGTCTTCCAGGACGAGTACCTGCCCAACCCGGAGAACCCGTGGGGCCGCATCCAGCTGCGCTCGGGCTCGACGGCCACCGACAAGGACGGCACGGACACGCTGACCGTCGAGGCGGTCGTGGACGGCGTGGAGACGGTCCTGAACGGCACCGGCAACGGCCCGATCTCCGCGTTCTTCGACGCGCTGGCGGGCATCGGCATCGACGCCCGTCTGCTGGACTACACCGAGCACACGATGAGCGAGGGCGCCTCCGCCGTGGCCGCCTCGTACATCGAGTGCGCGATCGACGGCCGCGTCCTGTGGGGCATCGGCATCGACGCCAACACCACCCGCGCCTCCCTGAAGGCGGTCATCTCCGCCGTCAACCGCGCGGGCCGCTGACCCCCCGCACGTCCGGGCCCCGTGCCGCCCCTCCGGGGCGGGGCGGGGCACCGCCGTTTCCGGGGGCGCACTTCGGCCAAGTCCGAGTCCGGCGCGAGGTTGTCCTGTCACACGACTGACGCATCCTCACCGATGTGGCTAACATCACGCCAACCCGGCGATGCTGCCGGAAGGCTACGGAGGTGCGACGTGCTGCCAGTTCGGGGTGGGGACGGCCGGAAGCTGAGGGTCTGGGGCCTCCGTACCACCTGGAGCACCGTGGGTGACGGGGAGTTCTTCTGCCCCGGCTGCGGTGGTGACCGCAACTACCGCCGACGCACCGGGCGCCGCCGGTTCACGGTCCTCGGCGTCCCGCTGCTGCCGCGCGGGTACGTCGGGCCGGTCGTCGAGTGCCAGGGATGCCGCGAGCGCTTCGACACCGAGGTCCTCGACCACCTCACCACCACCCGCTTCTCGGCCATGCTGCGCGACGCCGTGCACACCGTGGCGCTGGCCGTCCTGGCGGCGGGCGGGACGGCCTCGCGCAGCGCCCTGGAGGCCGCCGTGTCGGCCGTACGGGCGGCCGGCTTCCAGGACTGCACGGAGGAGCAGCTGGAGTCCCTGGTGGCGGCGCTGGCCACCGACGAGGGCCGGCTCGGGCTCTACGACGACCCCGAGTGCTGCGGCGCCGCGCTGGCCATAGAGCTGCACGAGGCCCTGGAACCGCTGGCCCCGCACCTCGCCGGGCCGGGCCGTGAATCGCTCCTGCTGCAGGGCGCCCGGATCGCCCTCGCCGACGGGCCGTACATCCCGGCGGAGCGCGAGGTGCTGGCCACGGTGGGGACGGCGCTGCGGCTCGGCACGGACGAGGTGGCCCGCCTGCTCTCGGCGGTCCGCGCGCCGTAAGTTCCTCCTTCCGCGGCCCCGGGCCCGGCGCAGGACGCGTACCGCGCGTCCCGGCCGGGCCCGACGCGTGCGGAATGCGGCCCGGATCCGTCCGGAACCGGCCGGAAGTAGGTAACAATCCGGCCTCGCGGAGGCGGAATCGGGCCTGTACCGGCCCGTGGGACGGTCGGCCCGTCCCACCCCTCGGACAGCCGCGGCGAAGCCTGCGGCAGGGCGCCGCGGCGCGGCGCGCACGTACGTCCGCGCAGTTGGCCGCGCGTAGACCCGGCGACGGCGCGGCAACGGCCGGTCCGTTCGGCCGCCGTTTCCCATACGCCGTCCCGACCGCAGACGGCTACTGGAGAAACCCACAGATCAGGGCCCGCCTGAGGTCAACAATTTGTCGAAGTCTCCGATACCTGTGAGCCCTCCCACAGGCGTTCAATTCCGGTCACATGACGAGTCGCCGCCGGTAGCGCAGCGGGGCCTCGATTCACGAGAACGCACTGACAACCCCGGCGGACCAACGGGTTAGCGACCCACTCCGGCCAGGGATAACCAGATTCCTCTCGATCACCCACTTCTTGAAGGGCAAGGCAATGGCACGTGTCGCCGCCCGGCTCTCCGCCGACGGAGAGCAGAGCACCCACCCGGTCGACGAGGTGCTCCCCCTCCCCAAGCTCGCCCTGTACGGCTTCCAGCACGTACTCGCGTTCTATGCCGGCGCGGTGATCGTCCCGATCATCGTGGGCGGCGCCCTCGGGCTCACCACGGAGCAGCTCGTCTATCTGATCAACGCAGACCTGTTCACCTGCGGTATCGCCTCGATCATCCAGGCCTGGGGCATCGGCCGCATCGGTGCGCGCCTGCCGCTGATCCAGGGCGTCACCTTCACCGCGGTGTCCCCGATGATCGCCATCGGGCTGGGGGCGGGCGGCGGGACGGCCGGCCTGCTCGTCATCTACGGCGCGGTGATCACGGCCGGCATCGCCACCTTCGCCTTCGCCTGGCTGCCCGCCAAGGCGTTCCGCACCGTCATGCGGCTCTTCCCGCCGGTGGTCACCGGCACGGTGATCACGGTGCTCGGCATCGTGCTGATCCCGGTCGGGCTGAACGACGCCGCGGGCGGCCTCGGCAGCCCCGGCTTCGGCGACCCGAAGAACTTCGCCTACGCCGGCGGCACGATGCTCTTCATCCTCGTGCTGATGAAGCTCGGCAAGCCCTTCCTGTCCAGCATCTCCATCCTGCTCGGCCTGGTGGGCGGCACGCTCGTCGCCTTCGTGCTCGGGGACGCCCGGTTCGGGGACGTGACCCAGGCGGACTGGGTCGGCGTCACCACCCCGTTCCACTACGGGGCCCCCAAGTTCGCCTGGTTCCCGATCCTCCTGATGCTGATCGTCATGCTGATCACCATGGTGGAGACGACCGGTGACACGTACGCGGTCGGCGACATCGTCGGCAAGGACATCGACAGCGAGACCGTCGCCCGCGCCCTGCGCGCCGACGGGGCCGCGACCGCGCTCGGCGGTGTCCTCAACTCCTTCCCGTACGTCGCCTTCGCCGAGAACGTCGGCCTGGTCCGGATGACCAAGGTCAAGAGCCGGTTCGTGGTGGTCGCCGCGGGCGTGTTCATGATCATCCTCGGACTGCTCCCGAAGGCCGCGGCCATCGTCGCCGCCGTCCCGCACGGAGTGCTCGGCGGCGCCGCGACGGTCATGTTCGCGATGGTGGCCCTGGCCGGTATCCAGACCCTGGCCAAGGTGGACCTCAAGGAGGAGAAGAACGCGCTGGTCGTGGGTGTCTCCCTGGCCTTCGCACTGCTGCCCGCCACCGTCCCGGTCCTCTTCAAGGACCACATGGACACGGACCTCTCCTCGCTCCTCAACAGCGGCGTGACGCTCGGCGCCACGTCGGCGATCGTGCTGAACCTGGTCTTCAACGGCCTGGCCAAGGACGGTGCGCACGGCTCCGCCGTGGCCGCGGCGGCGGTGCCCGCCCAGGCGGCGGCCCCGGCCGAGGCCGGGGCGGAAGCCGGCGCGGACGCAGACACGGACGCGGCGGCCGAGGAGCCGCCGGCCGTGGCGGCGGCCGAGGCGGACGAAGTGCCCGACGCTCCCGGGCCGAAGGCGGCGGACGAGGCCGAGACGGTGGCCGAGGCCGCGGTCGGCGCCGCCGTGGCCGCCGTCGCCGGAGCCGCGAAGGCGGACGCGGACGAGGAGGCCGCACCCGCATCCTGACCCTCCCAAGGGGCGTCGGCCCCCCGCCCGGACCCGTGTCCGGGC
>NZ_JBEXRC010000089.1:0-12589 GCF_040612915.1 Streptomyces sp. NPDC006326 | reverse complement strand
GGCCCGGAGGCCGTCCGGCTCTACGCCCACGGCGGCTACCTCGACCAGGTCCGCTTCCGCCTCGACCGGTGCCCCGCCCCTCCGGAGGAGGAGCGGGGCACGCCGCGCGCCCGCGGATCAGACGTCGAGCTGGTCGGCCACCGCACGCAGCAGGCCGGCGATCTTCGTGCCGTGCACCTTGTCGGGGTACCGGCCGCGCTCCAGCATCGGGGTGATGTTCTCCAGCAGCGTCGTGAGGTCCTGCACGATCGAGGCGAGCTCGTCCGGCTTGCGGCGCTGCGCCGCGGCGACCGACGGCGCCGGGTCCAGCACCGTCACCGACAGTGCCTGGTCACCGCGCTGCCCCGCGACGACGCCGAACTCGACGCGCTGGCCGGGCTTGAGCGCGTCGACGCCGGCCGGGAGTACCGACGAGTGGACGAAGACGTCGCCGCCGTCGTCGCGGGAGAGAAAGCCGAAGCCCTTCTCACTGTTGAACCACTTGACCTTGCCGGTAGGCACGTCCGTCCTCTGTCCTTGTGCTCGTCGGGGTCCGGTACGCCGCGCAGCGGCTCCGGACAACAGCGCAGCGGGCCATGGGTGACCCGCCGGGTCCAGGCTAGTGGGCGTCGGGCAGGTGACAAGACGTTCCCCGGTCCTTCACCGGCTGATCGCCGTCGGCTCCTCCGGCCAGGGAACTACCCTGGTCGGGTGACTGTTACTCCTGACCCCGACGAAGCACGGCCCGGCGACGCCCTGGTCCGTACCGGCGGCATCGTGTTCATCGTCGGCGCCGTGGCCACGCTGGTGACGATGGCACCGCTGTTCCTGCACACCGACCCGTTCCCCTCGTACGCGTGGGCGGTCTGCATGCTGATGGGCGTCGGCTTCGCCATCTCGGCGGCCGGCGTCGTGCGCTCGGCCGCGGCCCAGCGCAAGGCCGCGCGCTCCTAAGGGCCCGCCTTCCGGATCAGGCCGGATCAGGCCGCCCCGGACCGCACGTACTCCTCCAGCCACGCGGGCAGCGCGGTCAGGTCCCGGAGCACCACGTCCGCACCCGCCTCCCGCAGCTGGCCCTCGGGGCACGGGCCCGTGGGCACCGCCACCGACAGCGCACCGGCCGTACGGGCCCCGCGGACGTCGCCCACGTGGTCGCCGACGTACACCTGCGCCCCGTACTCGCGCAGGGCGCCCGCCTTGGCCTCGGCCCAGAGCCAGCCGACGACCGCGTCCGGCTCGATGCCGAGGTGGCTCAGGTGGAGCCGGGCGTTGGGCTCGTGCTTGGCGGTGACGACGATCGCCCGGCCCCCGAGCGCCTGCACGGCCGCGATCGCCTCGCGGGCACCGGGCATGGCGGGGGTCGGCTCGATGGCGTACGCGGGGTAGATCTCCCGGTAGCGGTCGGCCATGACCTCGATCTCCGCCTCGGGGAACCAGTACGCCAGCTCCTCGGCCAGCGGCGGCCCGAGCCGCGTGACCGCCTGGTCGGCATCGATGAACGTGCCCGTCTCCGCCGAAAGCGCCTGGTAGGCGGCCTTGATCCCGGGCCGGGAGTCGATCAGGGTCATGTCGAGGTCGAAGCCGACGGTCAACTGCGCGGGGATCGTCATGGCCCCCATTGTGCCGACCCGCGGCGCGGCGCCCGCGCAGAGCCGTCCCACTTCAGCCCCGCCGGCGTTTGAGGCGCGGGGTCCGGGGCGGAGCCCCGGTTTCGGGAAGGGGCGGGTAGGGGAACGGCTCCGCGCAGCGGCAGGGTCAGCGGCGGCGGGAGCGCCAGGTCAGGTACGCCGCCGAGGCGATGGCGGCGGCTCGGGCCAGCCAGGGCCACATCCCCTGGAACACACCGCCCAGGCCCTCGTCGGTCAGCGGCGCCCCCCACCGCCCGTCCAGCCGCCCCCACAGCCAGACCACCGCCCCCGCGAAGACCACCCCCGGCAGCCCGAAGACGACCCACTTGCGCTCGGCCGGCCCCAGCACGCGCGAGGCGTACGCCAGCAGCCAGCCGCCGATCAGCAGCAGCCAGGACCCGGTCACCGCCCCCGCCACGAGCACCAGGGCGGCCAGCAGCAGGAACGCATGCGGCTTCGGCCGTGCCGCGGCGGCCGGCGCCGCCTCCGCGGCCCCCGCGCGCTTCGCCCGCCGCCGCTCCCGCAGGAACCGCACGAGCCCACCCCGCGGCGCCGACCCCGGCCCGGGCTCCGGCTCCGGCTCCGGCTCGGGCTCCGGCCCCGGCTGCTTCGGCGGCTCGAACAGCTCCGGGATCTCCACCCCGCCCGCGAAGCCCTCGACCTGCGGCCCCGGCGCGACCCGCCACCAGTCCGGCTCGACACCCCCGTCCGCGGTACCGAGCTCGTCCAGCCCGGCCAGATGCGGCGGCGCGGCCGCCGTCTCCGGCGGGACCGGCGGCTTCGGCGGCGCGGCCGGCGCGGCCGGCTTGCGCAGCCGGCCCGGCCCCCGCTGCACCGGCACCGACGGCATCCCGGGCTGCGCCCCCGCGCTCCCCCGCCCCGCCGCACCCAGCGCGTCCACGACCTCCTCCGGCGTGCCGATCCGCTCCAGGATCCGGCGCACGGCGGCGGGCGTCTCGGGCTCGTACTTGGCACGCCGACGGTCGATCTCGTCCCGCAAACCGGCCACCAGCCGCATCCGGTCACCGGAGGCCAGCTGCCGCTGCTGCGCCAAGTCGCCGACGCGGCTCAGATATTCGTAGACCAGATGGTCGCTCTCGATGCCCATGCCCGGCTCCTCCCGTACCGCCTGCCCGGAAAGGTAGCGCGTGCGCCCGTGGAGCGGCCGAGGGCGCAGCGGATACCGTTGGCCGGATGGGGACCGGCCGACGCGACCATGGAGGCGACCGTGCCTGAGCCGACGAGCAGCGCCGCGGACACCGCGGACACCGCGGCCCGCGCCACCGCGGGGGCCGCGGGCACCGCCCCGCGCTCCCTCGCCGAGGCGCTGCGCGGCCGCGACGACGCCGCGCTCGCCGCCCTGCTGCACGCGCGCCCGGACCTGCTCAGCCCGGTGCCGGGTGACATGACCCAGCTGGCCACCCGCGCCGGGACCCGCGCCTCGGTGGTGCGCGCCCTGGACCGCCTGGACCGCTTCGCCCTGCAGACCGCGGAGGCCCTGGCGGTGGCCCCGGACCCGTGCCCGTACCAGGTCCTGGAAAGCCTCATGACGGGCACCGGCACCACCACCGACACCGACCCCCGGAGCGGCAGCGTCAGGGCCGAGCTGCCCCGCGCCCTGGCCACCCTCCGCGACCAGGCCCTCGTGTGGGGCGAGGAGGACCGGCTCCGCCTGGTCCGGACCGCCCGCGAGCTGCTCTCCCCCGCCGCCGGCCGCCCCTCGCCCACCGGCCTGGGCCCGACCGTCGCGGAGGCCACCGCGGGGATGTCGCCGACCCGGGTCCAGGAGATCGTGGCCGCCGTCGGGCTGCCGGCCACCCACGACCCGGTGTCCGCGGTGACGGCGCTGACCGCCCTGTTCACCGACCAGGAGCGGATGTCGGCGCTGCTGGACGAGGCTCCCGCCGAGGCCCACCAGGTGCTGGGCCGGCTCGTGTGGGGGCCTCCGTACGGGGAGGTCACCGCCAACCCGGCCCCGCCGGTGCGCTGGCTGCGCGACCGAGGACTGCTGCTGCCCACCTCGGCCCGGACGGTGGTGCTGCCCCGCGAGGTGGCCCTGCACCTGCGCGGCGGCCTCGCGCACCGCACCCCGGAGCCCCTCGCCCCGCCGGTGACCGCTCACCGCGAGCACCGTCCACAGCTTGTGGACGCGAACGCCGCCGGGCAGGCGCTGGCCGCGCTGTCCACCGTCGAGGAGCTGGTGAAGTCCTGGGAGCACGCCGGTCCGCCGGTGCTGCGGGCCGGCGGGCTCTCCGTACGGGACCTCAAGCGCACGGCGGCCACCCTGGACACCACCGAGCCGATGGCCGCGTTCTGGATCGAACTGGCCTACGCGGCCGGTCTGCTGGCCAGTGACGGAGAGGCCGACGAGCGGTACGCACCCACCCCCGCCTTCGACGACTGGCTCGAACGGCCGCCCGCCGAGCGGTGGTCGGCGCTCGCCACGGCCTGGCTGGCCGCGACCCGCACCGCCGGTCTGGTCGGCGAGCAGGACGCGAAGGGCCGCACCCTCTCGGCCCTGGGCGCCGACCTGGACCGCTCCGCCGCGCCCGAGGTCCGCCGACGCGTTCTCGAACTCCTCGCGGGGCTGCCCGAGGGCGGCTCGCCCGACCCGCACGCCCTGTTGAACCGGCTCGCCTGGGAGCGCCCCGTACGCGGGACGAGCGATCTGCGGGCCCGCCTCGCGCACTGGACGCTGGCCGAGGCGGAGACCCTCGGGGTCACCGGCCGGGGCGCCCTCGCCGGGCACGGCCGCGCCCTGCTGGAGCACCGGGATCCGGTGCCGTTGCTGGCGGCGCTGCTTCCCGACCCGGTCGACCACGTGCTGCTGCAGGCGGACCTGACGGCGGTGGCGCCCGGGCCGCTGCGCCGGCCGCTCGCCGAGGTGCTGGCGGTGCTGGCGGACGTGGAGTCCAAGGGCGGGGCGACCGTCTACCGCTTCACGCCCGCCTCCGTGCGCCGCGCCCTGGACGCCGGCCACACCGCCGTCGACCTGCACGCCTTTCTGGCCGAGCACAGCCGCACCCCGGTCCCGCAGCCGCTGGCGTACCTGATCGACGACGTGGCCCGGCGGCACGGGCACCTGCGGGTCGGTGCGGCCTCCTCGTACGTGCGCTGCGACGACGACGGCATGCTGAACGAGATCCTGGCCGACAAGCGGTCGGCCGGGCTGGGCCTGCGCCGGCTCGCCCCGACGGTGCTGGCGGCGCAGGCCGAACCGGGCGCCCTGCTCGACGGGTTGCGGACCATGGGCTACGCGCCGGCCGCGGAGTCACGTACCGGCGACGTGGTGGTGGCGCGCGCCGACGCCCACCGCACTCCGGCGCGCTCGGCGCCCGTGCCGGTGCCGGACGGCCCGCCTCTGCCGGACGACACGCTGCTGGGGGCGGCCGTACGGGCCATCCGCGCGGGCGACCTGGCGGCGACGGCGGTGCGCAAGGAGACCGCGACGGCGCCGTCCGCGGCGCCCGGCGAACTCCCGCGCACCAGCGCGGCGGAGACCCTGGCGACGGTGCAGGCGGCCGCGCTGACGGGGTCCGCGGTGTGGATCGGCTACGTGAACGCGGACGGGGCGGCGAGCCAGCGGGTCATCGCCCCGGTGCGGGTGGAGGGCGGCTTCGTCACCGGGTACGACCACACGGCGGACGAGGTGCGGACGTACCCGCTGCACCGCATCACGGGGGTCGCAGAGCTGGCGGAGGACCAGGTGTGACATGACACCCGGGGGCGGCGGCCACTGCCGGCGGCGCGCAAATCCGCTGGCGGCCGCGGTCGTTCGCCCCGCAGGCTGGCCCCATGCACGACGAGCAGAACAGCACCCGGCCGCCGATGCGGCAGATCCGCGCCGCCCACACCGCCACCACGGTCACGGTCTACCAGGCGTACGCCCCGCACCTCGGGCTCCCCGCGGCCCGCGACGGGCGGTTCCCCGCCGCCTGGAAGCGGGAGCGGATGACGTGGATCAAGCCGTCGTTCCTGTGGATGATGTACCGCTGCGGCTGGGCGACCAAGGCCGACCAGGAGACGGTGCTCGCCGTCGAGATCACCCGTGAGGGCTTCGACCACGCGCTGCGCCACGCCTGCCTGTCCCATTTCGAATCCGGTACGCACACCGGCCGGGAGGACTGGCAGCGGGCGCTGCGGGAGGCCCCGGCGCGCGTGCAGTGGGATCCGGAACGCGATCTCCACCTGAACCCGCTGCCGTACCGCTCGCTCCAACTGGGCCTGTCCGGCCCGGCCTCGCGGGCGTACGCGGATGAGTGGACGGTCTCGATCCGGGACGTGACCCCGCTGGCCCGGCAGATCCACGCCCTGGTGCGGTCCGGCGACGACGCCGCGGCGCGGGCTCTGCTGCCGGTGGAAACCCCCTGTCCGGCGGGCCCGTTGGCGCACCTCGGCGCGTAGGCCGCGGCCGGCGCCCCGGAGCGGAACGCGCGGGTCCTGTTATCGCAGCTCAGAGGGGCCGCAGGACCGCCACGGCCTGTTGCACAGCGGTGACACTGGACCGGTGGATTCGTGATCCACCGTATGTGAAGATCAGTCCATCGCAAGAGCGGCCGAGGGGAAGAAACACCGGCCCGAGCGCGACACCCCGTACGACCAGACCACCCGGCCAGGCGCTCTGCGCCGGCCGAACCGTTTCACCACCCTCGCCTGTGCCCTCTGCGCCGGCTGCCGCCCTGCGGCCCGCCCGGCCCTCGTGATTCCTTGGGGGGAGTCCACCATGTCCGCTCGCACCGCCACTCGCCGCACCCTCCGCTCCGCGGCCGCCACCGCCGTCGTCGCCGCGGTCGCCGGTACCGTCCTGATGCCGCTGTCGGCCTACGCCGCGCCGGCCGAGGGCGGCACCAACCAGCAGGCGCTGAAGATCACGATGGGCGCCCCGGCGCCGAGCGGCCCGCTGACCCGTGGCGGGGCGACGGAGACCTTCGAGCTGACAGTGACGAACCCCTCGGACAAGGCCCACTCCTTCCACCCGTGGATCCTGGGCGACCCGGAGGGCCCGAGCCCGCTCCAGAAGAGCGACGTGCTCTTCAAGGTCGAGGCGGTGGACGCCCCGGCGACCACCTCCTTCATCGGGCAGCAGGACGGCGCGTGGCAGGGCATGTTCCACCCGACCGGCAAGGAGCCGGGCCAGGGCTTCGAGATCCCGGCCGGCGGCAAGCTCACCTGGAAGGTCACGGTCGGTCTCGGCGCCGGCTACCCCACCAACGACGGCGACTTCACGCTGCGGCCCACCAGCTACCAGGGCGAGGTGGCGGAGGGCGGCTCCCCGTCCCTGACCTTCAAGACGGACCCGTCGGTCAAGACCGGCACGGTGGACCTCTGGTTCGACCAGATCAGCCCCTGCCAGGAGAAGATCGACGAGCGCCAGTGCCGGGAGATGGACCTGCGCTACCGCGCCAACGGCGAGGGCGCGTTCAACACGGCGCTGGCCACCTACCTGGACGTGGACATCGCCGACGGCATCTCCGACGAGCAGGCCGACCTGCAGGTGCAGGTCCAGGTCGACGGCAAGTGGCAGGACCTGGCCGGCGGCAACGGCACCCGCCGTCTGCCCGACATCGCGAAGGGCTTCGGCAAGGCGTCCGGCGAGCGCAAGGTGCACCTGCGCGCCAAGCTCGGCCCGAAGTCGAAGCTGCCGAAGGCCACGACGGCCAAGCTGACCGCTCAGGTCGGTCTGGCCGAGGGCAACACCTACCCGTTCCTGAGCGGCGAGGCGAAGTTCCAGATCGCCCCGGCCGCCACGACCACCCCGAGCCCCTCCCCGTCGCCGTCCACGTCCGCGAGCCCGCAGCCGTCGACGAGCCCGTCGCCCTCGGCCTCCTCCACCACGGCCGTCACCGGCAACTCGAACACCACCACCACGGGCGGCTCGCTGGCGCACACCGGCGCCGACTCGAACACCGGCCTCTACTCGGGCCTGGCCGCGGCCCTCGTCGCCCTCGGCGGGGCGGCCATGTGGCTCGGCGCCCGCCGCCGCCGCGCCGCCCGCGTCTGATCGTCCACACCCGAAGGGGCCCGGCACACCTGCCGGGCCCCTTCGGCGTGCGGGCCCTCACCTGGCCGCGTAGTCGATCCGCTCCGCGTCGAAGGGCCACACGTCGGCGAGCCACCGCCGCACGCGCTCGTACAGGACCTCGTCGAGCGCGGCCCGGTCGGCCCGCACCCAGGAGCTGACCTGGACCCGCCCGGGGGCGTCCTTCGAGGGGTGGATGTACAGGCAGCCGATGACGTCGCCCTCGCCGTCGCCCTCCAGGACGGTGTACGTGAACCCGCGGCGCTCGGCGAAGTCCCGCGCGTGCCGGGCCGGATCGGCCAGGTTGGCCTGCGCCGACATCCCCTCCGGCGGCCGCCGGTCCCGGCCCTGGAACCCGGGCGTGGCCCGGACGTGCGCGCCGCGCCCGCGGCCCGTCATCCCGAGATCCGCCCCCGCCGGGCCGCCCGGGGTGGCCCGGGATACGGCAGACTGGAGGTTTGGCCGCCCGCGTCCGGGCCGCCACCGCCACGCCGAAAGGGACGTTCGTGAACGGGCCTCTCATCGTCCAGAGCGACAAGACGCTGCTCCTCGAAGTCGACCACGAGCTCGCCGGCGCCGCACGCCGTGCCATCGCCCCCTTCGCCGAGCTGGAGCGGGCGCCCGAGCACATCCACACGTACCGGATCACCCCGCTCGGCCTGTGGAACGCCCGCGCCGCCGGGCACGACGCCGAGCAGGTCGTCGACGCGCTCGTCGAGTACTCCCGCTATCCCGTCCCGCACGCCCTGCTCGTCGACGTCGCCGAGACCATGGCCCGCTACGGGCGCCTGACCCTGTCCAAGCACCCCGTGCACGGGCTGGTGCTGACCAGCACGGACCGGCCCGTGCTGGAGGAGATCCTGCGGTCCAAGCGGATCACCCCCCTGGTCGGGGCGCGGCTCGACCCCGACACCGTGGCCGTGCACCCCTCCGAGCGCGGACAGATCAAGCAGACCCTGCTCAAGCTGGGCTGGCCCGCCGAGGACCTGGCCGGGTACGTCGACGGCGAGGCGCACGCGATCGACCTGGTCGAGGACGGCTGGGCGCTGCGGCCCTACCAGCAGCAGGCCGTCGAGGGCTTCTGGCACGGCGGCTCGGGCGTCGTCGTGCTGCCCTGCGGCGCCGGGAAGACGCTGGTCGGCGCCGGTGCCATGGCGAAGGCGAAGGCGACCACGCTGATCCTGGTCACGAACACCGTCTCGGCCCGCCAGTGGAAGCACGAGCTGGTACGGCGGACCTCGCTGACGGAGGACGAGATCGGCGAGTACTCCGGCACGCGCAAGGAGATCCGGCCCGTCACCATCGCCACCTACCAGGTGCTGACGACGAAGCGGAAGGGCGTCTACCCGCACCTGGAACTGTTCGACTCCCGCGACTGGGGCCTGATCCTCTACGACGAGGTGCACCTGCTGCCGGCGCCGGTCTTCAAGTTCACCGCGGACCTCCAGGCCCGCCGCCGGCTCGGCCTGACCGCGACCCTGGTCCGCGAGGACGGGCGCGAGTCCGACGTCTTCTCCCTCATCGGCCCCAAGCGGTTCGACGCGCCGTGGAAGGAGATCGAGGCGCAGGGCTACATCGCGCCGGCCGACTGCGTCGAGGTCCGGGTGAACCTCACCGAGTCGGAGCGGCTCGCGTACGCGACCGCCGAGACGGAGGAGAAGTACCGCTTCTGCGCGACCACCGCCACGAAGCGGAAGGTGACCGAGGCGCTGGTCCGCAAGCACCGCGGCGACCAGACCCTGGTCATCGGGCAGTACATCGACCAGCTCGACGAGCTCGGCGAGCACCTGGACGCACCCGTCATCAAGGGCGAGACCTCGAACGCGCAGCGGGAGAAGCTCTTCGACGCCTTTCGGGCGGGCGAGATCAACGTGCTGGTGGTGTCGAAGGTCGCCAACTTCTCCATCGACCTGCCGGAGGCCACCGTCGCCATCCAGGTGTCCGGGACCTTCGGCTCCCGCCAGGAGGAGGCCCAGCGGCTGGGCCGCGTGCTGCGCCCGAAGGCGGACGGGCACGAGGCGCGCTTCTACTCGGTCGTCGCGCGCGACACGATCGACCAGGACTTCGCCGCGCACCGCCAGCGCTTCCTGGCCGAGCAGGGCTACGCCTACCGGATCATGGACGCGGACGAGCTCCTGGCGAACGACTGATCCGGCCGGGGGGGCCGGTCAGCGCCGTATGACGCCCGCGTCCTCGGAGTACTCGCCGAGGACGACGACGCTCACGGCCGTCGCCGCGAACACCTTCGCGGCGCGCAGCAGGTCGCCCAGGCGGTGCCGGGGCGGGGAGTCGGTGGCGGCGGTGGCCCCGCGCGGGCGGCCGCCCTGGACCGGGGTGAAGGTTGCGGTGCTCATGTCTCCATGGTGCGCCGCGACCCGCCCCGGCACATCGCCCTGCGGGTGGAACCGCCTGCCCTGCGGCCTCCTCCTCCCGTCCCATGCCGCCCCCCGCAACCCCTACCCGAGGTCTGACACCCCCGGGTATGACACCCGTACGGGCGGCCCACCTGCGCCGGATCAATCCGCTCGCGCGGCGCCCGGCCGCTGACTACAATCTCCGCTCTTGCCGCCAATCTCCGCTCTTGCCGCCTCCCGCCGCCGTACCGGGGAGTGCCGCCCGCCTGGGGGTACCTCCCAGCGGTAGCTGGGGGAGGAAACCGGCGGGCTCCGTTCCGTATCAGCAGCAGCAGCTGGAGGCATTTCCGTGCCCGCGCACGCCACCGACCTCGCCACCCCCCACCCCCTGGCCCGCGAACAGGCGCACCTCACCGCCTCGCGCGCCGCGCTCCGCGCGATGCGCGCGGACGTCGAGGCCCTCGACATCCGCGACGTCACCGCGAACTGGGTCAACGCGATCGTCCTGCAGGCCCAGATCGACGACCGGATCAAGGCCCTCGCCGACCTCGCGCACACCCCGCTGTTCTTCGGCCGCCTCGACTACCTCCACGCCCCCGGCGCGGAGCTCGCCGAGGGAGCGGAGGGCGAGCAGTTCTACATCGGCCGCCGCCACGTCCACGACGCCGACGGCGACCCCATGGTGATCGACTGGCGCGCGCCCGTCTCCCAGCCCTTCTACCGCGCCTCGAAGGCCGACCCGCAGGACGTGGCCCTGCGCCGCCGCTTCGGTTACACGGGCGGCGAGCTCACGGCGTACGAGGACGAGCACCTCGGCGACCCCGCCGAGGCGGCCGCGGTCAGCAAACTGCTCCAGCAGGAGATCGAGCGCCCGCGCGTGGGCCCCATGCGCGACATCGTCGCGACGATCCAGCCCGAGCAGGACGAGATCGTCCGCTCGGGGCTGTCCGGGTCGGTGTGCGTCCAGGGCGGTCCCGGCACCGGGAAGACGGCGGTCGGCCTGCACCGGGTCGCGTACCTGCTGTACGCGCACCGCGAGCGGCTGGCCCGCACGGGCACGCTCGTCATCGGGCCGAACCGTTCCTTCCTGCACTACATCGAGCAGGTCCTGCCGGCCCTGGGCGAGCTGGAGGTCAAGCAGGCCACCGTCGACGACCTGGTCGCCCGCGACGGCCTGGAGGTCCGGGCCGCCGACCCGGCCGCGACCGCGGTGGTCAAGGGCGACGCCCGGATGGCCGAGGTGCTGCGCCGTGCGGTCCGCTCGCACGTGACCCTCCCCACCGAGCCGCTGATGGTGGTCCGCGGATCGCGCCGCTGGCGCGTGCCGGCGTACGAACTGGAGGAGATCGTCACCGAGCTCCTGGAGCGCGACATCCGCTACGGCGCCGCCCGTGACGCGCTGCCGCAGCGCATCGCCCACGCGGTCCTCGTCCGCATGGAGCAGGCGGGCGAGGCCCCCGACGACCGCGTCCAGGACACGGTGGCCCGCAATCCCGCCGTGAAGGCGGCCGTCAAGGCGGTCTGGCCGGTGGTGGAACCGGCGAAGCTGGTGCTGCGGCTGCTGTCGGACGCGGAGTTCCTCGCCGCCCACGCGGACGGGATCCTGTCGGAGGAGGAACAGCAGCTGCTGCTCTGGCCGAAGCCGTTCCGCAGCGTGAAGTCGGCGAAGTGGTCGGCGGCGGACCTGGTCCTGATCGACGAGGCGGCGGACCTGGTGGAGCGCACGCACTCGCTCGGCCACGTGGTCCTCGACGAGGCGCAGGACCTCTCGCCGATGCAGTACCGGGCCGTGGGCCGGCGCTGCACGACGGGCTCGGCGACGGTCCTGGGCGACCTCGCGCAGGGCACCACGCCCTGGGCGACCCGCAGTTGGGCGGAGGCCCTGACCCACCTCGGCAAGCCGGAAGCGGTGGTGGAGGAACTGACGGCGGGCTTCCGCGTGCCGCGTGAGGTGATCGCGTACGCGTCCCGGCTGCTGCCGTCGATCTCCCCGGGCCTGGCGCCGGTCTCCTCGGTCCGCGAGACGCCGGGCTCCCTGGTGGTGACCCCGGTGCCGGACCTCACTCCCGCGGTGATCGAGGCCTGCCGGGCGTCCCTGGCCCAGGAGGGCTCGATCGGCCTGATCGCGGCCGACGCCAGGGTCCCGGCCCTGGCGGATGCCCTGCGGGCGGCGGGGCTGCCGTACCTCGCGCCGGGCGAGGAGACGACGGCGCAGGCGCGGCTGACGCTGGTGCCGGCGTCGCTGGCCAAGGGGTTGGAGTACGACTACGTGGTGCTGGACGAGCCCGCGGCGATCGTCTCGGGCGAACCGGACGAACGCACCGGCCTGCGCCGCCTGTACGTCTGCCTCACCCGAGCCGTCTCGGGCCTCACGGCCCTCCACACCGCCCCGCTGCCGGAGGCCCTCCGGTTGTGATGCGCGGGTGCGGGGCCTCGGGGGGCTCGGCGGGCTCGGGGGGGCGGGAGACCGGCGGGCGGGGTCGGGTGGGGTTCGGGGGCGTCCCGTCAGTCCACTGTCCTTCCGGGGTGGGCCGGGCCGTCAAGGGCGCTCCTTCGTCGCGTCGCTTCGCGATGGCCTGCAGCCCCCCTTGACCGCCCGGCCCGCCCCG
>NZ_JBEXRC010000088.1:0-12923 GCF_040612915.1 Streptomyces sp. NPDC006326 | reverse complement strand
GCGGACAGCGCCGACGGCATCGGCACCGGCGGCGACTCCAACGCCGAGAACACCACGGTCGGCGGCAACGCCACCGGCGGCAACGCCAACTCCGGCGTCAACAACTGTGAGGGCGGCTGCGACATCAAGACCGGTCCCGCCACCGGCGGCAACGCCAGCGCCGACGCCATCAACCAGGGCGACGCCACCTCCGTGGGCGGCGACGGAACGGGCAACGGCGGCATCGTGAGCAAGACCGAGGCCCAGGTCATCAAGGACCAGGTCAAGGAGAACCTGAAGGCCAAGCTCGGCAAGTGACGGGCGAACCGCCCCCGCACAGCGACCCCGGAGAGGCCCACGGCCTCTCCGGCGTCCGCACGCCCCGACGCCTGCCCGAATTGTCATGTCCCTGACCTGCCGGGAGCCGCGTTCCACCCGCGATCACCGCGGGGCCCTCCCGGTGGGCCTCGTCGTAGCCGGGGGACACCGGCACGTCGAGCCCGCCTTCGATCCGCCCTGCGGCCGTGTGGGTGCCGCCGGCGGTCTCCTGGGGTCACGCGAGAGCGCTACCGCGTTGTTCGCCCTTGCGCCGGTGCCGCTGCCGGCCGCCGCGCGGTGGGCCTTACGGCTCGGCATGCGGTACGGCCCGGCCCCGGCCGCCGTGGTCCTGGAGGGGACGGCTCCGGTCACCGCTGCGCCGCGGCCGCCGAGCCGGCGCCTCCGGCCCCTTCCGCGCCCCGGCCCCGAGGGGCCGCGAGACCGCCCCTGAGGCCCTGACGCCGCGGGGGTGCAGCTTTTACCAAGATCGAATCTCGGCGTCAAGCCACGTATTCGAGGGGCATGACGCACGTCCCCCGACAGGGTTTATTTGAAGTACGCCCTCACCGGGACAGACCACCGGAGAAAACGAGGACGGAAAATTGCCGCCGACCCGTTCCCGGGACGGTATCCATACCTCTTTTTACACCGAATGGAGAATTCCCATGTTCCAGCGTTTCTCGACCCGTCGTATCGTGCTGGCCGGAGCTTCCGTGGCCCTGCTGGGCGGCGGCATCGCCCTCCCCGCGACCGCCATGGCCGCCCCGGTCACCGCCCCGCAGCACGCCGTCGCCCTGGTCCAGGACGACAGCGCCGACGGCATCGGCACGGGCGGCGGCTCCAACGCCGAGAACACCACGGTCGGCGGCAACGCCACCGGCGGAAACGCCAACTCCGGCGTCGGCATCTGCAAGGGCAAGTGCACCATCACCACCGGTGCCGCCACCGGCGGCAACGCCAGCGCCGACGCCATCAACCAGGGCGACGCCACCTCCGTGGGCGGCGACGGCAAGGGCAACGGCGGCATCGTGGACAAGACCAACAAGCAGCTCGTCAAGAAGCAGCTCAAGGAGCAGCTGAAGGCCCAGCTCGGCAAGTGACGGCCGACAGCCCGGACCCTCCGACCCCAAGGAGTCATCCCCCTAGACCACCCCCACGGCAGACGCCGGAGAGGCCCACCGCCTCTCCGGCGTTCGCATGTCCGGCGCCGAATCCTGTCGCCGGATCTCCTTTGGAGCCCGTAACACTGACCGAGCCGCTAGTGATCACGATCGGCGCGTTCGCCCCCGCCCGTGCGCGGTCGGAAGCCGCCGCGATCTCCGCGCAGGTCCATTCCTTGGACAGACGCTCTCCGTGGGCATCAGTGATGTCGATGACCAGGCCGGTCCACTCCTCGGCAAGCTCTTCGAGGACAAGTCCCAGGTCATACGTGGCGTCCTGGAGGAGCGATTCGGTGACGGGGCGCTCTCGTCCTGCTCTCCCCCGGGAGTCAGAGGGAAGCCGGCTTCCCGCAACAGGGGAACCAGTTCATCGGGGCTGTTGCCGTCGCGCGCCGAGGGACTCTCGAACGTCGTACGGAGCTCACCGTCCTCGAACCAGTGGAAAAGGTCGATGGGCTTGCCGCCATTGCTTGAGTGCGCCACGACCCGGCCGCCCTGCGACAGCGTCTCCACGCACGGCACCCCAAGGCCACAGTCGAAGCCGAGGACAACTGTCCAGTCACCGTTCTCGCCTGGAGCCTTGAAGGCACCCGCGACGTAGGACTCGTCCCAGTAGTCGTAACCCACTTCGGCACGGTGAGCCTCGTCCGCCTCGATCAGCCCGGCCGTTCCCTCCGCAGTGCCGCACGGTTCCGCCCCCATCGCGCGCAGCACCTCCTGCGTGCTCCGTCCTGTATCAGTGTCAAGGTGTATCCCGATGTAAGCCGATTCTTACAGCTGGAGCTGGTATTCGGGCGGCGCCCAGTCCTTGCCAACAATGTGATGGTGTTACGAGCTCTTGCTCAAGGCCATAACTTCGAGCGCCGTTGCGCGATCCGCCCTGCGTGTTCTCTCAGCGGGGAGACCGTGGTGCGCGACCATGGTGAGAAAGCCAAGCAGGCCGGCAAAGGAATCAGTGAGACAGGAAGAAGGACCGACGTGTCTGGCAGCGAGAGCGAGAACCCGGTAATCCCCTCCCCGACCCCCACGCCGACCCGGCCGAGGACGAATCGGGACTGGTGGCCGAACCAGCTGGACCTTCAGGTTCTCCACCAGCACTCTCCCCGGTCCAATCCGATGGGCGAGGACTTCACCTATGCGGACGAGTTCAGGACCCTCGACGTCGATGCGCTGAAACAGGACGTCTTCGAGGTGATGACGACCTCGCAGGACTGGTGGCCCGCCGACTACGGCCACTACGGTCCACTGTTCATCCGGATGAGCTGGCATGCCGCGGGCACCTACCGCATTGCCGACGGCCGGGGTGGAGGCGGCTCCGGTGCCCAGCGTTTTGCGCCCCTCAACAGCTGGCCGGACAACGCGAGCCTCGACAAGGCGCGCCGGTTGCTCTGGCCGGTCAAGCAGAAGTACGGCCGGAAGATCTCCTGGGCCGACCTGCTGGTCTTCGCCGGCAATTGCGCCATGGAGTCCATGGGTTTCAAGACGTTCGGGTTCGGCTTCGGCCGGGAGGACATCTGGGAGCCGGAGGAGATCTTCTGGGGGCCCGAGGACACGTGGCTCGGGGACGAGCGCTACAGCGGTGACAGGGAACTCACCGGTCCGTTCGGCGCCGTGCAGATGGGCCTGATCTACGTGAACCCGGAGGGCCCCAACGGCAACCCGGATCCCATGGCCGCCGCCAGGGACATCCGCGAGACGTTCGGGCGCATGGCGATGAACGACGAGGAGACGGTGGCGCTCATCGTCGGCGGCCACACGTTCGGCAAGTGCCACGGCGCGGTCGAGGCCGACTACATCGGTCCGGAACCCGAGGCCGCTCCCCTGGAGCAGCAGGGCCTCGGCTGGCGGAACACCTACGGCACCGGCAAGGGCCCCCACACGCTCACCAGCGGGCTGGAGGGCGCATGGACCACCGCGCCGACGACGTGGGACAACGGCTACCTGGACAACCTGTTCGGGTACGACTGGGAGCTGACGACGAGCCCCGCCGGTGCGAAGCAGTGGACGCCCAAGGACCCTTCGGCCCAGGGCACCGTGCCCGACGCTCACGATCCCTCGAAGCGGCACGCCCCCATGATGCTGACGACGGACCTCGCGCTGAAGGTGGACCCCGTCTACGGGCCGATCTCGAAGCGCTTCCACGAGAATCCGGCCGAGCTCGCGGACATGTTCGCCAAGGCGTGGTACAAGCTGCTGCACCGTGACATGGGTCCCGTCTCGCGCTACCTCGGCCCCTGGATCCCCGAGCCGCAGCTGTGGCAGGACCCCGTCCCCAAGGTGGACCACGAACTGGTCACGGACGAGGACGTCACCGCCCTCAAGCGCGAGATCCTCGCATCGGGACTCTCCGTCTCCCAGCTGGTCGCCACGGCGTGGGCCGCGGCGGCCAGCTTCCGCGGCACCGACAAGCGCGGCGGCGCCAACGGGGCGCGGATCCGGCTCGCGCCGCAAAAGGACTGGGAAGTGAACGCCCGGCCCGAAGTGACCGAGGTGGTGCAGGGCCTTGAGCGGATCCAGCAGGAGTTCAACCGCTCGCAGTCCGACGGGAAGCGGGTTTCGCTCGCCGACCTGATCGTCCTGGGCGGGTGCGCGGCCGTCGAGCAAGCGGCGAAGAACGCCGGCCACGACATCACGGTCCCCTTCGCGCCGGGACGCACGGACGCCTCGCAGGAGCAGACGGACGTGGAGTCGTTCGCGGTGCTCGAACCGGCCGCCGACGGTTTCCGCAACTACCTCCGGGCCGGGGAGAAGCTGGCCGCGGAGACCCTCCTGCTGGACCGGGCCAACCTGTTGAACCTGACGGCGCCCGAGATGACGGTGCTGATCGGCGGTATGCGGGCCCTGAACACGAACTTCGGGCGATCCGCACACGGCGTCTTCACCGACCGGCCCGAGACCTTGACCAACGACTTCTTCGTCCATCTCCTCGACTCGAACACGGAGTGGAAGGCGTCCGAGTCGGCCGAGGGCGTGTTCGAGGGCCGGGACCGCGCCGACGGGAGCGAGGTCAAGTGGACCGCCACTGCCGTCGACCTCGTCTTCGGTTCGCACTCCCAGCTCCGGGCCGTGTCGGAGGTGTACGCCTGCCAGGATGCGGACGAGAAGTTCGTGCGTGACTTCGTGGCGGCGTGGGACAAGGTGATGAACCTCGACCGGTTCGACCTGGTCTGAGCCCGTCGTCCGGGCCGGCCTCCGACCGGCCGGCCCGGACCGCCGGGGCGTCAGCCCCCGTCGTTCTTCAGCCGGCGAACGACCTCCTCGCTCAGACGCCGTTGCAGTTCGGCGAGTTGCTCCGGGGTGTACGCGCGGAGGTCGACGTCCCCGGGGGGTGCGGCGCCCTCGTCCTTCGCTTTCTGTTTCTCCTGCTCCCGGCGTTTGAGCTCCTCTTCCTCCGGCGATCCCGGGGCCGCGAACGCACACCTGACGAGGGCCCCGTCAGCGGTCTTGAGGCAGGTCGCCTCGCGGCCGCCCACCTGGCCCCGGCCCTCCACCCGGTAGCGGATGTTCTGCTCGCTGCCGAGGGTGGCGGTCCACGTACTGCCGCCGGTGGGGACGACCTCGAACACCCTGTCCTCGTTGTAGCAGCAGACGTCCCGGTACTCCGCCTTGACCAGCTCGACCAGCGCCTTCGGTGACGACCAGGTCGGACTGAGCCGGTGGACGGTCATCGGGGCGAGCCCGCCGCCCCGATGGCGGGTCGGCACGGTCGATACGGCCACGACGGAACTGGCCTCCCCCTGCGGTGTGAGGGGCGTGACGTACGCGCTGCCCTGCGTCGCGTTGCGGTGCCGCAGGGTGAACTCCGATTCGTTGCCCTCGTTGGCGCCGTCCTCGGACGCGTCCCAGCCGCTGCGTTCGAACCACCAGTCGGTGAAACTGCCGACCGCGGCGGTTCCCTCCCGCTGCCGGGACGCGAGGCTCATCGGATAGGAGGGGCCCGGCACCGCTGCCGTATCGGTGGTGACCGTCAGCCGTCCGGTCCGGCCGTCGTAGAGCGCGACCCCGGCCGGGCGCTCGGTGACGACCAGGAAGCCGGTCTGGCGTTTGAGCGGGACGACCACGATCGGGGTGTCGCCCGAACAGGTCACGTATGCGTCCGACGCCTCGAAGCGCACCCAGCGCTTTCGGTCCGAGATCTTCCGGCCGAGGTTGTGGGTGAACCAGCCGCCGATCCGCGCGTCGGCCCGCTCCACGTCGAAAGCGCACCGCTCCTGGTTGCGGCTGTTGCCGCCGAGCGGGATCTCCTGCACGAGGCCGACTTCGTATCCGGACAGCCAGCCGCGCCGCTCGACCATCGTCGCGAACCGGTCCGCGTCCGGCAGGTACGTGACGTCGGCGATCTCGCCGGTCACATCGCCCAGGTGCGGGGCGGCCTGCGCCTTGCCCACCAGGTACGGCGCGCGCGGCACCAGTTCGGGGACCGGCTCGGAGACGATCTGCACGTCCTGCATGTACTCCCGGTCCTGGAGGTACGCGCCGTACACCAGCCACCAGACCGCGATACCCAGCCCGAGGACGCAGCCCAGCCAGCCGAGGGCCACCGCCGCGCCGCCCCCGCCCCCACCCCCGCCCCCGCCCCCACCCCCGCCCGCGCCGCCGCGCCGCTTCCTGCGGAGCAGCACCAGTGCCGTCCACAGGGCCGCGACGAACCCGGCGGCCAGCAGCGGCGCGGCCAGCCAGGCGAAGAGCTTGCGTAGTTCCCAGACCACGATCGTGGTGTAGTACGAGCCGTACCAGACGGCCAGACCTGCCAGAAGTACCGCCGTCCCCCACCGCACTGTCCGACCCATCAGACCCCCTGTCGTCAACTGGCCCGATTGTCCGCCGCACTTGGGTCCCATGTCAGTAGACCGGCGGCCGACGCGGTCGCGCGTGCGTGAAAACGCGGTCCGCAGCGGGCGGCTGGAGGAGCTGTCGCCGGCATGCGGGCGGGGGGCGAGCGGAGCAAGATGGACCTGTCCGGATCCTCCGAGCGGGAGGAACTCGTGGTGCCGATGCCCGACACAGACCCCACGCCCAGCGGCAAGCGGACACTCGTCCAGGCCGTGGCCACGGTCGCGCTGGCCACCTGTGCACTGCTGCCGGCCGACGGTTTCGCGTCCGCCGCGGTGCCGCCCCACGCCCCGACGGCGGCCGGGGCGGCCTCGGTCCCGGCCGGATCGCCGTCCCGGGCCCAGACCCCGTACGACCGGATCGCCGTTCAGACGCTCGACGCCGTCGCCCGCGGCGACTTCACCGCGGCCACGGCCCACTTCGACCCGACGCTGCGGAAGCTGCTGACGCCGCAGGCCCTCGCGGCGGCCTGGGAGTCGTACCAGTCCACGTTCGGCAGCTACCGGTCACACGGGGATCCCGAGGACGTCGCACGCGGCGGGTCCACCGTGGTCAACGTGCCGCTGCGGATGGAACGCCGGGCCGGCGAGTTCCGCCTGAGCTTCCACAAGGACGGAAGCATCGCCGGTCTGTGGTTCCTCAAGACCGGCGTGCCGGTCCCGTAGCGGAGGCGGTGGCCAGCGATGCACCCACCCGTTCCCGCCGGTGGTGCGCCCGGGGACGCCTCCGCCTCCGGCGGCCAGTACGGCGAGGCGGTGTTCCCGCCCGGCCGGGCCGGCGAGGACGAGCGGATCGACCTGGGCGCCCTCGCCTACGACGAGCTCACGATCGCCCGGCTGCGGGAGCTGGGCGCCGGGCCCGGATGGAGTTGCCTCGACGTGGGAGCGGGCACCGGCAGCGTCGCCCGTCGGCTGCTCGGGGAACTCGGTGTCACGCGCGTACTGGCGGTGGACCGCGACGTCCGCTTCCTCTCCGGCCGTCCGCAGCCCGGACTCGACGTCCTGGAGGCGGACATCAGCGCCCCCGGGTTCGACCCCGGGCGGTTCCACCTGGTCCACGCCCGTTTCGCCCTGATGCACCTGCCGACCCGGCAGCAGCTGATGGCCCGCCTCGGCGAGCTGCTCGTACCCGGCGGGGTCCTGGTCCTCGGCGATGCGGTCGACCTGACCACCGACCTGGCGCCCACGAGCCCGTACACCCGGGCCATGCAGGCCATGTGGCAGGGCCTGCACGACACCATCGGCACCGACGTCTCCTGGACGCCCCGCTACCCGCAGATGCTGCGCGGGCTCGGCCTGGTCTCCGTGGCAGCCGAAATCCATGTCCCCGCCCTCCTCCCGGGGAGCGCCATCAGCCGTTTCTGGACGGAGACGTGGACGCGCGCGCGAGAGGCGATGACCGCGACCGGGCTGGTGGACGACGCCGACATCGACGAGGCGATCCGGTATCTCGACTCCCCCGACTGCGCAGACCTGTCACCCGGGCTGATCACGGCCTGGTGCCGGCGGCCGGGGGCTGGGACGCCTCACCGGTGAACTCTTCCGAGAGTGTCCACCGGTCGGTTTCCGGTCAGTGGTCGGGGAGGACGCGGCCGTCCTCGTCGAGCGGGAGGTGGATCCGTGTGGGGTCCTGGCTGTTGACGTCGGACGGGCGCGGGCCCTCGGGCCCGTCGGGGCCCCAGCGCAGCAGGCGCCGGGTGCGGGCGATCTGGTACACGGTGCCCTGGAATTCCAGCCGGTTGACCCGCCCGGCCCGGAGCCTGTCGGCGGCTTCGGCGTACGCGGCCAGCTCGGCGGCCCGCGCATCGGCCGCCGCGCCGCCGCTCGTCCCGCTCGTCCCGCCGCGCGCGGACCGCGCGGACAGGGTGCGGGCGTCGGCGTGGGGGTCGGTGCCCTCGGGGATGTGGCCGCGCATGCGCGGCCACATCCAGGTCAGAGCGAAGTCCAGCGACATGCGGGCGGCGTGCGCCGTCACGTGCGGGCCGCTGACCGGCTTCCAGCTGCTCGCGGCCTGCTCGACGACCGTGAACGTCGGTGGCAGGAGCAGGACGTCCGGGTGGGTGTCCAGTGCCCGCTGCGCGTCGGCGCGCACGTCGTCCGGGAACCGTGCGCCGGTGTAGCACAGGCCGCGCAGCGCCAGCTGCTCAAGGGCCTGGGTCGGGGTGACCGGCGCGTCCGGGTCCAGGACCAGGCCGTCGTCGATGTCCGGTCCCTTCGTGGCGCGGTCCCAGTCGGGGACCGGGGGATCCGGATCGGTCGGTCGGGGCTCTTCCATGCCGCCCGCGCCGGCGCCCGCGTACTCCTCGGCGCGTACGACCCGGTACCTGATCCCGGCCACGGCGAGTTCGTCGACCCGTTCGCTCTCCAGCCGGGCGACCGCCGCCAGCAGGGCGCGCCGCTCCGCCCGGTCGTGTGCGTCGTCCTTCGCACGGAACCACAGGAGCGAGTTCAGCCCGTCGCGGCCCTGTTGGGGGCAGCCCGCCGTAACGGCGACCACCACCCGCCATCTCGGCGCGTCGCCGGCGCTCTGGGCCGCCACCCCGAACAGGGGGCCGCGCACCACCACGTCGCCCGCGCGCGATACGGCGTCGACGGCGTCGGCCTCGACTGCGGCTTCCACCGGCTCCACCGGCACCCGCACCACCACCGGCCGCGCCCTGCCCGGCCCCACATCCCGACGGTCCATGCCCCCATCCTGCCGATCACGGCACGGCACCGCCCCGGATTCGCCGATTCCCCCCACGCGCCCGGCCCCCGGGTGTTACGAGCCGCTGGCTCCCCGGGCCGTTGCCGGGTCGAGGGTGTCGATGTCCTCCATGAAGGTCAGCATCCGGGCGTTGACCAGCTCGGGGTGGTCGATCTGGGGGCCGTGGCCGGTCTGGGCGATGATCTCGGCGCGGGCGCCGGGGATCAGGCGCGGTACCCGCTCCAGCTGTCGCTGCGGGTGTACGAGCAGGCTGCGCTTGCCCAGGATGAGGTAGAGCGGCGTACGGATGGAGCGCAGCGCTTCCTCGGCCAGTGGCAGCGGCGCCGGGCGGCGTATCCGGAAGGCCCGCGCACCTGCCTGGACCCACGTCCGCAGCTCGGGGACGACGAGGACCGGCTGCTCCAGCCAGGCGGCCAGCCGCGGGCGCAGCGCCTTGGGGGCGAAGCTGGCGAAGAGGCTGATGAAGACCCAGGTGAAGAAGCGCAGGCCCACCTTTTCGAGGCCGCCCGGGTCGAGGAGGGTGACGGAGGCGAGCCGCCCGGGCCGGCGGTGAGCCTGGTTGAGGGCCAGCCAGCCGCCATAGGAGGAGCCCACGAGGTGGACCCGGTCGAGGCCGAGGGCGTCGAGGGCCTCGTCGAGCCACTGGGCGGCGCGCTCGGGCTGCCACATCGGCTCGCGATGGACGCTGCGGCCGGCGTCGCCCGGGGTGTCGAGCGCGTAGACGGGGCGTTCGGCGCTGAGTGCGGGGGTGTTGGGGTACCACATCGCGGAGCAGTAGCCGGCGCCGTGGATCAGGACGACCGGGGTACGGGACTCGGCCGCGGGGTCCGCGGGGCCGTACCGGTAGACGTGTGTGGTGCCGAAGCTCGTCTCCACGTCGGTCTCGTGGCGGACGGGTGCGCCCATCGCGTAGAGCGCGTCGCAGGCGGCGAAGTACCGGTCGCGCAGCGCGTCGTTCACGTAGCGGCCGACGTCGCGGCGGGCACGGGTTCGGGTCGGGTTCACGGGCACGGAGCACCTCCGGGAAGATCCGTTCTTCGTGATACGACCGTACCATGTTCTTGGTACGGCGGTACCATGAAGGCGGCCCGAGGAGCCGGGCACGCGAACCCACCACCCAGGGCGGAGAGACCACAGATGCCGAAGCGCGTGGACCACGAGGAACGGCGGAGCCAGATCGCCGAGGCCCTCATCCGGGTCGCCGGACGCCGCGGACTGCACGCGGTCGGCATGCGCGAGGTCGCAGCCGAGGCCGGCGTCTCGCTCCGACTCGTGCAGTACTACTTCCAGACCAAGGAGAAGCTGCTCTTCTACGGGCTCCAGCACCTCACCGACCGCTTCACCGCCCGCGTCGGCGCACGGCTCCGGGCCGCCGGGCAGGCGCCCGGTCCGCGCGCGACGGTCGAGGCACTCCTCCTCGCCTCCCTCCCGACAGACGAGGAAAGCCGCACCTTCCACCTGCTCTACAGCTCGTACGCGATCCTCTCCGTGACCGACGAGGCACTCGCGGCGCAGCCGTTCATCGACAACCCCGAGGCCGCCGAAGACGCCCTGACCGGATTGCTCCGGCAGGCCCAGGAAGCCGGCACGGCCGACCCCGACGCCGATGCACGCACGGAAGCCATCAGCCTGCTCGCCATGACGGCGACCCTGGGGACCAGCATCCTGGTGGGACAGCGGAAGCCGGAGTCGGCCGTCAAGGTCCTGCACCACCACCTGGACCGGATCTTCACCGCCCCCGACCACCCGGCCCACCGCGCCCCCTCCGCCGGAGCCGCACCGCCTGGATGACCACGGCGGCACAGGGCGCCTCCCCGGCCCGCACGGCGAGGCGCCGCCCAGCGAGAGAGAGGCACGTAGAGCCACGGCGCGTGGGGCACAGGGCAGCGGCAGGCACCCCTTGAGGTGCATCCCTGCCCCACGACCGCCTGCCACCCCACCGCAGGCGGCTCGTTCTCGCTCTGGCCGAGAGCCGCCCCTGCCGTCACCGTCGAAGGGCAGACGTCGACCGAAGGGACGCCCGTTGGCAGCACCAGCAACACCCACCCCCACCTCCCGCAATCCGTTCACCGCCTGGCAGGGCCGGTTCCTGGTCTGGTTCGCCGGCGCCGTGCAGAGCAGGTTCGCCCAGCACCGCTTCCGCCCGGACGTGGCCCTGCGCAACGCCGCAATGCGGGCAGCGCACCGTCGCGGCATCGACCGCGACGAGTTGGTCCGGGCCACGAGGCTCACCGCGCAGACCGTCACCAAGGCCCTGACCGGAAAGCACACGACCGAGTAGCCGACCGCCCGCTCCCGCGTCGCCGCCCGCTTCGGCCCCCTCTCAGGGCATCGACCGGACCGAGCCGGTGCCGAATCGACGGCGCCGGCGTCTCTTCCGAGGTGTTGGCCCCTCAGCCCGGAGCGGTTTTCGGCTCGCTCCGCTCCGGGTCGTACAGCGATCCCGACACGTACGTCATCGCACGGGTAAAGCCGGGGTCGGTCATCCGCCGGGCGCCGTCCTCCATGACGAACCGGCCCAGGTCCTCGGCGCCGAAGGCCCGCTCCAGGTGGTCGATGAGCCCTGCGGTGTCGTTTCCGATGATCCAGGGCGTGACGGAGGTGCAGCCGTCCGGGACGGCCTTGACCGCTTCGTTGTCGCTCATGAGGCGAAGCCGGACGGCATACAGGTCGGTTCCCGGCCTGAAAGCCCCGCGCGGTGCGGCTTCGCGAGCGACCTACCGGGCGCTGCCGATACCGCGGTCGGCGTCGGAGCCCTGAAGCAGCAAGGTGGTCTCCTCGATGCGGCTGAAGCGGCCGTCGGGTCCGATCTCGGCGAACACGTACACCTCCATGCTCACGGTCGAGCCGTCCGTCTTCGTGAGGTGCACGGTGTGCCGGTCCGCGTACTTGCCGCCGTCGTACAGCTCGTCGTGCACCTCCACACGGCCGCCCGAGACGACGCTGCGCACATGGGTGATGTGCTCGACGAACCCCGCCCGGTCGTCCCACCGCCCGTCGGTGCGCTGCCGGTACTCCGGGGTGAAGTGGCGGTCGACTGCCTCCTGGACGGGGAGGTCGCTGCTGAGGATCAGATCGGTGAGCGCGGCTTCGATGCCGGTGCGGGTCATGGGACTCCCCTTCGATTGCGGAGCAGGATGCGTGCGCTGCGCACGCTTCCTGAACCGTAACAGAGACGCGTGCGCAGCGCACGCTATTCTTCGGCTGTGGAGAACGAAGTGGGACACCAGATCGCTGATGCGCTGGGCATCTTGCTGCGGCGCACCACGCGCGCACAGCTGCACCAGGAACTCACCAAGGGCATGGGGGAGGCGGTGGACGAGCTGACCTACCCGGTACTCAGCGCACTCGCCCGGAGCGGACCCCGCAGCGCCGCCGACCTGGCCTCCGATGCCGGAGTCGACCGCTCCGGCGTCACCCGCCGGGCCTCTCGGCTGGAGGCCGCCGGCCTCGTCCGCCGGGAAACGGATCCCCGTGACCGACGCGCCCAGCTGCTCGTCCTGACCGAACAGGGCGAACTCGCCGTGACCGAACTGCGCAGCCGACTCGCCGCCCACATCATGGCGAGCCTGTCCTCCTGGCCGCCGGGCGAAGCCGAGACGTTCGCCCGCCACCTGCGCCGCTTCACGAGCGAAGGCCCCTTCGCCTGACAACCGGGGCCTTTTACCAAGAAGGGTTCCGGGCGTCAAGCCACGCATTCGAGGGGCATGACGCACGTCCTCGCAGAGGGCTTATTTGAAGTACGCCCTCACCGGTACAGAACACCGGAGAAACGAGGACGAAGAATTGCCGCCGACCCATTCCGGGACGGCTTCAGAACCCTCTTTTACCTCGAATGGAGAACCTCATGTTCCAGCGTTTCTCGACCCGCCGTATCGTTCTGGCCGGAGCTTCCGTGGCCCTGCTGGGCGGCGGTATCGCACTGCC
>NZ_JBEXRC010000087.1:0-12962 GCF_040612915.1 Streptomyces sp. NPDC006326 | reverse complement strand
GGGCGGGTCCGGGGCCGGCCCCCCCACACCCCCCCCCCCCCCCCGCCACCCCTCCGCTTCGAGGGGTGCCGGGGCCGGGGCGTGCGCGGCCGGGGGCGGCCGGGGCGGCACAGGGCTCCGCGGGCGGCTCAGGGCGCCGGGGCCGGCTGCTTGTCCGTCAGCGTGAGGCGGCCGTCCGTCATCGTGGCGGTGCGGTCCATGCGGTCCAGGTGGGCGTGGTCGTGGGTCACCAGGACCGTGGCCGTGGAGCGCTCCCGGGTCAGGGTGACGAGCAGGTCGAGCACCGCCGCTCCGCGTTCGTGGTCCAGGGCGCTGGTGGGCTCGTCGACCAGCAGGACCGCCGGCTCGTTCATCAGGGCGCGGGCGATGTTGATCCGCTGGCGCTGGCCCCCGGAGAGCTGGTGGGGGCGCTTGTCGGCCTTGTCGGCCAGGCCCACCGCGTCGAGCAGGTCCAGGGCCCGGCGGCGCAGGGCCCGCGCCGGGCGGCCGGAGAGGTGCGCCATGACCTGGAGCTGCTCGGCCGCGGTGAGCGAGGCCAGCAGGTTCGGCTGCTGGAAGACGATGCCGATCTCCTCGCGGCGCAGGGCCGACTTCTCGGCGGCGCCGAGCCGGGCCGTGTCCCGGCCCGCCACCACCACCTGCCCCGAGTCGGGGGTGACCAGCGTGGCGGCGACGGCGAGCAGGCTGGACTTGCCGGAGCCGGACGGGCCGATCACGGCCGTCAGGGTGCCCGCGGGCACCTCCAGCCGGACCCGGTCCAGGGCGGTGAGCCGGCCCTCCCCGTCGGGGTAGGTGAGCGTGACGTCGTGCACGAGCAGGGTCATCGGGCGCTCCCGAGGGCGGTCAGCGGGTCGACGGCGGTGATCCGCCGGATGGACAGGGCCGCGCCGAGGGCGCCGAGCACGATCATGATCCCGGCGGGTACCAGCACGGTCGCGGTGGCGAGGACGAAGGGCACGTCGCCGCCGCTGATCAGCGCCCCGAACCCGGCGGCGAGCGCGGTACCGAGCCCGGTGCCGATGGCGAGCATGACGACGGCCTGGCCGAGGGCGTCCCTCAGCAGGTACGGGGTGGAGGCGCCCAGGGCCTTCAGCACGGCGACGTCCGCACTGCGCTGGATCGTCCACACGGTGAAGAAGGCCCCTATGACCAGGGCGGAGATGGCGAAGAGGAAGCCGCGCATCAGCTGGAGCGAGCCGTTCTCGGCCTGGTAGGACCCTATGGCGCCGAGCGCCTCGTCGACGGTGCGCACCTCGGTGCCCGCGGCCCGGTCGCCGGCCGCGAGGGCTGCGCCGGAGGCGTCCGGCGCGTCGAGGACGACCACGGTGGCGAGGGTGTCCGGGGTGGCGGCGGGGTTGCCGAGGCGCTGCCAGTCGCCCAGGTCCATCCACACGACGGGGGTGTGGCTGTAGGCGGCGGTGCCGGAGACGGCCGCCACGGTCAGGTCGAGCGGCCCGATCCTCAGCCGGGCGCCAGCGGTGAGGCCGCCGAGCTCCTGCGCGGCCTTCTCGGTGAGGACCGCCCGCCCCGGGGCGAGGCCGCTCCCGCGGGGTGCCAGGGGGCCGGCCGGGTCCACGCCGAAGACGGAGACGGCGGCGGTCCGCCCGCCCGCCGCGGCGTCGGTGGTGCGGATTCCGAGCGGCTGCGCCGACCGTACGCCGGGCTGCGCCCGCCAGGCCTGCCAGGCCTTCTCGGACACCTGGGACCGGGTGAAGGACACCTGCTGGTCCCCGGCGGGTGCGGCGAAGGCCAGGTGCGAGGCGGGCAGGCCGGTGACGGCCGAGGTGTTCTCCCGGGCCAGCCCCGCCGTGAGCCCGGACAACAGGCCCACCAGCAAGGTGATGAGCAGGACCACCGCACCCATGAGGGCGAAGCGGCCCTTCGCGAACCGTAGATCTCTCCATGCGACGAACATGCCCCCACCCTGGTCTTCACCGGGGGTGCGGGGCATCGCGCCACGGTGGCGTTCCCGGTATCGAAGGACGCATCCGGACATCAAACTTTCGATTGACCGGGGCCCGTCGGCGCGCACGTACGCTGGTCGGGCCATGGCTCTTCCGGTTTCCCCCGCTCCGCGCCCCCTCACTCCCGTCTCCCGCGTCCTGCGGCTGTGCCTGCACGCGCTGCTGTTCGCGCTGCTCGCGCTGGCCGCCGGGCGGGCCGTCACCGGTTCCGCGCCCCGCGCCGGCTGGGTGGTCGCGGCCTGCGCCGCGCTGGCCGCCGTCTACCTGGCGGGCGTACGGGCCCCGGCGGTACGGCGCGACGCGCGCGCGGGGGCGGTGTGGCTGGCCGGGCTCGGCGCGGCCTGGGCGGGGCTGCTCGCCCTGTCCCCCGACGGCCTGTGGATCGCGTTCCCGCTGTACTTCCTGGAGCTGCACCTGTTGCGGCTGCGCTGGGGGGTCGCGGCGGTCGCCGTGACGGCCTGCGCGGCGATCGGCGGCTTCCTGGCGCACAGCCGCGCGGTGGTGCCCGGGGCCTTCCTCGGGCCGCTGCTGGGCGGGGCGGTGGCGGTGGCCACCGTACTGGGCTACCAGGCGCTGTACCGGGAGAGCGAGCGGCGCCGCGAGCTGATCGAGGAGCTCATCACCACGCGCGCCGAACTGGCGGCGGCCGAGCGGGGGGCCGGCATCCTCGCGGAGCGGGAGCGGCTGGCCCGGGAGATCCACGACACCCTCGCGCAGGGGCTGTCCTCGATCCAGCTGCTGCTGCGGGCGGCGGAGCGCACCCTGCCGGACGACGCGGCGGCCCGGGAGCACATCAGCGCGGCGCGCGGGGCGGCGCAGGACAACCTCGCCGAGGCGCGCCGTTTCGTACGCGCCCTGACCCCGCCCGACCTGGAGCACGGCTCCCTCGCCGGTGCGCTGGAGCGGCTGTGCACGGCCGCGCCCGGGCCGCGGGTGCGGTTCAGCCTGAGCGGCACCCCGCGGGTGCTGCCCACCCCGTACGAGGTCGCCCTGCTGCGGATCGCGCAGTCGGCGCTGGCCAATGTGGTGCGGCACGCGGGGGCGGGGCGGGCGGAGATCACGCTGACCTTCATGGACGCCTCGGTCACGCTGGACGTGGTCGACGACGGGCACGGCTTCGCCCCTCCCGCGGCCGCCGCCGGCAGGCTGCCCGGGCCGGAGCCCTCGGCGGACGGCGGTTTCGGCCTGCCGGCCATGCGGGCGCGGGCCGAGAGCCTCGGCGGGCTGTTCACCGTGGAGTCCGCACCGGGCCAGGGCACCGCCGTGGCCGTGACCCTTCCGCTGCCCCTGGAGGCCGCCCCATGACGATCCGGCTCCTGCTGGCCGACGACCATCCGGTGGTGCGGGCCGGGCTGCGCGCGGTGCTGGACACGGAAGCGGACTTCGCGGTGGTCGCGGAGGCCGCCACCGCCGAGCGGGCGGTGGAGCTGGCCGCGTCCGGGCCGGTGGACGTGGTGCTGATGGACCTCCAGTTCGGCGCGGGGATGCACGGCTCGGCGGCGACGGCGCTGATCACGGCCCGGCCGGGGGCTCCGCGCGTGCTGGTGCTGACCACGTACGACACCGACGCGGACATCCTGGCGGCGGTGGAGGCGGGCGCCTCCGGGTACCTGCTGAAGGACGCCCCGCCGGAGGAGCTGGCGGCCGCGGTCCGCACGGCGGCGGCCGGGCAGTCGGCGCTGGCCCCGGCGGTGGCGCTGCGGCTGATGGACCGTATGCGCACGCCCGCCTCGGCGCTGACGAAGCGGGAGCTGGAGGTGCTCCAGCTGGTCGCGGACGGCCTGTCGAACCAGCAGATCTCGAAGCGGCTGTTCCTGAGCCAGGCCACGGTCAAGTCCCATCTGGTCCACATCTACGCGAAGCTCGGCGTCGATTCCCGTACCTCGGCGGTGGCCGCGGCCGCGACGCGCCGGCTGATCCGCACCCCGTAGGGCGGCGCGGACCTGCCGCTCGGCCGCTCAGGCCACCCAGTGCGGACGCTCCACCGCCGGGGTCAGCGGGACCCCCTCGTGGAAGGCGGCCGCGAGGCGGCGTATGCCCTCGTCCAGGTCCTGCGGCGGCAGGGTGTACGGGATCCGGATGCGGTGCTCGAAGGTGCCCGCGTCCACCCCGAAGCGGGCCCCCCTCCCGATGTGCACGCCGCAGGCGCCGGCCCGTTCGGCGAGGGCGGAGCTGACCGGCTCGCCGAGGTCCACCCAGAGCGAGAGGCCGCCCGGCGGGAGCTGCCAGGACCATTCGGGGGTGTGCCGCTGGAGCGAGCGCACCAGCGCCTCCCGCCGGGTCCGCAGCTGCGCGAGCCGGGCGGGCAGCGTCCGCTCCAGCCCGTCCAGCAGGGGCAGGGCGACCAGCTGGTCGAGGACCGAGCCGGTCATGTCCGAGGAGACCCGGACCGCCGTCAGCTCGTTGATCATTTTCTCGGTGGCCCGGACCCAGCCCACCCGCAGGCCGCCCCAGTGCGTCTTGCTCAGCGAGCCGATGGTGATCACGTGGTCGGCCCCGCCCCGCGGAGCCAGTGAGGCCAGCGGCGGCGGAGCCGGCACGTCCAGGGCGATGTCGGCGATCGTCTCGTCGACCACCAGCCAGGTTCCGGTCCGGCGCGTCGCCGAGAGCAGGCGCAGCCGCTGCTCCTCGGGCATCAGCGCCCCCGTCGGGTTGTGGAAGTCGGGGATCACGTAGGCCAGCCTCGGCACGGTCTGGCGCAGGGTGCTCTCGGCGATCTCCATGTCCCAGCCCGCCTCGGACACCGCGATCGATCCGGTGCGCAGCCGTGCGTGCCGCAGGGCGTCCAGGGCGTTCGCGTACGTGGGGTTCTCGGTGACCACCCGGTCCCCGGCCCGGCAGAGCAGGTTCACCACCAGGGCGAAGGCCTGCTGGGCCCCGGCGGTGACGAGGATCTGCTCGGGCCGGGTCGCGAGCCCGCGCCGGCTGAACCGCTCGGCGACGGCGGTGCGCAGGTCGGGCAGGCCGAAGGGGTGGTAGCCGGGGCTGCGGGCGAGGCCGGGCAGCCGGGGCGCGGCCCAGGCGAGGGCTTCGGCCAGGGCCTGGCCGGGGGCGCCCATGGCGGCGATGGCGAGGTCGATGCCCGGCTCCCCGTCGGCCCGGTAGCCGCCGGAGCCCACCAGCAGGTGGGCGCCGACCGGTCCGTGGCCGTCGGGGAGCTCGGTCCAGGTGCCGGAGCCGCGCCGGCTGCGGACGTAGCCGCTTTCGCGCAGCAGGTCGTAGGCCCCGGTGACGGTGGCCCGGCTGGCGCCGACCGCCTCGGCGAGCTCGCGTTCGGCGGGCAGGCGTACGTGCAGGGCGATCCGGCCGTCGAGGATCAGGGTCCGGACGGCGTCGGCCAGGGCCCGGTAGCCGGGGCGGGCCAGCACCTCGGCGGGAAGCAGCGCCGCGAGCTGGCGGCTCCCGATGGTCCTGTCCGCCGTCTGGACCACTCGCCCGTTTGCCATGCCAACCTCCCCTGATTGGCTCTGCCTATCAGGCCAATCGGGGTCCAGACTCGCGGTATTGGCCCCTGATTGGCAAGGAGATCCGCGATGTCGACCCCGCTGACCGACCGAGACGAACGAGCCCTGCTGACCGCCGCCGAGAACCGGATCGCCGAGCCGCTGCCGATCGGGGCCGCGCTGGCCGCCGTACGGCGGGTTCTGGCACGCAGGCCCCGCAGCGGGGTGCAGGGGCGAGAATCGCTGTCATGCCGGCCACCACAGACCACAGCGCAGACCACTCCGCTCGCCCCGTGATCGCGGGCCTGCTCCTCGCGGCCGGCGGGGGGCGCCGCCTCGGCGGCCGCCCCAAGGCCCTGCTCCCCTACCGCGGCCGCCCCCTCGTCGAGAACGCGGTCCGGGTGCTGCGCGAGGCGGGCTGCGACCCCGTGCACGTGGTGCTCGGCGCCTCGGCCGCCGAGGTCCGCGAGCGGGCGGACCTGGCCGGCTGTGTGCTCGTGGACAACCCGGACTGGGCGCAGGGCATGGGCTCCTCCCTGCGGGTGGGCCTCGCCTCGCTGGCCGGTACGGGGGCCGGCGCGGCGCTCGTCTCGCTGGTGGACCAGCCGGGCATCGGGGCCGCGGCGGTGGCCCGGGTACTGGAGGCGTACCGCTCCCCCACGAGCCTGGTGGCGGCGGCGTACGACGGGGAGCGGGGGCACCCGGTGCTGTTCGGTGCGGACCGGTGGGCGGACATCGCGGCAACGGCGGAGGGGGACAAGGGGGCGCGGGTCCACCTGACACATCACGCGGAGGAGCTCAGGCTGGTGGAGTGCGGGGACGTCGCCGAGGCCTTCGACATCGACACCCCGCCCGACCTGGCACGACTGGCTTGAGCCCGGGCCGCGCCGGGCCTGAGCGGCCTGTGACCGCCATGGCACTGAGGGCCACGGTGGTGCGGAATCTGTCGACTCAGAGAATCTCGACATCAACAAACCATTGAACTTCCACCATAAGGAAATTACTATCCACTGGTCAGAAGCGCCCTGAACCCCCAGACGGCGCCCGCGACCGTTTTCCGGAACTCTCCACACCCGACGGCACTGCGTGCCGTCTCGCGCGAGCATTCCCCCGCGGCCGCCAGGCACCGCCGCTGAAGGAGTGACAGTTATGTCCGCACCAGCGCCGTCATCGCTGGCCATCGTCGACGCCGAACCCCTGCCACGTCAGGACGAGGTCCTTACCGAAGCGGCCCTCGCCTTCGTGGCCGAGCTCCACCGCCGGTTCACCCCCCGCCGCGACGAGCTCCTCGCCCGCCGCGCCGAGCGCCGCGCCGAGATCGCCCGCACCTCCCACCTCGACTTCCTCCCGGACACCGCACAGGTCCGCGAGGGCGACTGGAAGGTCGCGCCGGCCCCGGCCGCGCTGAACGACCGCCGTGTGGAGATCACCGGCCCGACGGACCGCAAGATGACCATCAACGCCCTGAACTCGGGCGCCAAGGTCTGGCTCGCCGACTTCGAGGACGCCTCGGCCCCCACCTGGGAGAACGTCGTCCTCGGCCAGCTCAACCTGATCGACGCCTACGAGCGCCGCATCGACTTCACCGACGAGCGCTCGGGCAAGACCTACGCCCTGCGGCCCGCCGAGCAGCTCGCGACCGTGGTCATGCGTCCCCGCGGCTGGCACCTGGAGGAGCGCCACCTGCAGGTCGGCGGCCGCCCGGTGCCGGGTGCGCTGGTGGACTTCGGCCTGTACTTCTTCCACAACGCCAAGCGCCTGATCGACCTCGGCAAGGGCCCGTACTTCTACCTACCGAAGACGGAGTCGCACCTGGAGGCCCGCCTCTGGAACGAGATCTTCGTCTTCGCCCAGGACTACGTCGGCATCCCGCAGGGCACGGTCCGCGCGACGGTCCTGATCGAGACCATCACGGCCGCGTACGAGATGGAGGAGATCCTCTACGAGCTGCGCGACCACGCGGCGGGCCTGAACGCGGGCCGCTGGGACTACCTCTTCTCGATCGTGAAGAACTTCCGCGACGGCGGGGAGAAGTTCGTCCTGCCGGACCGCAACGCGGTGACGATGACCGCCCCGTTCATGCGGGCGTACACCGAGCTCCTGGTCCGCACCTGCCACAAGCGCGGCGCCCACGCCATCGGCGGCATGGCGGCCTTCATCCCGTCCCGCAAGGACGCCGAGGTCAACCGGATCGCCTTCGAGAAGGTCCGGGCCGACAAGGACCGCGAGGCCGGCGACGGCTTCGACGGCTCGTGGGTCGCCCACCCCGACCTGGTCCCGATCGCGATGGCCTCCTTCGACGCGGTCCTCGGCGACAAGCCCAACCAGAAGGACCGCCTGCGCGAGGACGTCTCGGTGGCCCCGGGCGAGCTGATCGCGATCGACTCGCTGGACGCCGCGCCCACGTACGAGGGCCTGCGCAACGCCGTCCAGGTCGGCATCCGCTACATCGAGGCCTGGCTGCGCGGCCTGGGCGCCGTGGGCATCTTCGGCCTGATGGAGGACGCGGCGACGGCCGAGATCTCCCGTTCGCAGGTCTGGCAGTGGATCAACGCCGGTGTCGTCTTCGAGAACGGCGAGCAGGCCACCGCCGAGCTGACCCGCACGATCGCGGCGGAGGAGCTGGCCGCGATCCGCACGGAGATCGGCGAGGAGGCCTTCACGGCCGGCAAGTGGCAGCAGGCCCACGACCTCTTCCTCCAGGTCTCCCTGGACGCGGACTACGCGGACTTCCTGACCCTCCCGGCCTACGACCAGCTCGTCGGCTGACGCCCCGCCCCGCCTTCGGCTGACCTCGCACAGCAGCCGAAGACCCCTCACCCGGCTCCGCCCCCGCTGCCGTTCCGGCACGGGGGCGGAGCCGCGCTCAACTGCCGGCGCTCCACGCACCGGCCCATCTCCTCGGCGCCCCGCTCCCGGGCGCCGACGGCGGCGCGGACCCGCAGGCCGATGCCGTTGCCGCAGCCACGGGCGAAGTCCGCGCAGGCCGCCCGGCCCCCCCTCCACGTGCCGGACGTCCACCCAGGCGGGCGCGGCCCGTTGGGCGGCGGGGATGACCGACGGGGCAACGGCGTGCTCCGGCCAGGACCCAGCGGCTCCGCGCCCGAACGAATGGTCGGGCGTTACGTCATCGTAATCTGCGGCTACCTAGCGGTAACAACGTGCGCCGTGTCACCTTTCCGGTGCCACCGGCCGGCGGTTCTCCCCCACTTCCCCAGCCATGTACCGGACTTGTCCGGATTTTCGGCATGGCCGAACGCAGGAGTTCCGTCGTGATCGGATTCCGCAACGCCAGCAAGAACCGGGCCGCCCGTCGTGTGCGACGACTCGCCGGAGCCGGGATGGTCGTACCGCTCGCCGTCAGTGCGCTGGTCGGCGGTGCCGGGACCGCCGTGGCCGGGCCCGGTGCCGGGCCCACCGCCGTGGTGTCCATGGGCGACAGCTACATCTCCGGGGAGGCCGGACGCTGGAAGGGCAACAGCCTCACCAACACGGGCAGCAGGAACGGCACCGACCGGGCCTGGGTCAGCGGGAGCACCTACGACCCCGCCAAGGTGTACGGCGGTACGGCGGGCGGCTGCCACCGCTCGGACTCCGCCGAGGTCAAGAGCGCCGGGCCGATCGCCGACGTCTCCGTGAACCTGGCCTGCTCCGGGGCGGTCGCCGCGAACGTGTTCCGCGCCTCCAACGGCGGCGTGGCCATCAAGGGCGAGGCCCCGCAGGCCGATCAGCTCGCCGCCGTGGCCGCCGCGAACGACGTCAAGGTCATCGCCCTGTCCATCGGCGGGAACGACCTCGGCTTCGCCGACATCATCAAGGAGTGCGCGTACGACTTCGTGCTCTGGAACTCGTACTGCTACGACGACCAGCAGTACGACGTCGACCAGAAGATCGACGGGGTCATGGCCGGCGTCGGCAAGTCCGTCGACGAGATCCGGGCCGTGATGCGGGGCGCCGGGTACACCGACTCCTCGTACCGGATCGTCCTGCAGTCCTACCCCTCGCCCATACCGCGCGGCGCCGAGAACCGCTACCCCCAGAGCGACTGGAGCCGGCTCAACACCGGCGGATGCCCCTTCTGGAACAGGGACTCCGACTGGGCGCGGGACTCGCTCGTGCCGCAGCTCGCGAACCGCCTCAAGGCGGTGGCCGCCGCCAAGGGCGTGCAGTTCCTGGACCTGCGGGACATGCTCCAGGGACGCGAGGTGTGCGCCACCGCGAGCAAGCAGGTGACCTCCGCGGTCCCGGCGTCGGCGAAGACGAGCGAGTGGGCGCGCTGGATCGACAGCAGCGAGACGCAGGGGCTCGTACAGGAGTCCATGCACCCGAACCACTTCGGCCAGCTCGCCGTCGGCCGCTGCCTCGCCCTGGCCGTGGCCCAGCCCGCCACCGCCGGCGTCGGCTGCAAGAACACGGCGGGAGCGGACCAGAGCGGGATGTACCTCTCCCCCGCCTCCTGAGCTCCGGCCACCGTTTAACCAGGTGAGCGAGGGCGGTACGGGCTGCCATGCTCCGGTGCATGTCAGCCCGCACCGCACGCCCTAACCTCTACATCTCCGTGGACGTCGAAGCCGACGGCCCCATTCCCGGCCCGTACTCGATGATCAGCTTCGGCGCCGCCGTCGCGGGCCGTCAGGACGGCGCGTCGTATACGGCCGCCGATCCCGAACAGGACACCTTCTACCGCGAGTTGAGCCCGATCAGCGACGACTACGTGCCCGAGGCGCTCGCCGTCAGCGGACTGGACCGCGAGCGCCTCCGGCGCGAGGGCACGGACCCGGCCGCGGCCATGGACGCGTTCCGCGCCTGGGTCCGGGAGCTGTCCGCGGCGGCGGGGGCGCAGCCGGTGATGTGCGGGTACCCGGCCCCCTTCGACTGGACGTTCCTGTACTGGTACCTCATGCGCTTCGGCGGCGACAGCCCCTTCGGGCATTCCGGCTGCCTCGACATGAAGACCCTTTACGCGACGAAGGCGGCAGTCCCCCTCCGGGCGGCCGTCAAGGGCCGGATGCCGAGAGAACTCCGCTCCACCCGCCGCCACACCCACAACGCCCTCGACGACGCCGTCGAACAGGCCGAGCTGATGAGCAACCTCATGCTGTGGGAGCCGGGGACGTGACCCCTTCTGCTTCCTGCGACACCCCGAGGTCGCGGCGCATGGCGGCTCTCATGCCCCGCAGCAGCTCCCAGACCTTGTACTGGGCCCGGGCCGCGCCCTCCAGCGTCTCGCCCGGTCCGGGGGCGCCGCGTTCGAGGCGTTTGACCTGGCCGTAGACCTCGTTCAAGGCCTTGTTGACGGCGCTCGCGCACATCAGTACGGCGTCGGGGGCGATCATCTGCGCTTCCGAGTACCGGTCGCGGTGGGCGGTCTTCGCCTCGTCGAGCACCTCGCTGTCGGCCGGCTGTACACCGCGCTCCGCCATGATGTGCAGGTGGCGGTTGAGCGCTGTGGTGAACTGCCGGGCGTCGCGGTTGAGTTCCGCATAGCAGGTGCGCCGCAGCGAAAGGCTTTCGCGTGTCTCCTCGTGGACACGCACCAGTTCGATCTCCCGGCGCTTGGCGCGCTCCGCGCCGCGCTGGGTGAGCAGCGCTCCGCCCAGGGTGCCCGCAACGCCCGCCACCGCGATGAGTACTGATCCGAGTTCCATCGGCCCCCCGTGGACTTCCCCCGCCGCATGCCCTCCGCGCACGGCCCCGGCCGTCAAGTCTGCCTCCCGCACAAGGCCCGGCCGCACGGAAGACGGCAGTGCGTACGCCACGCCCGCAGTGGGTGGCGTACGCACCGCCGTACCGTGCGGCCGTGCGGAGCTAGTGCACCGGCAGCGGGTCCGGGACCGGATCGGCGTTCGCGGAGCGCCTGGCTCCCAGGTGGTTGAAGGCCAGGTTCAGCACGATGGCCACCACGCAGCCGGTGCTGATCCCCGAGTCCAGGACGACCAGCAGGTCCTTGGGGAAGGCGTGGTAGAAGTCGGGCGCGGCGATCGGGATCAGGCCGATGCCCACGGAGGCGGCCACGATCAGGGCGTTCTCGCCCTTCTCCATGGCCGCGCCGGCCAGGGTCTGGATCCCGCTGGCCGCCACCGAGCCGAACAGCACGATCCCGGCGCCGCCGAGGACCGGCAGCGGGACCACTCCGATGACCGAGGCCGCCATAGGACACAGGCCGAGCACGATCAGGATGACCCCGCCCGCGGCCACGACGAACCGGCTGCGCACCTTGGTCATCGCCACCAGGCCGATGTTCTGGGCGAAGGCGCTGCACATGAACCCGTTGAACAGCGGGCTCAGCGCGCTGCCGAGGGTGTCGGCGCGCAGGCCGCCCTCGATGGTCCGGGCGTCCGCCGGGCGGCCGACGATCCTGCCGAGGGCCAGGATGTCGGCGGTGGACTCCGTCATGCAGACCAGCATGACGATGCACATCGAGACGATGGCGGCGACCTGGAACTGCGGGGCGCCGAAGTGGAAGGGGGTCGGGAACCCCACCACGGAGGCGTTCTTGACGGCGTCGAAGCTGGTCATGCCGAGCGGTATCGCCACGAGCGTGCCCGCGACCAGGCCGAGCAGGATGGCGATCTGCTGGAGGAAGCCGCGCAGGAACTTGCGCATCAGCAGGACGATCACGAGGGTGACGGCGGCCATGCCGATGTTCTTCATCGACCCGTAGTCGGTGGCGGTGCGGTTGCCGCCCTGGGACCAGTTGAAGGCGACCGGCAGCAGGGAGACGCCGATCAGGGTGATGACCGTACCGGTGACGACGGGCGGGAAGAAGCGGACCAGTTTGCCGAAGTAGGGGGCCGCGAAGAAGCCGATGACCCCGGCGACGATGATCGCGCCGAAGATGACGGGGACGGCGTGGTCACCCTGCCCCTTGCCGATGGCGATCATCGGGGTGACACCGGCGAAGGAGACGCCGTTGACGAAGGGGAGTTTGGCGCCGATCTTCCAGAACCCGAGGGTCTGGAGGAGCGTGGCGAGTCCTGCGGTGAAGAGGGAGGCGCCCATCAGGAAGGCGGTCTCGGTGGCGGAGAGTCCGACGGCGGGGCCGACGATCATGGGCGGGGCTACGACACCCGCGTACATGGCGGCCACGTGCTGGAGACCGCTCGTGAACATTTTCAGCGGAGGCAGGGTCTCGTCGACCGGGTGCTTCTCCTCCGGTACTGCGACTGCGTCTTTGCGAAACCTGGGCGTGGGTGCCACGGCTTCCTCCGGTCGGTTAAACACGTCGGCAGGGACGTGGGTGTCATGGAGGTGGTGCGAAAGCTCTGCGAGTCGAGACGGTGTTCAGTTGTGGGTGGTGCGGTCGTTACGGGGTGTTACGGGATCAGGGCATGCGGAAACGATTCGCCCGAGTCGTCTTCCGCCGTGGGAGAGCAGTGGCACGAGTCACCGCTCCCGGGGGCGCCCTCGGAAGTCCCTCAGGCGCTTCCCGGGAACGGCTGCCGCGGACCCCGCTCGGGTCCGCGGCCGGGGGCGGGGGGGGGGGGGCCCCCGCCCCCGCCCCGGCCGGGGCCCGCGCGGTGCCCGAGGTCGAGGCCGAAGACGTCGGGGAGAT
>NZ_JBEXRC010000086.1:0-13040 GCF_040612915.1 Streptomyces sp. NPDC006326 | reverse complement strand
GTGCCCGGGGGGGGGGGGGGGGGGGGGGCCCGGCCCCCCCCCCCACCGCGATGGATCGGCCGGGTCCGCTCAAGGACCCGGGAATCGAAAGCTCCGGTCAGAGGGCGAGCGCCTGGGCCCGGCGCTTCACCTCCGTGCCGCGATTCTCGCTCAGGGCCTGCACGGGCGTGCCGGGCAGGGTCGGGTCGGCGGTGAAGAGCCACTCCAGCATCTCCTCGTCGGAGAAGCCGTCGTCACGGAGCACGGTCAGCAGGCCGGCCAGGCCCTTGACGACCTTGTCGCCGTCGATGAAGGGGGCGGGTACCTGCAGCGCGCGGTTCTCGCCACGGCGCACGGCGATCAGCTGACCTTCCTTGACCAGCTGGCGGACCCGGGTCACTTCGATGTCGAGCATCTCCGCGATGTCGGGGAGGTACAGCCAGGCGGGAACAAGGGCATCGATCTTTGCGTCAATCTCGGTCACGGACACAAGCCTGCCACCTCGCACCGACACCCGGTACCCGAGCCCGCCCGTCCGGGTCCCTCCCCGGCGCCCGTCTAGAGGGCGGCCGACTTCAGAGGGGTCTGCGGGTCGCCGACCCTGGCGGGGTCCAGGGGGGTGCCCGTCTCGATCAACTTGCGGCCCTGCGCCAGGTCCCGGGGGCGGCCCACCGCCAGGAGGGCCGCCAGCGCCCCGTCGCGCAGCCAGCACACCGACCACGTGGGCTCGGCCGGGTCCCCGCGCCACAGCAGGGTGTCCGCCCCGGCGTGGTGCCCCGCGTACTGCACGAACCGGCCGAACTGCTCCGACCAGAAGTACGGCACGGGGTCGTACACCTGCACCGGCTCGCCCGCCAGGATGTTCGCCGCCACCACCCGCGGCCCCTGGAGCGCGTTGTCCCAGTGGTGCACCAGCAGCCGCGCCCCGTACCGCGCGGACGGGAACGACGCGCAGTCCCCCACCGCGTACACGTCGGGCAGCGAGGTCCGCAGGTGGGCGTCGGCCACCACCGCGCCGTCGGGTCCGAGCTCCACGCCCGATCCCGCGAGCCAGCCCGTCGCCGGCCGGGCCCCGATGCCCACGACCACCGCGCCCGCCGCCAGCTCCCGGCCGTCCGCCAGCAGGACCCGGCCGGGCTCCACCGAGGCCACCTTGGTGCCGGTCAGCAGCTCGGCCCCGGCCTCCTCGTACCAGCGGGCCATCGGGGCGGCGACCTCCCCCGGCAGCGCCCCGGCCAGGACCCGGTCGGCCGCCTCGACCACGGTCACGGCGCAGCCCGCCTCCCGCGCGGCGGTGGCGAACTCCGCCCCGATCCAGCCCGCCCCGACCACGACCGCCGCCGGGGCGGTCGCCAGCACCGGGCGCAGCCGGGCCGCGTCGTCCAGGGTGCGCAGCAGGTGCACGCCGGGGACGCCCTCGGCGCCCGGCAGGGTCAGCGGTTCGGCGCCGGTGGCCAGCACGAGGACCTCGTACGGGACCGGGCCGGCCTCGGTGTCGAGCTCGTGGTCGGCGGCGCGCAGGGCGGTCACCTCCGTGCCGAGCCGGAGCTCGATCCCGAGCCCTTCGAAGTCCACGTCGAAGGCGGAGTCCTCGGCCTTGCCCAGCAGGACCGCCTTGGACAGCGGGGGCCGGTCGTAGGGCTGGTGGGGTTCGGCGCCCAGCAGGGTCAGGGGGCCTGTCCAGCCCTGTTCCCGCAGGGCGACCGCGGTCTGCACCCCGGCCATCCCGGCCCCGACGATGACGATGCCGCTCTGAGTCTGTTCCGTCTGCTCGCTCACGCCGCCCACCCTAGTGACCTGACAACTCATCAGGAACGGTGGCGGGGAGGCAGCCTTACCGGAGGGCGGCGCCAGGGTTAGTCTGGCCACCGTACCCATCGCGGGAGTCCGGGCGTACCGGGCTGAGAGGGAGGCTGGCCGGCCTCCGACCGTACGAACCTGATCCGGATCATGCCGGCGAAGGGAGGGGCTGGACGCCCATGCACTCATCTCGAAAGGGATCCGACGTCCTCGTCATCGGGGGCGGGATCATCGGCCTGGTCACCGCCTGGCGGGCCGCCAGGCGCGGACTGCGCACCGTGCTCGCCGATCCGGCCCCCGGCGGCGGGGCCGCCCGGGTCGCGGCGGGCATGCTGGCCGCCGTCACCGAGCTCCACTACGGCGAGGAGACCCTGCTCGGCCTCAATCTGGCCTCCGCCGCCCGCTATCCGGAGTTCGCCGCCGAGCTGGCCGAGGCGAGCGGCGGCATGGACATCGGCTACCGCGCCTGCGGCACCCTCGCCGTGGCCCTCGACGCCGACGACCGCCTCCACCTGCGCGAACTGCACGCGTTGCAGCGGCGCTGCGGACTGGAGTCCGAGTGGCTCACCGGCCGCGAGTGCCGACGCCTGGAGCCGATGCTGGCACCGGGCGTCCGGGGCGGCCTGCGGGTCGACGGGGACCACCAGGTGGACCCGCGCCGCCTGGCGGCCGCGCTGCTGGCCGCCTGTGAGGGCGCGGGGGTGGAGATCCACCGGGCGGGCGCGCGGCGGCTGCTCGTCAGCGCCGACCGGGCCGCGGGGGCCGAGCTCGACGGCGGGACGCGGCTGCAGGCGGACCAGGTGGTGCTCGCTGCGGGTTCGCTCAGCGGGAGGCTGGAGGGCGTACCGGCGGAGGTGCTGCCTCCGGTGCGGCCGGTGAAGGGGCAGGTGCTGCGGCTCGCGGTGCCTGCGGCGTACGCGCCGTTCCTGTCCCGCACGGTACGGGCGGTCGTCCGCGGCAGCCACGTCTACCTGGTGCCGCGGGAGAACGGCGAACTCGTCGTCGGCGCCACCAGCGAGGAACTCGGCTGGGACACCACGGTCACCGCCGGAGGGGTCTACGAACTCCTGCGGGACGCGCACGAACTGGTGCCCGGGATCACCGAACTACCGCTGACCGAGACGCGGGCCGGACTGCGTCCCGGCTCCCCGGACAACGCCCCGCTGCTGGGCCCGACCGACCTGCCCGGCCTGCACCTGGCCACGGGGCACTACCGCAACGGGGTGCTGCTGACCCCGCTGACCGGCGATGTGATGGCGCAGTTGCTGGCCACCGGCACGGTGGCGGAGCTCGCCCGGCCGTTCAGCCCCCGCCGCTTCAGCTCCGCACGCGAGGAGTCGTACGCATGACCATCTCCGTCAACGGCGAGCCGCGCGAGGTCGCGGCCGGCACCACGCTCGACGCCGTGGTCGGCCTCCTGACCGCGGCCCCGTCCGGTGTCGCGGCCGCACTCAACGAGACCGTGGTCCCGCGCGGCCGGTGGACCCTCACGCCGGTGGCCGAGGGCGACCGCGTCGAGGTCCTCACCGCGGTGCAGGGGGGCTGAACCATGGCCGACGACGTCTTCGCACTGGGCGACCGGACCTTCTCCTCCCGCCTGATCATGGGTACGGGCGGGGCGCCGAGCCTGGAGGTCCTGGAACGGGCCCTGATCGCCTCGGGGACCGAGCTCACGACGGTGGCGATGCGGCGCCTGGACCCCACGGTCAAGGGGTCCGTCCTGTCGCTGCTCTCCAAGCTGGGCATCGCCGTCCTGCCGAACACGGCGGGCTGCTACACGGCGGGCGAGGCCGTGCTCACGGCGCGGCTTGCGCGGGAGGCGCTGGGCACGGACTGGATCAAGCTGGAGGTCATCGCCGACGAGCGGACCCTCCTGCCGGACGGGGAGGAGCTGCTGGCGGCGGCCGAGACCCTGGTGGACGAGGGCTTCACCGTGCTCCCGTACACGAACGACGACCCGGTGCTGGCGCGCAAGCTGGAGGACGCCGGCTGTGCGGCGATCATGCCGCTGGGCTCCCCCATCGGGTCGGGGATGGGAATCCGCAACCCCCACAACTTCGAGCTGATCGCGGAACGGGCCGGGGTCCCGGTGATCCTGGACGCGGGGGCCGGCACGGCGTCGGACGCGGCGCTGGCGATGGAACTGGGCTGCGCGGGGGTCATGCTGGCCTCGGCGGTCACCCGGGCGCAGGCGCCCGTCCTCATGGCCGCGGCCATGCGGGACGCGGTGTCGGCGGGCCGGCTGGCCTTCCGGGCGGGCCGCATCCCCCAGCGCCGCTTCGCGGAGGCCTCCTCCCCCGCGGAGGGCCGCGCCGCCCTGGACCCCGAGCGCCCGGCGTTCTGACCGGGCCGCCGCTGCGCGGGCCCGGGCCCGCGCAGCGGCACCGGACCGCGTCGACCACGTCACAGGTGCGCTGCAAGCCGGACCACCGAGCCCGGCGGCAGCTCACCGGCTCGTAGAATCCCCGGGTGGACACGACCCTGGACGACCCCCTCGTCGGGCAGACGCTCGACGGCCGCTACCGCATCGACGCCCGCATCGCGGCCGGCGGCATGGCAACGGTCTACCGGGCCGTCGACACCCGCCTCGACCGCGTCCTGGCCCTGAAGGTCATGCACCCGGCCCTCGCCGCCGACACCGCCTTCGTCGACCGTTTCATCCGCGAGGCCAAGTCCGTGGCCCGCCTCGCCCACCCCAACGTGGTCGCCGTCTTCGACCAGGGCACCGACGGGCCCTACACGTACCTCGCCATGGAGTACGTCTCCGGCTGCACGCTACGCGACGTGCTCAGGGAGCGCGGCGCCCTCCAGCCGCGCGCCGCGCTCGACATCCTCGAACCCGTCCTCGCCGCGCTCGGCGCCGCCCACCGGGCCGGGTTCGTACACCGCGACATGAAGCCCGAGAACGTCCTGATAGGCGACGACGGCCGGGTCAAGGTGGCCGACTTCGGCCTCGTGCGCTCCGTGGACTCGGTCACCCACACCACCGGCTCGGTCCTCGGCACCGTCTCCTACCTCGCTCCCGAGCAGATCGAGAACGGCGTCGCCGACACCCGCGTGGACGTCTACGCGTGCGGTGTCGTCCTGTACGAGATGCTCACCGGCTCCAAGCCACACACCGGCGGCACCGCCGCGCAGGTCCTCTACCAGCACCTCCACGAGGACGTACCGCCCCCGTCGGCCGCCGTCCCCGGACTGCCGGCCGCCCTGGACGGGCTCGTCGCGCAGGCCGCCGCCCGCAATCCCGAGCTGCGCCCCCACGACGCCGCCGCCCTGCTCGGCGTCACCCTCGACGCCCGGGCCCGGCTCAGCGACGCCGAGCTGGACGCCGTACCGCCGCAGGCGCGCGCCGAGGAGCGGTCCGCCGCCGAGGACCGCACCAGCGTGATCCCGCGGCCGGTCGCGGCGCAGCCGCCGCTGCACCACACCTCCCGGCTGGCGACGCCGCCGATCCCGCCGCCGTCCGGTCCGTCCGGGCCGTCCGCCGGGCAGCCCCGCTCCCGCCGCGGCCTGTTCCTCGTCGTCGCGGGTGTGCTGCTCGCCCTCGGCCTGGGCACCGGCGTCTGGTACATCAACTCCGGGCAGTTCACCAAGGTGCCCAATCTGCTGGGCAAGACGGAGGCGCAGGCCAAGTCGGAGCTGTCGGCGGCCGGTCTCGGGGTGAAGCGGGTCGACCGGAAGTTCAGCGACGCCTTCGACCGCGGGACGGTCATGAACACCGATCCGCAGGGCGGCAAGCGCATCCGCGGCAACGGCGCGGTGGTGCTGACCATCTCGCGCGGCCCCGAGGTGGTCGTCGTCCCGGACGTGAAGGGCCGTCCGCTGGAGGAGGCGAAGGCCGAGCTGACCAAGAGCGGCCTGGCCCCCGGCCTGGTCACCCAGGCGTTCAGCCAGGACGTGGCGCAGGGCTCGGTGATCGGCACGAACCCGGGGGGCGGCCAGAAGCGGGCGCCCGACACGGCGGTCGCGCTCGTGGTCAGCAAGGGCCGCCCCGTCCAGGTGCCGAACGTCGCCGGGAGGCCGGTGGACCAGGCGCGGACGGCGCTCCAGGACCTCGGCCTGAAGGTGGAGACGGCCGCCGAGGAGGTCAACTCGCCCTCCCCCGCCGGTACGGTGGCCAACCAGTCGGTCGGCGCCGGCGCGCAGGCCGCGGCCGGGGACACGGTGACGCTCACCGTCTCCAAGGGCCCGCGCCAGCTCCCGGTTCCGAACGTGACCGGCCAGGACGTGGACGCGGCCCGCAAGACCCTGGAGGCGGCCGGCTTCAAGGTGAAGGTGGAGCGGCCCTTCCTCTCCTTCAGCAACACGGTGGAAGCCCAGTCGGTGCCGGGCGGCCAGAACGCGCCCGAGGGCGGCACGATCATCCTGCGGACCAAGGGGCTGTGACCGTCCATGGAACAGGCCGTACGCAATCCCGTCGGCGGACACGTCCCGGTCGCCGGCGGACTCGCCTCCGTGGGGCTGGCCTACGCCCGGCAGATGGGCGCCGAGGCCGTGCAGGTCTTCGTGGCCAATCCGCGCGGCTGGGCCACGCCCGCCGGCAATCCCGCGCAGGACGCACTGTTCCGCGAGGGGTGCGCGGCCGGGTCGGTCCCGGCCTACGTGCACGCCCCGTACCTGATCAACTTCGGCTCGCACACCGCGGCGACCGTCGAGAAGTCGGTGGAGTCCCTGCGCCACTCACTGCGCCGGGGCCGGGAGATCGGGGCGCTCGGGGTGGTGGTGCACACCGGTTCGGCGACCGGGGGGCGCCCGCGCGAGGCCGCGTACGCGCAGGTCAGGGAGTACATGCTGCCCCTGCTGGACGAGCTGGTGCACGAGGACGACCCGTTCCTCCTGCTGGAGTCCACGGCCGGCCAGGGCTCCTCCCTGTGCTCGCGCACCTGGGACTTCGGCCCGTACTTCGAGGCGCTGGACCACCACCCGAAGCTCGGGATCTGCCTGGACACCTGCCACGTCTTCGCCGCCGGGCACGACCTGGCCGAGCCGGGCGGCGTGAAGCAGACGCTGGACCTGCTGGTGGACACGGTGGGCGAGGGGCGGCTGAAGCTGATCCACGCCAACGACTCCAAGGAGGGCGTGGGCGCCCACAAGGACCGGCACGCCAACATCGGCCAGGGCCACATCGGCCGGGACGCCTTCGGCGAGCTCTTCGCGCACCCGGCGATGGAGGGCGTACCGCTGATCATCGAGACCCCCGGGGGACCGGAGGGGCACGCGGCGGACGTGGCGCTGCTGAAGGAGCTGCGGGAGATCCACTGATCCGCCGAGCGCATTGAGGAATACCCCTGGGGGGTATACGGTTCTGTCAGTCAGCAGGACCGTTCTCCGGCGTTCCCTGGGGGTTGCGATGCACCACGCCCACGAGCACCACCCCGAACAGCACGAACAGCACGAACACCATCAGCGCCATCGGCACCACGGCCGGGTCAGCTGGCCGACGGCCGCCCGGGCCACCCTGCACTGCCTCACCGGCTGCGCCATCGGCGAGGTCCTCGGCATGATCGTCGGAACCGCCTTCGGGTGGGGGAACCTGCCGACCATGGTCCTGGCGATCGTCCTGGCGTTCTTCTTCGGCTACGCCCTCACGCTGCGCGGGGTCCTGGCGGCCGGCGTGGACCTGCGTACCGCCGTCCGGGTGGCGCTGGCCGCCGACACCCTCTCGATCGCCGTCATGGAACTGATCGACAACGGGGTGATCGCCCTGTGGCCGGGGGCGATGGACGCCCACCTGGCGGATGCGCTGTTCTGGATCGCGCTGGCGGCCTCGCTCGTGCTGGCCTTCCTGGTCACCACACCGGTCAACAAGTGGATGATCGGCCGCGGCAAGGGCCACGCGGTCGTCCACCAGTACCACCACTAGCGAGGCGGCGACTACAGCTCGGGGCCGTCCCCCGGCTCCTCCTGGTACGAGTAGCGCTGCTCGCGCCAGGGGTCGCCGATGTTGTGGTAGCCGCGCTCCTCCCAGAAGCCGCGGCGGTCGGCGGTCATGTACTCCACGCCGCGCACCCACTTCGGGCCCTTCCAGGCGTACAGGTGGGGCACCACGAGCCGCACCGGGAAACCGTGTTCCGCGGTGAGCAGCTCACCGCCCTGGTGGGTGGCGAAAACCGTGCGCTCGGACGCGAAGTCGGCCAGCCGCATATTGGAGCTGAAGCCGTACTCGGCCCACACCATCACATGCGTGACCTGCGGGGCCGGCGGGGCGAGGTCGAGGATGCGGCGGGCGAGCACACCGCCCCATTCGGCGCCCGGCATGCTGAATTTGGTCACGCAGTGCAGGTCCGCCACGACGGAGTCGAACGGCAGGGCCGTGAACTCCTCGTGGTTCCAGCAGTGCTTCTCGCCGTCCGCGGTGGCGCCGAAGACGCGGAACTCCCAGCGGTCGGGCTTGAACTTGGGCACCGGACCGTAGTGGGTGACCGGCCAGCCCCGCTGCAACCGCTGCCCCGGTGGAAGCTCCGGCTGATCTGCTCCCGGAGATTCCCGGCTTTCCGGCTGACCCATGCCTCCATGGTGACAGACGCCGCGGGGTGGTCACGACCAGGTGCGAGCCGATTCGGGCAAGTCACGGTAACTCCCACTAAGGAGGCACTTACTGGACGACCCCTGGCGGCGGTGCAAGGATGCGCGCACTGCCCCGTCACGTTGCTGACATTGCCTGGAAGGAGCCTCTGCGATGCAGGGCGACCCCGAGGTCCTTGAGTTCCTGAACGAGCAGCTGACCGGCGAGCTCACGGCGATCAACCAGTACTGGCTCCACTACCGGATCCAGGACAACAAGGGTTGGACCAAGCTTGCCGAGTACACCCGCAGCGAGTCCATCGACGAGATGAAGCACGCGGACAGACTCACCGAGCGCATCCTCATGCTGGACGGGCTGCCGAACTACCAGCGCCTCTTCCACGTCCGGGTCGGCCAGACCCTGACGGAGATGTTCCAGGCGGACCGGCAGGTCGAGGTCGAGGCCATCGACCGGCTCAGGCGCGGGATCGAGGTGATGCGCGGCAAGGGGGACGTCACCTCGGCGCGTCTGTTCGAGGACATCCTGGCCGACGAGGAGCACCACATCGACTACCTCGACACGCAGCTGGAGCTCATCGAGAGCATCGGCGAGGCGCTCTACATCGCGCAGCTGATCGAACAGCCGGAGAGCTGATCCCGGAGCACCGGACACCGGCCCGTGGCGGCGGGCGGCGGCCCTACGCGGCTTCGGCGAGCTCCGGGGCCGCGGCGAGGACGGCAGCCGTCCTGCCCTTCTCCAGCAGCTCGCGGCGCGGGCACGCCCCGCGGCCGAGCAGGCCCTGGATGGTGCGGACGCACGAGCCGCAGTCGGTGCCGGCCTTCGTGGCCGAGGCGATCTGGCGGGGGGTGCAGGCCCCGGCGGCCGCGTGTTCCTTGACCTGCTGGTCGGTGATCCCGAAGCAAGAGCAGACGTACACGCGGTTCACCTCCCTGACAGGAACGGTCCTGAGCCATCCCCATTCGGTGAGGCTTACCTAACCGTACCCAAGGTGAGGCTTACCTGAAAGCCCCCGGAACGACAGTGGGGCGCGGATCACACGGATCCGCGCCCCACCGTCATGGAGTGCTTACTGGTCGCGGTACATCTCGGCGACCAGGAATGCCAGGTCCAGGGACTGGCTGCGGTTCAGCCGCGGGTCGCAGGCCGTCTCGTAGCGCTGGTGCAGGTCGTCGACGAAGATCTCGTCGCCGCCGCCCACGCACTCGGTGACGTCGTCGCCGGTCAGCTCCACGTGGATGCCGCCCGGGTGGGTGCCCAGGCTCTTGTGGACCTCGAAGAAGCCCTTGACCTCGTCGAGCACGTCGTCGAAACGGCGCGTCTTGTGGCCGGAGGCGGCCTCGAAGGTGTTGCCGTGCATCGGGTCGGTGACCCAGGCGACGGTCGCGCCCGAGGCCGTGACCTTCTCCACCAGCTCGGGGAGCTTGTCGCGGACCTTGTCGGCGCCCATGCGGACGACGAAGGTCAGCCGGCCCGGCTCGCGCTCGGGGTCGAGGCGGTCGATGTAGGTCAGGGCCTCGTCCACGGTGGTGGTGGGGCCGAGCTTGATGCCGATCGGGTTGGCGATCTGCGAGCAGAACTCGATGTGCGCGTGGTCCAGCTGGCGGGTGCGCTCACCGATCCAGACCATGTGGCCGGAGGTGTCGTACAGCTTGCCGGTCCGCGAGTCGGTGCGGGTCAGCGCGCCCTCGTAGTCCAGCAGCAGCGCCTCGTGGGAGGAGTAGAACTCGACCGCCTTGAACTCGGCCGGGTCGGTGCCGCAGGCCTTCATGAAGTTCAGGGCGTTGTCGATCTCCCGCGCGAGCTGCTCGTAGCGCTGCCCGGAGGGGGAGGACTTCACGAAGTCCTGGTTCCAGGCGTGCACCTGGCGCAGGTCGGCGTAACCACCGGTGGTGAAGGCGCGCACCAGGTTCAGCGTGGAGGCCGAGGCGTGGTACATGCGCTTGAGGCGCTCCGGGTCCGGGACCCGGGCCTCCTCGGTGAAGGCGAAGCCGTTGACGGAGTCGCCGCGGTAGGTCGGCAGCGTGACCCCGTCGCGGGTCTCGGTGTCCTTGGAGCGGGGCTTGGAGTACTGGCCGGCGATACGGCCGACCTTGACGACGGGCACGGAGGCCGCGTACGTCAGGACGGCGCTCATCTGGAGCAGCGTCTTCAGCTTGGCGCGGATGTGCTCGGCGGAGACGGCGTCGAAGGCCTCGGCACAGTCGCCGCCCTGCAGCAGGAACGCCTCGCCCTTGGCGACGGCTCCCAGACGGGCGCGCAGCTGGTCGCACTCACCCGCGAAAACGAGGGGAGGATACGACTCGAGGTCCGCGACGACAGCGCGCAGGGCCTCGGCATCGGGGTACGAAGGCTGCTGCGCCGCGGGAAGGTCTCGCCAGGTCGCCTTGGCGGCGGGGGCGTGGGTTTCAGCGTTCACGGTCACCTCGTACACATTACGGCGTTACGCCCGGGGTCCAGCCCGGGGACCACTACGTGAGACGGATGTCTCTGCCAGTGTTACTCGCCCGTCGCTGCGATGCGTGGGCTAGGGTGCAGCACATGTACGCGCTTTCCCTCCAGAACTGGTGGTGGCCCGCTCCCGGCGGCTCACCCCTCGCGCGTACCCACTGACACGAGCGAAGCGAAGGCCGCCCCGAGGGGCGGCCTTCGTGCTTGCGGGCCCGGGCCGTCCCTCTCCACCGGAAGGACGACCACCCCATGGCACCCAGCCTGCCCGACCTGCAGCGCCTGCTCGACGACGCCTGCCCGCCGTTCGCCCTGCTGCGCCGGCGCACCCCCGGCCGCGACCACGACACCGTCGAGGTGCTGATCGGCGCCGTCCACGAGGCCGGGCACCTGGCCGAGCTCCCGGTCCGGGAGCTGCCCACCCTCGCCCTCGTGCCGTTCCGCCAGATCCGGGAGCGCGGCTTCGACGTACGCGACGACGGCACGCCGCTGGCCGTGCTGGTCGCCGAGGAGGCGTACGAGATCCCGCTCGCGCAGGCGGTGGCGGCGCTGCCGGACCACGCGGTCCGGGTGGAGGGCGGCGGCTTCGACGTGCCCGACGAGGAGTACGCGGCCACCGTCGAGCGGGTGATCCGGGACGAGATCGGCCGCGGCGAGGGGGCGAACTTCGTCATCCGGCGCACCTACGAGGGCCGGATCGAGGGCTTCGGCCGGGCCGATGCGCTGGCGCTGTTCCGGCGGCTGCTGCTCGGCGAGCGGGGCGCGTACTGGACGTACGTCGTCCACACCGGGGAGCGGACCCTGGTCGGTGCCAGCCCCGAGGTGCACGTGCGGATGTCCGGCGGCACCGTCGTGATGAACCCGATCAGCGGGACCTACCGCTACCCGGACGGCGGTCCGACCGCCAAGTCGCTCCTCTCCTTCCTCGGTGACCGCAAGGAGACCGAGGAGCTGTCGATGGTGGTCGACGAGGAGCTGAAGATGATGTGCACGGTCGGCGACCGGGGCGGGGTCGTCGTCGGGCCGCGGCTGAAGGAGATGGCCCACCTCGCGCACACCGAGTACGAGCTGCGGGGCCGCTCCTCGCTGGACGTGCGGGAGGTGTTGCGGGAGACGATGTTCGCGGCGACGGTGACCGGGTCGCCGGTGCAGAACGCCTGCCGGGTGATCGAGCGGTACGAGTCCGGCGGCCGCGGTTATTACGCGGGGGCCCTGGCCCTGCTGGGCGTGGACGGGACGGGGTCCCAGACGCTGGACTCCCCGATCCTCATCCGGACGGCCGACATCGCACCGGACGGGACGCTCCGGGTGCCGATCGGGGCGACCCTGGTCCGGCGCTCCGACCCGGCGGGCGAGGTCGCCGAGACACACGCCAAGGCGGCCGGCGTGCTGGCGGCCCTCGGGGTCCGCCCGGCGGCGCCGCGCCCGGAGCCCGCGGCGGCCGGGCTGGCGGCGGACCCCCGGGTCCAGGCGGCCCTGGCGGGCCGGCGGCGCGACCTGGCGCCGTTCTGGCTGCGGATGCAGGAGCGGCCGGCCGCGGTGACGGGCCATGCGCTGGTGGTCGACGGCGAGGACACCTTCACGGCGATGCTGGCCCACGTCCTGCGGGTGGCCGGGGTGGAGGTGACCGTACGCCGCTACGACGATCCGGGGCTGCGGGCGGCGGCCCTGGCCTGGGACGGTCCGGTCGTGCTGGGCCCCGGCCCGGGGAACCCGGCGGATTCCCGGGATCCCAAGATGCGGACGCTGCGCGGGCTGACCGCCGCACTCCTCGGCTCGCACCGGGGCGGCCTGCTCGGGGTCTGCCTGGGCCACGAGCTGCTGGCGGCCGAGCTGGGGCTGCCGCTGGTCCGCAAGGCGGAGCCGGCGCAGGGGGCGCAGACGCGGATCGACCTGTTCGGGACGCCGGAGGTGGTCGGCTTCTACAACACCTTCACCGCGCACTGCTCCGGTGAACGGGCCGCCGACCTGGCGGGTCGGGGCGTGGAGGTCGCCCGTGACCCGGCCACGGGCGAGGTCCACGCGCTCCGCTCGGCCGCGGGCGGCTTCGCGGGGGTGCAGTTCCACCCGGAGTCGGTGCTGACGCTGCGGGGGGCCGAGCTGCTGCGGGACCTGCTGACCGGCGTCCGCGCGGCCGCCCCGGCGTAGGCCGCCGCCGGGCCTCGCCCCCCGGGACCGGGCCGGGGCGGGCCCTCCGGCGCCCCACCGGCCGTCACCCGCGGGTGGCGGCACCCGGCCCTGCGGCGCCGCCGCCCCGCGGGGGCGCCGCGCCGGGGCGAGCGCCGGGGCC
>NZ_JBEXRC010000085.1:0-13334 GCF_040612915.1 Streptomyces sp. NPDC006326 | reverse complement strand
GGCCACCCAGATCAAGTGGGGCCTGGACTACATGAACTCCCGCTACGGCAGCCCGGTCGGCGCCTGGAACTTCTGGCAGGCCCACCACTGGTACTGAGCCGGTGACCGTCCCGCTGGGCAGCAGTGGCAGTAGCAGTAGCAGTACAGCGGTAGCAGCCGCACGGCGGTAAAGCAGTGCGAAGGCCCCGGTGGCCGGCCTCCCCAGGCCGGCCACCGGGGCCTTCTGTTTCCCATCCCACAGGGTCTTGGGCTCCCACGGGGCCTTGGCGCCCGCCGGCTACAGCCGCTGGATGATCGTCCCGGTCGCCAGGGCGCCGCCGGCGCACATGGTGATCAGCGCGAACTCCTTGTCGCGGCGCTCCAGCTCGTGCAGGGCGGTGGTGATCAGCCGGGCGCCGGTCGCGCCGACCGGGTGGCCCAGGGCGATGCCGCCGCCGTTGACGTTGACCTTGTCCAGGTCCTGTTCGAACACCTGGGCCCAGCTGAGGACCACGGAGGCGAAGGCCTCGTTGATCTCGACGAGGTCGATGTCCTTGAGGGACATGCCGGCCTTGCCGAGCACGGCCCGTGTCGCGTCGATCGGCCCGTCGAGGTGGTAGTGCGGGTCGGCGCCGACCAGCGTCTGGGCGACGATACGGGCGCGCGGCTTGAGCTTGAGCGCGCGGGCCATCTTGCGCGAGGCCCACATCACGGCGGCGGCCCCGTCCGATATCTGCGAGGAGTTCCCCGCGGTGTGCACGGCGGTCGGCATGACCGGCTTGAGCCGGGACAGCGCCTCCATGCTGGTGTCGCGCAGCCCCTCGTCGCGGTCGACCAGCCGCCACATGCCCTGCCCGGCGGCCTGTTCCTCCTCCGTCGTCGGGACCTGGACGGCGAAGGTCTCCCGCTTGAACCGCTCCTCGGCCCAGGCGGTGGCGGCCCGCTCCTGGGACAGCAGGCCGAGCCGGTCGACGTCCTCGCGGGTCAGGCCGCGGTGGCGGGCGATGCGCTCGGCGGCCTCGAACTGGTTGGGGAGGTCGACGTTCCACTCGTCGGGGAAGGGCTTGCCGGGTCCGTGTTTGGAGCCGGAGCCGAGCGGGACGCGGCTCATCGCCTCGACTCCGCAGGCGATGCCGATGTCCATGACCCCGCCGGAGATCATGTTGGCGACCATGTGGTTGGCCTGCTGGGAGCTGCCGCACTGGCAGTCCACGGTGGTGGCGGCGGTCTCGTACGGCAGTCCCATGGCGAGCCAGGCGTTGCGGGCGGGGTTCATGGACTGCTCGCCGGCGTGGGTGACGGTGCCGCCGACGATCTGCTCGACGCAGTCGGGCTGGATTCCGGTCCGGGCGAGGAGCTCGCGGTAGGTCTCGCCGAGCAGGTAGGCGGGATGGAGGTTGGCGAGCGCGCCTCCGCGCTTGCCGATGGGGGTGCGTACGGCTTCGACGATGACGGGTTCCGCGGCCATGAGCTCGTCCTCTCCCTGCACTGCGCCGGCGCGGCGGGCCGTCCCGGCGCCCCGCCTCGAACTAGTACGCGTTCTAGTTCTCCTCGCAGTCTTATGACCCGGGGGCCCGGCACGCAAGGGTCTTGCACGTGGCTTACACGGATTCCACACGCAACAGTTGACGCGAAGACCCTTGTCACTTCTAGAACTCGTTACTACCTTCGAGCCAATCTCCTGATGGGCCGTCAGACTTTGGAGTCGCCCGATGCCCTGTCCCGCGCTGCCCGAAGGCTTCGACGCCACCGATCCCGACCTCCTCCAGGACCGCGTCCCCTTCCCCGAGTTCGCACAGCTGCGGCAGACCGCGCCCGTGTGGTGGTGCCCGCAGCGGCGGGGCGTCACCGGCTTCGACGACGACGGCTACTGGGCGGTCACCCGGCACGCGGACGTCAAGTACGTCTCCACGCACCCCGAGTTGTTCTCCTCCACCACCAACACGGCCATCATCCGCTTCAACGAGCACATCCAGCGCGAGCAGATAGATGCCCAGCGCCTGATCATGCTGAACATGGACCCGCCGGAGCACACCCGCGTACGCCAGATCGTGCAGCGCGGCTTCACCCCCCGGGCGATCCGCGGCCTGGAGCAGGCCCTGCGGGACCGGGCCCGGCAGATCGTCCGGGAGGCGGCGGCCGCCGCGGGCGACGGCAGCTTCGACTTCGTCACGCAGGTGGCGTGCGAGCTCCCCCTCCAGGCCATCGCCGAACTCATCGGCGTACCGCAGGAGGACCGGCTCCGCATCTTCGACTGGTCGAACAAGATGATCGCGTACGACGACCCCGAGTACGCCATCACCGAGGAGGTCGGCTCCAACGCGGCGATGGAGCTCATCGGCTACGCGATGAACCTGTCGGCGGCGCGCAAGGAGTGCCCGGCCAAGGACATCGTCACGCAGCTGGTGGCCGCGGAGGGCCAGGGCAACCTGGGCTCCGACGAGTTCGGCTTCTTCGTGCTGCTGCTGGCGGTCGCGGGCAACGAGACCACCCGCAACGCCATCAGCCACGGCATGCACGCCTTCCTGACCCACCCCGACCAGTGGGAGCTCTACAAGGCGACCCGCCCCGCCACCACCGCCGAGGAGATCGTCCGCTGGGCGACCCCGGTGGTGTCCTTCCAGCGCACCGCCACCCAGGACACCGAGCTGGGCGGCCAGAAGATCAAGGCCGGCGACCGGGTGGGGCTGTTCTACTCCTCCGCCAACCACGACCCCGAGGTCTTCGAGAACCCGGACGTCTTCGACATCACCCGCGATCCCAACCCGCACCTGGGCTTCGGCGGCGGCGGACCGCACTTCTGCCTCGGCAAGTCCCTGGCCATCATGGAGATCGACCTGATCTTCAACGCCCTCGCCGACGCCCTGCCCGACCTGCGGCCGGCCGGCGCGGGTCCGCGCCGGCTGCGGGCGGCCTGGCTGAACGGCATCAAGGAGCTCCGGGTCAGCCACGGTTGAGCGGGCGAACGCGACCGCGACCGTGGCCGTACCGGTTCCAGGACGGCAGGGGCTGCTCCCTCTCCCACGCCCCCGGCCCCTGCCGTCCCCTGGAGTAGCGCCGTCGCCCGGCGGGCGAGCCGGAGGGTCCGCGTGTGCGGCTCGTGGCCGGATCGTTGGCGTCCGGAGCATTGTCCTGGGGCCAGTGGGGCGTCACACTGCGCGGATGAACCTTCACGCTGCCGAAACCGACACCGCGGACCGGGTGGATGCCCGCTGGCAGCGGCTGCCCACGACATGGCGGCTGATCCTGGAACGCGGCGGCCCCGAGACGCTCAACCGCGGGGTCATCGAGCTCATAGAGGCCGCTTCCGCACAACCGCAGCTGCGCCGGCTGTACCCGTTCACCCGCCAGTGGACCCTGTGGTTCAGCTCCCGCACCCGCCACCCCTTCGAGGTGGAGGCACCGGCCGCCGAGCCGACGCCCGACGGCCGCTTCCGGGTCCGCAGCCCCAGCCTGAACACCGTGATCGCCGAGGCCGACACCGCGGAGGCCGCCATCGCGCTCGTCGTGGACCGGCTCTCCGCCGGCGGCTCGGCCGCCCGCTAGAGCCGGCCCTTTCGCACCCCGACCACCCCGAGTGGCGGCAGCGCGGCCGGCGGCGGATCCTGACAGGACGCGGCGATCCACCGAAGGGGTGCCGGGGCGGGCACACGGCCCGCCCCGGCACCCCTTCGCGTACGCAGATGCCCGGTCAGGCCCGGCTGCGGCTGGCGGCGCCCACCCGCTCGGGCTCGCGCGGCTTGGGCACGGCGGTCCCGGCGGCCGCCCGGACGGCGCCGCGCGGCCCCGACAGCACGTAGACCAGCCCGAACCCGGCGCCGACCACGACCGCGCCGCCGACCGCGTCGAGCACCCAGTGGTTGGCGGTGGCGACGATCGCGCACACCGTGATCAGCGGGTGCAGCGCCCCCAGCAGCTTCTGCCACGCCTTCGGCGCCAGCACCACGATCACGATCCCGCACCACAGCGACCACCCGAAGTGCAGCGAGGGCATCGCCGCGTACTGGTTCGAGATCGCGGTCATCGCCCCGTACTGCGGGTGGGCCAGGTCCTGCGGCCCGTGCACGGTGTCGATGAAACCGAGGCCGGGCATCAGGCGCGGCGGCGCCAGCGGGTACAGCCAGAAACCTATGAGCGCGAGCAGCGTGGCCAGGCCCAGCGAGGCGCGCGCCCAGCGGTAGTCGCCCGGGCGGCGCCAGTACAGCACGGCCAGGATCGTCAGCGGCACCACGAAGTGGAACGACGTGTAGTAGAAGTTGAAGAACTTCTCCAGCCAGGGCGTGTGCACCACGGCCTGGTTGACGGCGTGCTCGATGTCGATGCCCAGCGCCCGCTCGATGCGGTGGATCTCGCTGCCGTTGCCTTCGGCGAGGCTGCGGCTGGTGGGTGCGGCGGCCCGGATGTGCGAGTACATCGAGTACCCGACCCGTATCAGCAGCAGTTCCAGCAGCAGGTTGGGGCGCGACAGCACGCGCCGCCAGAACGGCATCAGCGGCACGCGCGACCAGCGGGCGGCGGCGGGCCGCCCGTACGCCGTCGGGACCGGCTCGCGCCAGTACGGCGAGGACCTCGGCAGGAACGGCACGGCGCAGGCCGCCGCCAGGGCGGCGAGCAGCAGGACGTTGTCGCGTACGGGGGCCAGCGCGGCCAGGTTGGGCAGCAGCACGTCGCTGGGCAGCGTCATGGCGAGCACCACGGCCACCGGCCACACGGGCCGGTCCGCCGCACGCCTGCCGACCTTGCCCGCCACCGCCAGCAGCACCCACAGCAGCTGGTGGCGCCAGCCGGTCGGTGCCACCGCGACGGCCACGCAGCCGGTGATCGCGACGGCGAGCAGCAGCTGCCCGTCCCGGGCGTAGCGGACCGCGCGGCGCAGCCCCAGCCAGGCGATCCCGGCCGCGAGCACCACGTACAGCAGCATTTCGACGGGCCCGGACAGGCCGAAGCGCAGCAGCGCGCCGTGCACGGACTGGTTGGCGAGGCCGTCGGGGGCGCCGCCGAGGCCGGTCCCGGCCAGGTGGTGCACCCAGTACGTCCAGGAGTCGCGGGGCAGCGCCGCCCAGGACAGGGCGGTGGCCGAGGCGAAGGTGACGGCGGCGGCGCGGGCGGTGGGGCGGCGGCCGGTCAGCCACAGCAGCGGCACGAACAGCAGCAGGGCCGGCTGGAGCGCGGCGGCCAGCCCGAGGAGGAAGCCGGACGCACGCTCACCGGGCACCCTGAAGACCGCCAGCAGCACCAGCAGCACGGGCAGCACGGCGGTCTGGCCGGGCGAGGCCGCCTCGCGCACGGGCAGCGAGACCATCATCAGGCCCACCAGCACGGGCGCGGCCAGCAGCGCGGTGCGCCGCGGCACGGGGTCGGGCAGGCCCCGGGCGGCGACGAGCCCGACGGCGGCGACGAACAGCAGCGTCACGCAGGTCCAGGCAACCTCCAGCGAGGGTGCCGCGAGACCGAGGAACGGCTTGAGCACCAGGCCCGCGAACGGGGTCCCGGTGAACTGGCCGGCCTCGTAGAGCGACCCGGGCAGGGCGCCGGGAAGGTGGAACCCGCTGAGCCACTCGCCCGGCGGCACGCGCAGTACGGCGGCGGCCTGTCTGACGGCGAGGACGCCGGCCAGCGCCCACAGCAGCAGGCGCGCCGCCCCCAGCCTCCCGCTGTCACCGCCTATGACCCCGGCGTGTCCGTTCGCACCACCGTGCTCTGCCGCGTTAGCCACGCCTCGCCGGCCTCCCGCCCTGTTGAACGCAACCCCGACTTAGCCTGGCTGCCGCGCTTCATGCACCACTTCATTACCTTGGGAGGACGATATCCCCCGCGGGATCCCTAGGATGGCGGTCATGAGCATCGTGAAGATCAACGCGCTGACCGTCCCCGCCGAGCAGCGGGAAGTGCTGGAGCAGCGCTTCGCCTCGCGGGCGGGCGCGGTGGAGAACTCGGACGGGTTCGAGTGGTTCGAGCTGCTGCGGCCGGTGGAGGGCACGGATCAGTACCTCGTCTACACGCGGTGGCGGTCGGAGGAGGACTTCCAGGCGTGGATGGAGGGCCCGATGAAGGCGGCGCACCAGGGTGGCGGCGCGGGCGCGGGTGAGCGCCCGAAGCCGGCGGCCTCGGGGTCGTCGGTGTGGTCGTTCGAGGTCGTGCAGCAGGCGGCCCCGAAGCCGAAGGCCTGAACCCGGGCGGGCGGGGGCGTCGGGGCGGCCGGCCGGGGCAGCGGAGGAGCGGTCGGAGGAGCCGATCAGCTCCAGAAGGCGTCCTCCTCGTCGATGTCCTGGGTGCACTGGTCGATGTCGCTGATCTTCCCGCCGACGATCGTGAAGAAGAGGCCTTCCTGGATCTCTATCCCGCGGTCGCCGCGGTCGCCCCGTGCCGTGTGGAAGGACATGACGTGGCCCCGCCCGTCCGCCAGGACCGTGTGCAGGGCTGCCTGGAAGGTTCCGTTCGTCTCCTCGCCCAGGCGCCGGTAGAAGTCGAACACGGCTTCGCGGCCCTTGTGGTGCCCGGACAACGGGTTGTTGCCGGGCACGTGGTGGATGACGTCGGCCGTCATCATCGTGGCCAGCTTCTCCATGTCGCCCTTGGCGAAAGCCTCGTAGCCCCTGCGGACCAGGGCAGCGTCGGGGTGCTCTGACATGGCGTTCACGCCCTCCATTAGTCCTATTTACCCTTTTCCCCATCATCGGCCTGCGCCTGTGGATATTCCACGCGACGAGCCGCATGCGCCTCCCACAATGGCGCCATGAACATCAACACGAGCACGAGCACGGACACGAGCACGGACACGAGCACGGACACGGACACGGACACGAGCACCGAATCCCCCACCTGGACCGTCGCGGCCGAGCACTTCACCACCGCCGACGCCACGGCCCTGCGCCGCGCGTACTACGCGGAGGTGGCCGGCCGGTACTGGAAGCGGTCCGTCACCGAGGCCGAGATCGACCAGGGCCTGCTGGACTTCCCGGACGACGGGCTGGTCCCGCCGACGGGCCGGTTCGTGGTCGGCCGCCTGGACGGCCGGCCCCTTGCCTGCGGCGGCATCCGGCTCCTCGACCCCGCCACCGCAGAGCTCACCAGGGTGTACGTGGACCCGGCCGCCCGCGGCACCGGCGGCGGGGCGGCGCTGCTCGCCGCACTGGAGGAGGAGGCTCGGGGGCTGGGCGCCGAGCGGATCCGGCTGGACACCCGGACGGACCTCGTGGAGGCCCGGGCGTTGTATGCGCGCCACGGCTATGCGGAGATACCCGCGTACAACGCCGGCCCGTACGCGGAGCACTGGTTCGAGAAGCGCCTGGTCTGAGGCGCTGAGGCGCCCGCGGTCAGTGCACGGCGTGGTCGCGGCGCGGGCCGGTGTCGTAGGGCTCCTCGGCGTCGGATCCGCAGAGTTCCGCGTTGAGCTCCCGCACCAGCTTGACCAGGTCGGTCGGCCGGCCCGGGCCCCACCAGTCGCCGAGCAGTTCGGCGAGGGACTCCTGCCGGGCCTCGGCGAGCTTCTCCGCGTACCCCCGCCCGCGGTCCGTCAGGACCAGCGGCAGCCCGTCGCGTACGGCGAGGCCGCGTTCCTCCAGCTGACGGGCGGCCTCGGTGATCGCCTTCAGCGGCACGGCGGTCCGTTCCGCGAGCATCGCCGGCTCGGTGGAGCCGTACTTCTTGATCCGCAGCAGCATCCAGCTGGCCGCGGGCAGCAGGTCGAAGCCGGCCTTCTCGGTGATCTTCTCGTAGACGTGGCGGCGGCCTTCACGCGTCCCGAGCACCGACAGCGCCCGGGCCACCTCCTCGTGGGAGGAGCGGTGGACGGGATTGGAGGCGAGCGTCTCGGTGACGTCAGGGGCGGTGACCGAGCCGCGCAGCTTGTCCTCCTTGAGGAACCAGGCGGTCACGAAGGCGAGGAGGACGACGGGTACGGCATAGAGGAAGACGTCGGTGATGGACGCGGAGTACGCGTCGAGCACGCGGGGACGCAGCACGGGCGGGAGCCCTCCGACGGCCCGGGGATCGGCCTCCACCCGGGCGGCCGTGCCGGGCGGGACGGGAAGGCCGGCGAAGGCGGCGGTGAGTTTGCCGTCGAGCCGGTTGGTGAAGATCGTGCCGAAGATGGCGACGCCGAAGGAGGCGCCGATGGAACGGAAGAAGGTGGCGCCCGAGGTCGCGACGCCGAGGTCGGCGTAGCTGACGGCGTTCTGCACCACCAGCACCAGCACCTGCATGACCAGGCCCAGTCCGGTGCCGAAGACGAAGAAGTAGAGGCTCATCTCCCAGGTGCCGCTGGTGCGATGGAGCTGGTGGAGCAGGAGCAGGCCGATCGCGGTCACCGCCGTGCCCGCGATCGGGAAGACCTTCCACCGCCCGGTGCGGCTGACGATCTGGCCCGAGGCGGTGGAGGAGATCAGCATCCCCAGCACCATCGGCAGCATGTGGACTCCCGACATGGTCGGCGAGACGCCCTGGACCACCTGCAGGAAGGTCGGCAGGTAGACCATCGCGCCGAACATCGCGAAGCCCACGACGAAGCTGATCAGGGAGCAGAGGGTGAAGGTGCGGAGCCGGAACAGCTTCAGCGGCAGGACGGGCTCGACGGCCCGCCGCTCGACGAGGAGGAAGGCGACGAGCAGGACGGCACCCAGCACGGCCAGACCGACGATCCCGGCCGAGCCCCAGCCCCAGGTGCCGCCGAGGGAGGCGACGAGCACCAGACACGTCGCGACGGAGGCGATGACCAAGGTTCCGAGGTAGTCGATGGTGTGCTTCGAAGGCCGCGCCGGGATGTGCAGGACCGCGGCGATGACGAGGAGGGCGACCAGACCGATGGGGAGGTTGATGTAGAAGACCCAGCGCCAGGACAGGTGGTCGACGAACAGGCCGCCCAGCAGCGGGCCGAGGACACTGGTGGCGCCGAACACGGCACCGAAGAGCCCCTGGTACTTGCCGCGCTCGCGGGGCGGGACGATGTCGCCGACGATCGCCATCGACAACACGATCAGTCCTCCGCCGCCGAGGCCCTGCAGCGCCCGGTACGCGATCAGCTGCGGCATGTCCTGGGCGAGCCCGCACAGCGCGGAACCGATCAGGAAGATCACGATGGCCGCCTGGAACAGCTTCTTGCGTCCGTACTGGTCGCCGAGCTTGCCCCACAGCGGGGTGGCGGCGGTCGAGGCCAGCATGTAGGCCGTGACCACCCAGGACAAGTGCGCCATCCCGCCCAGGTCACTGACGATCGTCGGCAGCGCCGTGGAGACGATCGTCTGGTCCAGGGCGGCGATGAGCAGACCGAGCAGGAGTGCGCCGATGGAGACGAGCACCTCGCGGGAGGCGTGTTCGGCGGCGGGGCCGGATGCCGGCGGGTCGGGAAGGGGGTCCACAGCGTCCGTGGTCATTTCCTGAGCCATCCGCTCCTCCTCAGGCCGGATCAACATTTCCATCCTGAGTGGTGTGTCCGGTTATGGCCTGTCGGGTGGGTTGGGCGGGCCTCGCCGGGTCTGCATAATCGCAGGCAATGCCCAGGAGGGATGGATTCCAGTGAGCGCTGAGCGCTGTCCAGAATGCGACGCCGTAGGCGTCGGCTGCGGGTGCGCGCCGGGTGCGGGCTTCGAGCCGTTGCGTATCCGCCCGTACGTGACCCTGCCCCACCCGGGCCTCCCCGACGGCCCGCCGCCACAGCCGTCGCAGCCGGTGCGCGGCGTGGTGGCCGAGCCGCCGACCCCGTACGCCCCTCCCGGCCCGGCCATCCCGCCGGAGGCGGAGACCCCGGCATACGGCACACCGGCGTACGGGATACCGGCGCAGGGCACACCGGGGTACGGCGCGACCGGGTACGGCACGGCTGAGCAGGGCGCCCCAGGGCAGGGCTCGGCGCCGTACGGCATGCCGGAGCACGACACGGCGGGGCAGCGCACGACTGGGTACGGGACGGCGGGGCAGGGCAGGTCGGCATACGGCGTGCCGGGGCAAGGCACGCCCGTGGAGGGCGCGGCGGAGCAGAGCACTCCGGCGTACGGCATACCGGTGTACGGCACGGCGGTGCACGACACCCCGGTGACCTGGCCGGACGCCCCGCCGCAGGCATCCTGGCCGGCCGGGATGGCCACGACGGCCGGACCGACCGAGCCCATCGAGCTGGGCACCCTGCGTCCGCACACCGGGGCCGAGGGCAATGGCAGGAACGGGGGCGGGGGGTGGGGCGGGGGCGGGGGCCCCGAGAAGCGGCCCCGGCCGAACCGCCGCCGCCAGCTCCCCACCATCCTGGCCGGCGCCGGAACGGTGGTCGCCGTCGGCACGGCGGCCCTGGCCCTGGGGGTGCTCCCGGGCTCCGGTGACAGCGACACCGTCCTGCTGGACGACAAGCCGACGGCCCCGGTGGTGAGCCTGGCCCCGATCGGCCCGACGCAGCCCACGACGGCCGGCCCGTCCCGTTCCACCTCGCCGTCCCGCTCGGCGACCGCCTCGAAGTCGGCTTCCTCCTCCCCTTCCCCCAGCGCCTCCCGCTCCGCGGCCGCGGCCGCGCCGGCCCCGTCGGCGAGCAAGAGCGCTGCGCCCAGCACCTCGGCACCTGCGGCCGGGCCGACCCTCCGGTACGGGGACTCGGGCCCGGAGGTGCAGAAGATGCAGCGGCTCCTGGCCGCGCGTGGCCTGTACCGCGGCAAGATCAACGGCAAGTTCGACGACCGTACGGAGAGGGCCGTATCGGAGTTCCAGTGGAACAACAACATCGACGACGAGTGGGGCGTGTACGGCCCGCCCACGCGGCGCGCACTGGAGGGCACGGGCTGATCCGGAGGAGAGGTGGCGCGGACCGCCCCACGTTTTGTATCGTGTGGGAACAAAGTGGTTCCGTCCACACTCCCTGACCGGTGGACGGAACCGCTCTGTTCTCTTCTCCCGCCCCGTCTGGAGCCCCGCCGATGTCGGCCAGCACCACCACCGCCCCCGTTGTCCTCACCGCCAAGGCGCTGCTCCTGGACATGGACGGCACGATCGTCAATTCCGACGCGGTGGTCGAGCGCTGCTGGCGCGACTGGGCGGTGTCACACGGGCTGGACCCGCAGGAAGCCCTCAAGGTGGTCCACGGCCGGCAGGGCTACGCCACCATGGCCCTCCTCCTGCCGCAGCGCCCGATGGAGATCAACTACGCCGAGAACACGGTGATGCTCGCCCGCGAGACCGCCGACACCGAGGGCGTGGTCCCGGTGGCGGGCGCCCCGGAGTTCATGGCGTCCGTGACGGCCCTCCCGCACGCACTGGTCACCTCCGCCGACGAAGCCCTGGCCACGGCCCGGATGGCGGCCGCCTCGCTGCCGCTGCCGGACGTACGGGTCACTGCCGAGTCCGTGCAGGCCAGCAAGCCCGACCCCGAGGGCTTCCTCAAGGGCGCCGCCGAGCTGGGCGTGGACCCGGCCGACTGCATCGTCTTCGAGGACTCCGCCGCCGGCATCGCCGCGGGCCGGGCGGCGGGCATGCGCGTGATCGGCATCGGCCCCCGCGCCGCCGCCCACGCCCCGACGGCCCACGTCCCCGACCTCACCTCCGTCGAGGTCACCCCTGCCGAGGACGGCTCGATCCGCCTCACCTTGGCGGCGCGGGGGTAAGGGGCAGCGGAAGTCCCGGCAGGCGGGCTCGGAAGGCGGGACGGAAGGCGGGACGGAAGGCGGGACGGAAGCGGGGGGGGCGGGATGCCCCGGGGGCGGGGTCGGAGGGGGTCCGGGGGCGTCCCGTCAGTCCACTGTCCTTCCGTGTCGCGCCGGCCCGTCAAGGGCGCTCCTCCTCGTTCCTCGTCGTCGCGTCGCTTCGCGATGGCCTTCGGCCACCCTTGACTGCCCGGCCCGCCCCGGAAAGACAAAGACTGCCGGGAAGCCCCCGAAGGATGGCCGGGGGGTGACAACCAAAAGCGGGGAGATCAGCGATGGGCGGGCCGTCTCCCGCCGCCAGTTCCCCATCCGGGGCCGAGCGTCCCCCACTTCCGAGCCCCGGTCGGGTCAAGCCGCAGCCGAGACCAACAAGATGGGCGTCCGGGACCGACCGGGACCACCAGCGCCCCAAATCGCTACGCGCTCCTCCCGGCATAGCGTCCGACCGCCGCCCATGGCCGCTCGTTTATGCGGCAGATCACTACACAGCCGGCGAACAGGCGCTGAGGGCGGCCCGGATGCGACCCAATGAACCAGGTGGCAGCCTGGGAGGGACTGTCCATCTTCGCGGGAGGTGTTCCCTCCGTGAGAAGCAGAGTTTCCCTCAGAAGAATGGCATTGAGTCTCGCTGCAGCCGGAGTTATGGCCGCAACACTCGCGCCGGGAACGTCACCGGCCGTTGCGTTGAGTTGTGACACCGCGGCCGCCAATCGGGCTCCGAGCAGCGGCAATGACGTCCAGGCGAACGACGTGGTGGTCTGTCTCATCAATGCCGAGCGGGCCAGGCGCGGGCTGCCCCTCCTCACCGTGAATCAGAACCTGACGAAGGCGGCACAGCAGCACGCCACCGCAGCCATACAGCTGAAGTGGTGGGGTCCCGGCAAGGATTCCCACACCAACCCGCAGACACATTCCACACCGCAGAGCCGCATCATGGGTGCCGGGTACTGCCCCAATCCACGGTCATGGGCCGTAAGAGAGATCACCTATACCGGTTGGGGCGGCTTGGGGACCCCCAAGGCGGCCGTCAATTGGTGGGTGAACGTCAGTACTTGGGGCCATCGCGAGATCGTTCTCGATCCGAACCTGCGCGACATCGGCCGGGCAGCCCTGCCCGGTGCCGCGGACCGCAGTGGAGCCGGGGCGAGCGGCGCCGGAACCTACGTCGTGACCTTCGGTCGCTGCCAACAGTGACGGCCGCCCCCCGTCAGGCCGGCTGCTTGACGCAGGTGCCAACCACGTAACCGGTTACGCCGTTGAGCTGGGCGAGGCCCGGTCCCGTTGACACTCATACGGTCACGTATCACCACGGTCTCAAGGGCGAGCGCCGTAAAGCTCGCCGCGGAGGCGTTCGTCTGCGCGATGGCAGCCTAGATCCATCGGCGCCCCAGACGACCGCCGGACGCCAAGCCGGGACCGCTGTGTACCGATCTGTCGCGCCTATGAGCGACCCCGGACGGCGGTCGGACGCCATGCCGACAGGAGCGCGTAGCGATTTGAGGCGATGGTGGCCGGATCCGCCGCCGATGGTCATCTCCTTGGTCTCAGCTGCGGCTTGACCCGACCGGGGCTCGGAACGGGGGGCCTATCGGCCCCGGACGGGGAACGGGCGGCGGGAAACGGCCCGCCCATCGCTGACGGGCCCGCTTCTGGTCTGTCACCCCCCGGCCATCCTTCGGGGGCTTCCCGGCAGTCTTTGTCTTTCCGGGGCGGGCCGGGCGGTCAAGGGTGGCCGAA
>NZ_JBEXRC010000084.1:0-13376 GCF_040612915.1 Streptomyces sp. NPDC006326 | reverse complement strand
CGGCGCGGGAGCGCCGCACCACCCGGGATGCGCGAGGTCGGGCGATCGGGCGATCGGGCGATCGGTTGATCAGGCGATCACGTGATCACGTGATCACGCGATCGTTTGATCAGGCGATCGAGAAGGTGACGACCGTCTGGTAGGTGTCGGCGAACATGAACGGCGGGAGCTGGATCATCCCGGCGCCGCCGACGGCGAACTCACCACCGGTCAGCTCGTCCCCGCCGGCGGCCTGCGAGGCCACCTTCATCGGGGTGTCGGTGATCGCGCCGGGGGTGCCCGCGGTGCAGGTGCTCGGGCTGTCCGGGTTGGTCACCGTGCAGGACGGCTGGATGCCGAGCTGCGCCTTCGCCATGGAATGCCCGGTCGTCTGGTTCAGGAACGGCGTACGGGTCGCCGTCACGTCCCAGCCGAGGGTGCCGCCGCGGAAGTCCTGCACGGTCGCGGCGTTGAAGACGCCGACCACCGACTGGGCCTTGCCGTTGATGGTGACCGACGGGAAGGCGACGGCCGGCTGGCCGTCCTTCGGGCCGAGGGCCAGCGGGCCGGGGAGGACCTCGATGTCGACCGGGTTCTTCACGCCCGCCTGGTCCTCCAGGTACACGAAGGACTTGTACGGGGTGACCGAGCCGTCGATCTTGATGGCATCGGCCTTCTTGGTGATGGTGAGGTTGCAGGTGGCGGCGCCCGAGGCGTCCGCCGTACCGGTGCCGGTGTCACCGGTGGCCGCTCCCGCGAGCAGGGCGGAGCAGGTGACGGCCCCCGCGGGGAAGTTGGCGCCGGAGACGGTGACCGCGGTGCCGGCCTTGCCGCTGTTCGGCGTCAGCTTGGTGGTGACCGGGTCCTTGGGCAGTGCCTCCACCGCGACCGAGCCGATGGGCGCGCTCGGACGGGGCGCCGGGACGCACGTGGTGGTGAAGACCGAACCGCTGAGGTCCGCGTCGGTGACCGCCTGGTCGAGCCTGACCTCGACCGTGGCGCCCTCCGTGCCGTCGGGGATCTTGATGGTGCCGGAGAACGCCTTCGGGTCCAGGGGGGTTCCGGCCACGACGGTGACGGTCTCGGGCGGGCTGGTGACCACCTGGGTGGTGGCGCCGACCTTGAGGGTGATCTTGGTGGTGTTGACCGTGGTGACCGAGAAGCCGGGGATCAGCGGGCTCGCTCCCGGGTCGATCGTGATCGGGACGACGTCGCCGGCCTTGGCCGTGTCGGGCAGGGTGACGGTGTAGTTCTGGTTGCCCGAACCGTCCGGCTGCGGCGCCGGGGCGTCGCAGTTCTCGAAGACGGGGGTGGTCGTGGTCGCCGCCTGCGCGGTGCCCGCCATGCCCACCACGCCGCCCGCCAGGGCCAGGGACAGGGCGCCCACCCCGGCCAGAACTCTTCGTCGGAACGTTGTACTCACTGGGTCGCGACTCCTTCGTCAGACGAACCCCTCCCCCCACCCGCTGTGTGGGGGAGGCCGAGCCGGTGCGGTGGCCGACATTGACGCGTCGCGGTGATGAGAAGTCAATGGATTGCTTTCGCCGGAAGCGCACAGAAATTGATGTCCCATCAGGGCAGGGCTGCGGGACCCGGCCGGGCGGGCGGGGCCGGAGGGGGCCGTGGGACCGGGCAGGCGGCTGACCTGCCCGTCCGTGGGCGGACGAGCCCTGGCAGGGCCCGGCCTCGGCGGGCCCGGCCTCGGCGGGCGGGCGCCGGGCGAGCGGGGCCGGGGGGCCGGGGCCGGGGACGGGGGCCGGCGGCCGGCCGTGCGCCGGCCGGCCGCCGTGCCGGGGCGGCCCCGGTGTGCGCGGGGGCGGTGCCCCGGGACGCGGTCTAGCGTGCCGCGGCCGGGACGTGCACCATCCGGTTGGCCGTGCCGGCCGGGACGGCCGTGATGCGGTCCGCCACGGCGTCCCGTACGAGCGCCGCGGACACCTCGGCGGGGGTCTTCGCCAGACCCTGCGCCAGGATCAGCGCGGCGACGCCGGCCACGTGCGGGGCGGCCATCGAGGTGCCGGACGTCCGGGCGAGGGCGGTGGCCGAGCCCTTCCAGGCCGAGGTGACGGCCACGCCCGGCGCGGACAGGTCCACGCAGCGGCCGTGGTTGGAGAACGAGGCCCACTGGTCCGCGGCGTCGGTCGCGCCCACCGTGACGGCGGCGGCGACACCCGAGGGCGATCCCGCACAGGCGTCCCCGGCGGCGTTGCCCGCGGCGACGGTGAAGGTGATTCCGGCCTTGATCGCCCGCTTCACCGCCGCGTCCAGGGCGTAGCTGCGGCTGCCGCCCATGCTCATATTGGCCACGGCGGGGGTGCCGGCCGCCGCCTTGGCGTCCTTCACCATCCACTCCAGGCCGCCCAGGATGGAGGTGAGCGTGCCGGAGCCCTTGCAGTTGGCGACCTTCACCGCGACGAGCGCGACCTCCTTCGCCACCCCGTACGTGGCCCCGCCCAGGGTTCCCGCGACGTGCGAGCCGTGCCCGTTGCAGTCGGCGGAGGTCTCGCGCCGCACCGCGTTGTACCCGGCCCGCGCCCGGCCCGCGAACTCCTGGTGCAGGGTGTTGATCCCGGTGTCCACCACGTACGCGGTGACACCGCGCCCGCCGGTGGCGTACGTGTACGAGCCGTCGAGCGGCAGGTCGCGCTGGTCGATCCGGTCCAGCGACCACGGTGCGGGGGCCTGGGTCCCGGTGATCCGGAACTCGGCGTCCGGTTCCACCGAGGCCACCCGCGGGTCGGCGGCGAGCGCGGCGGCCCGGGCGGCGGTGGTGCGGACGGCGAAGCCGTTCAGGGCGGTCTCGTAGACGGCCCCGACCTCGTCGCCGGCCTCGGCGGCCTGGCGGGTCAGCGCGCGGGCCGGGGCGCGTGCGGTGCTCTCCTTGAGGACGACGACGTAGGCGGCGGTGGGCGATTCGGTGGCGGCGGCGGTGTGCGGCGGCAGGGCGGTGGCCGCCGCCAGCAGGGCCGCGGCCGGAAGCAGTGCGGTGATTGCGGTCATGCGGCCGATGCTCGGCGAGGCACGGGCACGGCGCGCGGAGGGTGCGCCGACTGGCCCCACGACTCGCCGCCGTACGGGTGAGGGCCTAGTCGGCGAAGCCCCAGCCGCGCATCGCGAAGACGCCCTCGTCGCGGGCTCCGGCGGACCCGTACGTGGCGAGGGCCGCCTCGTTGTCGGTGTCGACCCCCACCCACATGCCGTAGCAGCCGCGCGCCCTGGCTTCGGCGGCGAGGGCCTCGGTCAGGGCGCGCCCGATCCCGCGGCGGCGGTAGCCCTCGTCCACGGAGAGCTCGTACAGGCACATCTCGGTGCCCTTGTCGGGGTGGGTCATCTCGACCCCGGAGACCATGCCGGCCGGCACGTCGTCGACGTAGGCGATGAGCATCAGGTGTCCGGGCGCGGCCAGGAACTTCTCGGACCGGTCGAGGCGGACGGGGCCGTCGAAGAGCCCTTCCGCGGCCTGTAGTTCGGCGATGGTACGCGCGGGGCGGATGTCCATGCCGGTCACCATAATGGCCGGATGACGAGTGGCGACCCAGATTTCGACACGGCGTGGCGGGCGGCCCCGGAGGCGGTGCGCCGGGCCCTCGGACTCCCGTACGAAGCCCTGGCCGAGGGCGCTTCCCCCGGGTCTCCCCACGGCCCCGTCGGCCGAGGCCTGCTCCGCAGCCTCTGACCGGCCCTCACCACCCGCACCACCCGCCTGACCGGTCCGCAGGCGCACGGAACACCCCGGAAGCGGCACCCGAGGGCCCCGGCCCTGACAGGGCCCGGCCGGTTCAGGCGCGCAGTGCCAGGGCCGCCGCGTAGCCCTCCGGGGCGGTCAGGTCCGTCAGGGTCCAGCCGGGGACCGCCGCAGGCTCCCGGTCCGAGCCGACGTACGGCTCCCTGAGTCCTTCCGCCAGGCCCGTGCCCGTGGCCTTGAGGTAGGCCTCCTTGCGGCACCACACCCGGGCCAGGGCCACCCGCCGCTCGGTCTCGGGCAGCGCTTCCAGCTCCGCCGTCTCCGCCGGATGCAACGTACGCAGTACGTCCGCGACGGCCGCCGCACTCGGCAGCACCTCCACGTCCACCCCCACCGTCCCGCCGGACACCGCGACGTACGCCAGGTCGTCACTGTGCGAGAGCGAGAACTGCACCCCGCCCCCGGCCACCGCGGGCCGCCCGTGCGGTGCCCCGCAGCACGGGCAGTCCTCCCTGACCAGCTCCACCTTCTCCGGCGCCAGCCCGAGGTAGCCGCCGAGCAGCACCCGCAGCGCCACGTGCGAGGCCAGGTAGCGGTGCCGGTCCGCGTCCCGCATCAACCGCCCGGCCCGTTCGCGTTCGTTCGCGTCGAGCATCGGCAGCGCCTCGGCGACCCGGTGACCGCCGACCGCCTCCCGCGTCGTGTCCAGGGACCACACCGCCACCGCCGTGCCCGTCGGAAGCGCGCCGGTCCGCGGTATGTCCGCGTCGAGTTGGTTCACGTACGTCCTCACCCGACGAGGGTAGACGAGCCACTCCCGGCAGGACGGGCACCCCGGCCCCCGACTGCTCCCGGTCCCGCCCGCGTCCAGGGGGAGTTCGAGTGGCGGCGCCGGCCGGCCGTGCTCAGCCCGCCGTGGGCGACGGGGTGCCGTCGGTCCAGGCGTAGACCCGCTTCCCGCGCACCGTGACCTGGTACTGGTAGAAGTCCCGGCACTCGGGCCGCTCTTCGGCCCGGGTGCCCCGCGGCCACCACGTGGCGCCCAGCTTCGGCCCGGTCTGCCGCTTCGGCGTGCCCGAGGAGCACTGCGGGCCGTCCAGCGGCGTCGCCCCGAGCGTGAAGCGGATCACCCGGGCCTTGCCGGAGCTGCGCTCGCGTATGCGTATGTCGGTGGCGTCCGCAGGTATCCAGGCCGGCAGCGCGAACGCCCGCTTCTCCTGACGGGGCGCGTCCGCAGCCGTCACGAAATGCCTGCTCTTCTCCTCGAAGAGCGTGTCGTTGACGGAGTCGGTCACCGGGTTGGGCGGGAGGTTGGGGAGGGCGAACGCAACCGTGGCGAGGACGCCCACGGTGCCTGCGGCGATGGCGAGGGGACGGCGCTTCATGTGATCCAGTCTCGGCCCTGGACCCCCTCGTCCGCGTCACACCCCAGAACGAGCTTTTCCTCTGACTGAGGTCTGATACGGCCCCCTACCCGAGTACCGGCCGGCCGCTCGGCCCCGTACCTGAGAGGTGCCTCCACCGGCCGGGCGACGCCCCGACACCCGCGCCGCCAGGCGCCGTTATAGCTGCGTACCGGCCGTCCCGGAGGGAAACGCCCATGCGCCGCCGCCGTCTCGCCCCCGTCCTCGCCTCCGCGCTCGCGGCCGGCGTGCTCGCCCTCGCGCCGCCCGCCGCGGCTGCCGCGGCCGCCCCTGCCCTGCCGGCCGTCCCGGCCGACAAGCCGCTGGTGCTGGGCCGGTGGACGCAGACCGATGCGGCCGGTTACCAGGAGTGGGCCCGGGCGCGCACGGACCGCGCCAGGTGGGCGGCGTACCGTTTCGACTGGTCGACCGACTACTGCACCGCCTCGCCGGACAACCCGTTCGGCTTCCCCTTCCACCTGGCGTGCGCCCGCCACGACTTCGGCTACCGCAACTACCGGGCGGCGGGCACGTACGCCACCCACAAGTCCCGTGTCGACGACGCCTTCCACGCCGACATGAAGCGGGTCTGCGCCGGGTACCCGCCGGCGAAGAAGACCGCCTGCGACAGCACGGCGTGGACGTACTACCAGGCGGTCAAGGCCTTCGGCATCTCCTGACGCGCCCCCGCTCCCCGAAAGGCGAACGCCATGACCGCGCGCTACGTCACCGATCTGATCAGCGCGTTGGAGCGGTACGCCGACCGCCCCGCGCTCGGCACCTGCGACCCCGGGAGGTCCCCGCTGACGTACTCCGGGCTGCTGGACCTCGTGTACCGGCTGGCCGGAGTGCTCGCCGACCACGGTGTGGCGCCCGGTACCGGCCTGGCGTGCGTGTTCGGCGGCAACCGGGCCGAGGTCGTACAGGTCCGGCTCGCCGCCCACCTGCTGGGCGCCCGGCTGACCCAGATCGTCACCGACCCGAGCACCCACGGCGTGGAGTTCGTGCTCCGGGACTGCCGGCCCCGCCTCGTCGTCCACGACGTGCCGGTGCCCGACACCGGCACGGCCCGGCTCCCCCTGGACGAGCTGCTGCGCGCGGCAGCGGTCGGCGGGGCGGAGCCGCTGCCCGTCCGCGCGAGGGAGGACGACCTGGCCCGTGTGACATACACCGGGGGTACGACGGGCACCCCCAAGGGCGTGGCCTCCACCTTCCGGGCGCTGGCCGCCCGCACCGACGGCCGCGGCAGCCGGGAGGGCCGGGAGAGGCCGACGTACCTGTCCGTCACCTCGCTCGCCCAGCGCTCCGGCGGCCGCTGCCTGGAGGAACTGCGCTCCGGGGGCCGGGTGGAGGTCCTCGCACCCTTCGGCACCGGGGCGTTCGCGGCCGCCTGCCGTCGCCTCGGACCGGTGTCGACCTACCTGATGCCGTCGATGATCTACCGCCTGCTGGACGACCCCGCGACGGCCGCGGGGATCCCCGGGCTGAGCACGGTCTCGTACGGCGCCGCACCGATCCTGCCTGAACGGCTGCGCCAGGCGGTGACCCGCTGGGGCGGCCGCTGGCAGCAGGGGTACGGCATGAACGAGGCGGCGGTGATCTGCCGCCTCACCCCCGCCGACCACGCGAGGGCGGTCGCGGACCGGCCGGAGCTGCTCGCCTCGGTCGGCCGGCCCGCGCCGGGCGTGGAGGCCGAGGTCCGCGACGACCGGAACCGCCCGCTTCCGGCCGGGCACACGGGGCAGGTGTGGATGCGGTCCGCGGCGATGATGACGGGCTACTGGAACCGGCCCGACCTGACCGCGCAGGTGATCCGGGACGGCTGGCTGCGCACGGGCGACCTCGGCCACCTCGACCCGGACGGCTACCTGCACCTCGACGACCGGGCGGCCGACGTGGTGATGGTCGACGGCGACAACATCTACTGCCTGCCGGTCGAGGCCGCCCTGACCCGCCACCCGGGGGTCGCCCAGGCGGCGGTGGTGGGCCGCGCCAGCGCGCTGACGGGCGAGGAGGTCTGCGCCTTCCTGGTCCCGGCCCCGGGCCACTCCCCGGACCCCGCGACGGCCGCCGAGGCCTGCGACCTGGTCACCCGCGCCCTCTCCCCGGCCCACCGCCCCACGACGGTCCACTGGCTGAAGGAAATCCCCCTGACCCCCCAGGGCAAACCCAACAAACCCCGCCTCCGCACCCACCTCTCAAACCCCCACCCGGCCCCCTGACCGTAAAAGCGAGAGCAGCCGCCGGCGGACCGGCGCGGCGGAATTCCGGGAATGGCGGCGCGGCGAGCGCGATATGGGCCGCTGGTCTGCACGAAAGCCCTCCCCGGGGGGAGGGCTGGAGGTGTGAAGTGAGAGTGCCCCCGGCAGGACTCGAACCTGCGGCCAAGTGCTTAGAAGGCACCTGCTCTATCCACTGAGCTACGGGGGCCGGAAGGTGGCCGTGGTGGCCTGGAGCCCCGAGGTGGGGGTGGGACTGCGGTCCGTGCCGGGTCAAGGATAGGGCTCCGGTTGCCTTGTCCCGGTTGCTTCACTCGCGTGCCACGATGTGGAGGTTCGGTGAAGCGGTCCCGATAATCGCAGGCAGGTGCGATTCTCGCACCGCTTTTGCGCCGCGGCGCCCTGGGTGTTGTGCACTCGTTATGCCTGCGTCCCACTCGTCCGCTCTATCCAAAAGGTCCCACTGGAGTCGCGGTCGGCGCGCAGAGGGCGTATAAGCTTCAAAAATGGCCCTAAATTGGGCATTCTTCGCATGTGGTGACCTTGGATGTTCGGCCTCAGCTGCTCGATGCCCTGTCCGCCCTGCGCGACCGGGTCGCGTCCGTGCGTCTGCCGCTGCCCCTGCCCGGTGCCCCCCGCGCCCGTCAGACCAGAGCCGAGCTGCTCGCCCAGCTCGACGACTACCTCGTACCCCGGCTGAAGGCCCCCGAGGCCCCGATGCTCGCCGTCGTGGGCGGGTCCACCGGAGCCGGCAAGTCCACCCTCGTCAACTCCCTCGTCGGCCGCCAAGTGAGTGAAGCCGGCGTACTGCGGCCCACCACGCGCGTTCCCGTACTCGTCTGCCACCCCGATGACCACCACTGGTTCGCGGGCAAGCGGGTCCTGCCCGATCTGCTGCGGGTCTGGGCACCCCCCGGAGAGGACGACCCGGTCCCCGCCCCCAAGCGCACCCCGCCGCGCGGACCCGGCCGGGGGAAGTCCGCCGCCACCCGCGACCTGCGCATCGAGACCGTCGCCACCCTGCCGCGCGGACTGGCCCTCCTCGACGCCCCCGACGTCGACTCCCTCGTCGTCGAGAACCGCACCCTCGCCGCCCAGCTCATCTGCGCCGCCGACGTCTGGGTCATGGTCACCACCGCCTCGCGGTACGCCGACGCCGTGCCCTGGCACCTGCTGCGCACCGCCAAGCAGTACAAGGCCACCCTCGTCATCGTCCTCGACCGCGTCCCCCACCAGGTGCTCACCGAGGTCTCCCGGCAGTACGGGGCGCTGCTCACGCGGGCCGGGCTGGGCGAAGTACCGCGGTTCACCGTGCCGGAGCTGCCCGAGTCGGCCGGCGGGGGCGGACTGCTGCCGGCCAGCGCCGTCGCCCCGCTGTACGCCTGGCTCGCCCACCACGCGCAGGACCCGGCCGCCCGCCAGTACGCCGTCGGCCGCACCGCACTGGGCGCGCTGGACTCCCTCGGGCGCCGGATGCCGGAGCTGGCGTCGGCCGTCGCCGCCCAGCACGCCGCCGCCGTACGGCTCACCACGGCGGTGGAGGAGGCGTTCCGCAGGGAGGGCAAGCGGGTGCGCCACCGGCTCGACGAGGGCGCCGTGCTGGCCGGTGACGCGCTGACCCGGTGGCGCGGCTACCCCCTCGACACCACCGCCGACGAGCTGCTCGACTCGCTGGCCGAATCCCTCGCCGCCCTCCTGCAGTGCGCCGTGGCCGCCGCCGACGAGCGCATCGCCGATGCCTGGCGGCGCGAGCCGGCCGCGGGGGCCGTACCGCTGCCCGCGCCCGACCGGGAGGCGGCGGAGCGCATCGGCCTGGCCGTACGGCGCTGGCGGCGCGTGCTGGAGGAGCTGGCCGAGGAGGAGGTCGCCCGGCTCGACAAGCAGCCCCCGCCCGACCCCGACGGGGTCGCCGCCCTGCTGGTGGCCGCCCTCCTCGGCGGCAGACGGGCCCGGCCCGCCGGGGAGAAGCTCGCCGAGCGGATCGGCGTCCAGGGGGCCGTACGGCTGCGCGACAGGGGAGGCGAGCTGGTCGGCGAACACCTGGAGCAGGTCCTGCGCGCCGAACGGGACCGCCGGCTCGCGCCGCTGGAGGCGCTCGAAGTGAGCCCGGAACCACAGGCCGAGCTGATCGCCGCGCTGTCCCTACTGCAGAAGGAGAGGTGACGCGGTGAGCGCCCTGGCCGACCGCACCGAAGACCGCTGGGACGACGGCTTCATCGCCCGCTCGCGCCGGATCGGCGAGCGGACGGACGAGGACGGCGACGACGATGACGACGCGCTGGTACGGGCCCTGTCCGGGGCCGGCAGCGACGGCGGCAAGGTGCCCTCACCGCCGCCGAGCCCCGAGGCGCAGGCCCTGCGGGTGCGCCTCGACGCACTGCGCCAGCTGGTCGGGCTGTCCCGGACCCGCATCCTCGACGGCAAGAGCCTCACCGAGGTGGGCCGGGTGCTCGACGAGGCCGCCGCCCGGCGCGGGCTGTCGGCGCAGCACACGGTCGTCGCGATCGCCGGAGCCACCGGAAGCGGCAAGTCCACGCTCTTCAATTCACTCGCCGGGGTGCAGATTTCGGAAACCGGGCTGCGCAGGCCGACGACGGCCGCACCCATCGCCTGCAGCTGGTCGGACGGGGCGGCCGGGCTGCTTGACCGGCTGGAGATCCCGGGCCGGCTGCGCAGGCGGCCGCGCGAGACCTCGGAGGCCGAGGCGCTGCGCGGGCTGGTCCTCGTCGACCTGCCCGACCTGGACTCCGCCGTCGGCGCCCACCGCGAACACGTGGACCGGGTCCTGGCGCTGGTCGACGCGGTGGTGTGGGTGGTGGACCCGGAGAAGTACGCGGACGCGGTGCTGCACGAGCGGTACCTGAGGCCGCTGGCCGGACACGCCGAGGTGACGTTCGTCGTACTGAACCAGGTGGACCGGCTGCCCGCGGACGCGGTCGACCTCGTCCTCGACGACCTGCGGCGCCTGCTCGACGAGGACGGCATCGCGCTCGGTGAGCACGACGAGCCCGGGGCCACCGTCCTCGGGCTGTCCGCGCTGACCGGAGAGGGCGTCGGAGAACTGCGCGAGCTGCTCGGACAGTTCACCCAGGAGAAGGGAGCCGCCACCCGGCGCATTTCCGCCGATCTCGACCGGGCGGCGCTGCGCCTGCGCCCGCTCTACGTCGCCGACGGCCACCCCGGACCGGAGATCGGGGACGCGGCCCGCGCCGAGTTCGAGGACCGGCTCGCGGAGGCGGTCGGCGCGCATGCGGCCGGACTCGCCGCCGAGCGGGCCTGGCGGCGCAATGCGGGCAAGGCCTGCGGCACACCGTGGCTGCGGCTGTGGCGCTGGTACGAGAGCCGGCGCGCCCCGCGGACGCTGTCCGGGCTGGCCGCACTGGCGGCCATGGGGGGCCGCGGGCCGATGGGTACGGACACGCCGGTAGAGGAGGAGGTCACCGCCCGGCAGCGGGTGGAGCAGGCCGTGCGGACGGTCGCCGACGCGGCGGCCGCCGGGCTGCCCGACCCCTGGGCCCAGGCGGTACGCGAAACCGCCGTCCGCGGCGCCGAGGACCTCCCGGAGGCGCTGGACGAGATCGCGGTGACGCTGGGGACGGCGGTCACGGTGCCGCGGGTCAAGCCGCCGCGCCCCGCGTGGTGGCCGGCGGCGGTGCTGGCGCAGGCGGCCATGACCCTGCTGCAGATCTTCGGCGGACTGTGGCTGTCCGGGCAGATCGTCGGCGTGCTGGAGCCGTGCCTGCTGCCGCCGGTGCTGCTGATGGCGGCGGGCATCGTGGGCGGGCCGCTGGTGGAGTGGGCCTGCTCGCTCGCCGCCCGGGGCCCGGCGCGGCGGTACGGGCAGGACGCGGAGCGGCGGCTGCGCCAGGCTGCGGCCGGCTGCGGCCGGGCCCGGGTGCTGGAGCCGGTCGCGGCGGAGCTGCTGCGCTACCGGGAGGTGCGCGAACAGTACGCGGCAGTCGCCGCAGGGGGGACCAGGTTGTCCACAACCCGTCAGTAGTCCACAGGCCGGAGCGGGGACCGGCGGCCGGCGCCAGCATGGTTCCTGCTCGTGCGGACGGTCCGTACGGGTCGGGACGTGCGGGGAGGGCGGCCGCGATGAACGACACCGTGGTGACGCTGATCGGCCATGTGGCCACACAGATCGACTACAAGGAGACGGTGAGCGGGCCCTCGGCCCGGTTCCGGTTCGCCGTCACGCCGAGGTACTTCGACCGGCGCAAGGATGCCTGGGCCGACGGCTCCACCAGCTTCTACACCGTGTGGGCCCGGCGCACCCTCGCCGTGAACCTCGCCGGCTCCGTATCGGTCGGGGAGCCGCTGGTGGTGCACGGACGGCTGCGGGTGCGGGAGGACCCGCCCGACGGGGACGGCAACCGGGGGTGGTTCTCGGCCGAGATCGACGCGACCGCGGTCGGGCACGACCTGAACCGGGGGACGGCGGCGTTCCGCCGGGTCGTGAAGGCGGAACCGGCACTGATGGCCACTCAGAAGGCGGCGGTGGTCTGAGTGTTCGAGGCAGCTAGGATTCCCCGGTACTCACGGGCACTTGGGTCTTTGGCCCGAAGGGGAAGACTGTGTCGATTGCCGTTCCCGCATCCTCCGCTCCTGGTTCCGCTCCCTCTCCGCTCCACCGTGCCGCCACGCCTCCGGGCGCGCCGGCGGCCGCTCCTGCGGCTCCTGCTGTCCCTGGGGCTCCTGTTGTCCCCGTTGCCCCGGTTGCTGCGGTTGCCGCGGTTGCCGCGGTTGCCGCGGCCGGTCCCGGTGCCCGGGCGGTGCCGCCGGCGCCCGTACGGAGTTCCGCGCGGCGGCCGCTCGCGGTGGCGCTGCTGGCCGCAGCCCTCACCGCCGCGCCCGGCGCGTCGGCGGCGGCCGACTCCGGGGCGCCCACGTCCAGAACGCCGGAGGGCGCGAGCGCCGTGCTGGACGGGCTGAAGACGTACGGGCAGGCCGTCCTCCACGCCCGCGACGGCTCGGTCCGGCAGATCCCGGCCGGGCTCTACGAGATGCGGGTCGACGGCGGCGGCATGCTCCAGACCTACGGGGTCGGCGTGACCGGCACCGCGCAGCCCCAGGCCCACTACACGGAGAGCGGCTGGAGCGGCAGCCCGCTCGCCGGGAACGGTGAGGCGGGCCGCATCCGCTGGGTGCTGGAGCACTCCTACCCCCAGCTGAACGACCTGGCCGGGCTGGCGAAGGCGGCCGGCGCGGGGGCCCTCACCGCGGAGAGCGCCGCGGCCGGGACCCAGGTGGCGATCTGGCGGCTGGCGGACGGGGCACAGGTGGAGGCCGCCGACCCGGCGGCGCAGAAGCTCGCCGACTACCTCCAGCGGTCGGCGGGGCGGCTCCCGGAGCCCCCGGCCTCGCTGAGGCTGGAGCCGGGCAGCGTCTCGGGCGCGGCGGGCACCAGGATCGGCCCGGTCACCGTGCGGACGGGGGCGCAGAGCGTGGCGCTCGCCCCGGACGCGGCGGCCGTGGCGATGGGGGTGCGGGTGGTCGACGCCGACGGGCAGCCGCTCACCAGCGCCGCCAACGGCAGCCGGCTGTACTTCGAGGTGCCCGCGGGCACACCGGACGGCACGGCCTCGGTCACCGTCCAGGGCTCGACCAAGGTCCCGGTGGGGCGCGTCTTCACCAGCGGGATTCCGGCGCAGGCGCAGATCGTCGCCGGGTCCAGCCAGTCCTCGGCAGCGGCGACGGCGACCGCGGTCTGGCCGCAGCCGCTGGTCGCCGAGGCGGCCGGGGGTGAGGCGGTGACCGCCAACCAGGCCTCCGCCGCCGCGGCGGCCCCGGCCGGTCCGGCGAGTTCCGACGAGGAGCGCCTCGCCACCAGCGGCAGCTCGGCGGCGACCCCGGTCATCGCCTCGCTGGCGGTCGGCCTGGTGGTGCTGGGCGGCCTGGTGGTCCTCCTGGTCCGCAAGCGCCCCCTGGACGAGGAGGACCGGGCGTAGGCCTGCATTCGGGTCATGCCCGGCCTGGTTCCCCGCCGCGGCCGGCCCGGCGGCCGCCGGGGCGGCGCCGCGCCGGGTGCGGCCGGGCCCGGGCGGGGGGTGTTTGGGGGGGGGGGCGCGGGGGAGGCGGAGGGGATGG
>NZ_JBEXRC010000083.1:0-14469 GCF_040612915.1 Streptomyces sp. NPDC006326 | reverse complement strand
CCCTTGACGGCCCGGCCCGACACGGGCGCTCTCTTCGTTCGCGTCGCTTCGCGATGGCCTGCGGCCACCCTTGACTGCCCGGCCCGCCCCGGAAAGACAAAGACTGCCGGGAAACCCCCGGGGAACGGCCGGGGGGTCATGTTCAGGGGCGGCCTCGTCAGAGAAGCCCGGGCGGGTTCCCGTCGCCGTGTCCCCCGTCCGGGGACGACCGTCCCGCCTGCCCGAGGTCCCGGCCGGGTCAAGCCGCAGACGACGCCAATCAGATGGTCATCGGCGGCTGGCGGGGGCCACCGTCGCCCCAGATCGCTACGCGCTCCTCCCGGCATGGCGTCCGGCGGCCGTCTGGGGCTGGTGGCGCCAGTGATTGCTACACAGCTCGTCTTGGTTTGGCGTCCGGCGGCCGTCTGGGCTGTCGGGCCCCAGATCGCTGCACAATCGCTCTCCGCTCAGCGTCCGGCCCGTGCCGGCGGCCTTCGGCGGTGGTCCGGAGGACGTGCCCCGGCCCCGGTTGCCTGGCGGCGCCTGGTCGGTTCGGGGGCGGGGGCGGCCCGCCGCGCCTCTTCTGCCCGTGCTGCCGTGCGGCGCCGGCGGCTCCGCGCCGACCGGCGGGCGGGGCGCCGGTTGCCTTCCGGGGACGGGGCGGTCCGCGGCTCGGCGGACCCGGCGCACAGGTGCCGAAGCCACCGGCCGGAGAGTCCGCCCCGCGGGGGCGGGGCGGCGAGAAGTCCCGTATCGCACTCTCCGGGTGGCTTTCGACACCGTCAACAGGCGGGAACGGGCGCCGCTGCCGGGCCCCGATTCCACATGTGGCCCCGGGCCTGAAATAGTTCCCCCGGATGTTCGCCATCCCTAGACTCCCTGACGTCGGACTCCCTGACGGCCAGGGAGATTCTCGGGGGACTTAAGTGGGGCTGGAGTGCCGGAACTCGTACTGGAATTGAACGGAAGGACCTGGACGCTCGATCCGTCCAGGTCGTACTCGCTGGGGCGTGACCCCCAGGGAGACGTGGTGATCGACGATGCCCGGGTGTCGTGGCGGCATGCCACCATCGCCTGGAACGGCAGGGGTTGGGGCCTCGAAGACCACGGCAGCACCAACGGCACGTACGTGCACGGCGCGAGGGTCCAGCAGACCGAGCTCGTGCCCGGTACGCCGGTCCACCTCGGCAACGCCACCGACGGCCCGCGGCTGAATCTGAGCGCCGCCGCCGCGCCGCAGCAGGCCGTACCGCAGCAGGCTCCCGCCTACCAGGCACCGGTCGCCGCCCAGGCACCCGCCTACCAGGCGCCCGCCCAGGCGGCCTACCAGGCTCCGGCCCAGCCGCAGCAGTATCAGCAGCAGCAGCCGCAGCACTTCCCGCACCAGCAGGGCGCCGCCGCCCCGCAGGGCGCGGCCGCTCCCGGCTACGGCGGCGACCGCAGCCCGACGACGTTCCACCAGATCGCCGTCGGCCGCGTCATGCGCATCGGCCGTGCCCTGGAGAACGAGCTCGTCGTCTCGGACCTCCAGGTCTCCCGCCACCACGCGGAGTTCCGCTCCACCGGCGGCCGCTTCGAGATCCACGACCTGGGCAGCCACAACGGCACCTACGTCAACGGCCAGCCGCTGCCCAAGTCCGGCACCGCGCTGCTCGGCCCGAACGACATCGTCGGCGTCGGCCACTCGACGTTCCGGATCGTCGGCGACCGCCTTGAGGAGTTCGTCGACACCGGTGACGTCTCCTTCTCGGCCCGCCACCTCACCGTCACGGTCGACGGCGGCAAGCAGATCCTCAAGGACGTCACCTTCGGCGTCCCGGAGAAGTCGCTCATCGGCGTCATCGGCCCCTCCGGCTCCGGCAAGTCGACCCTGCTCAAGGCCCTGACCGGCTACCGCCCCGCCAACCAGGGCGACGTGCTCTACGACAACCGCAACCTGTACAAGCAGTTCGCGGAGCTCCGCCAGCGCATCGGCCTGGTCCCGCAGGACGACATCCTGCACAAGGAGCTGAAGGTCAGCACGGCCCTCAAGTACGCGGCCAAGCTCCGCTTCCCCGGTGACACCGCGGAGTCCGAGCGCTCCGCGCGCATCGACGAGGTGCTGCGCGAGCTCAAGCTCGACATCCACAAGGACAAGAAGATCACCTCGCTCTCGGGCGGTCAGCGCAAGCGCGTGTCGGTGGCCCTGGAGCTGCTCACCAAGCCCTCGCTGATCTTCCTGGACGAGCCGACGTCCGGCCTCGACCCGGGCATGGACCGCGACGTCATGCAGCTGCTGCGCGGCCTCGCGGACGACGGCCGCACGGTCCTGGTCGTCACCCACTCCGTCGCGGAGCTCGGCCTGTGCGACAAGCTGCTGGTCATGGCCCCGGGCGGTTCGGTCGCGTACTTCGGCCCGCCGGACGAGGCGCTGAACTTCTTCGGCTACAGCACCTGGGCGGACGTCTTCTCGGCGTTCGAGAACTACCGCGACTACGACTGGGCCGGCCGCTGGAAGGGCTCGCAGCACTACCAGCTGTACGCCGCCGACCTGGACGCCGTCGCCCCGCAGTCCGTCGCCATGCCGCCGCAGCAGATGATCCCGCCGAAGCCGCAGGCCTGGGGTGCGCAGCTGTGGACGCTGATCCGCCGCTACGTCTCCGTCATCGCCTCGGACAAGGGCTTCATGGCCCTGATGCTGATCCTGCCCGCGGTCCTCGGCATCGTCTCCACGGTCATCCCGGCGAAGTTCGGCCTCGCGCCGCCGACCCCGCCGAGCCGTTTCAACGGCGACGCCGGCACGATCATGCTGATCCTCGCGGTCGGCATGTGCTTCTCGGGCGCCGCCAACTCGGTCCGTGAACTGATCAAGGAACGGGTCATCTACGAGCGGGAACGCGCGACGGGCCTGTCCCGGACGGCGTACCTCATGTCGAAGGTGATCGTCCTCGGCGTGATCACGGCCGTCCAGGGCGTGATCATCTGCGCCATCGGCTTCGGCCCGCGCAAGCTCCCCGCCGAGGGCCTGTTCATGTCCCCGGCCGCCGAGATCTGCATCTCGGTGATCGCGCTGGGCTTCACCTCGATGATGTTCGGCCTGGTCATCTCCTCGCTGGTGAAGACCGCCGAGAAGACCATGCCGCTGCTGGTCATGTTCGCGATCGTCCAGGTCGTCTTCACGGGAATCCTGTTCCAGATCTACGACAAGCCCGGCCTGGAGCAGTTCGCCTGGCTGATGCCCTCCCGCTGGGCCATCGCCGCGGCCGGCACCACCTTGAACCTCGGCAAGCTGATGGCGCCGTGGGACGTCGAGCACCCGGATAACACCGACCCGCTGTGGGACGCCACGGCCGGCCAGTGGACGCTGGACGTCGTCGTCCTGCTCGCCCTCGGCATCGCCTGCGGCTTCGCGGTGCAGCGCCTGCTGCGCCGCCACGAGCCCGAGGTCATGCGCAACTAGCCGGGGCCGCGCGGACGCGCACCCGTACGCACCAACGCCTCAGGGCGGCACCCGGAACCGGGTGCCGCCCTGAGGCGCATGGGGGGTTGCTCCCGCAGTCGCCCTTAGTAGGCGCTGTTGACGTTGTCCATCGAGCCGTAGCGGTCGGCCGCGTAGTTGCAGGCGGCGACGATGTTGGCGACCGGGTCGTACTGGTCGAACTTGGTGCCCTTGACGTGGTACGCCTTGAAGGTCGGGTAGATGACCTGGAGCAGACCCTTGCTGGGGATGCCGTTCTGGGCGTTGATGTCCCAGTTGTTGATCGCCATCGGGTTACCGCTGGACTCACGCATGATGTTGCGGTGGATGCCGGCGTAGGTACCCGGAATGCCCTCGCGCTTCATGATGAAGAGGGCTTCCTTGATCCAGCCGTCCAGGTTGTTGGCGAAGACCGGGGTGCGGGCGGCGGAGCGGCTGGCGGCGGCCTTCTGCGCACGGGCCTTCTTCGCGGCGGCCTCGGCCTTGGCCTTGGCGGCGGCGGCGTCGGCCTTGGCCTTCGCCTTGGCGGCGGCCTGGGCCTTCACCGCGGCCTCGACCTTCGCCGCGTCCGTGGCCAGCTTGTCCGCGACGATCGTCTGCGCAGCGAGGTGCTGCTGCACGGTCTTCGCCTGCACCGTGTCGACGGCCTGCGTCCACGCCACGGGGGCGGCGGTGACGGCCGTGTCGGCGTCGGCCGTGCCGGCCGGAACGACGGTGGCGGCCAGGGCGGCGGCGCCCAGGGTGGCGACGGCGGCGAAGGAGAGCTTGTGCGCCTTCGTCAGGCGACGATAACCGGGGGTGCTGGTCTCGGACATGCGTGAGCAACCTCTTCGAATAGCGGGAGCCGCAGGAAAGCGCCGCCTGGATCGGAATCCGCGGCGCTGTGCGACGGGAGCAATTCTTAGCGGCGGCAAAATCCTGTGGCAAAGGTGTGACGTACGATGCTGCTTAGTGGATCAGGGACCCCCGCCGAGCCCGGAATCTCGGCCCGGGCGCCAGGTGGCACAACGCTGACAGCGTCTTTACGCCTGTACTAGGCGCCTTCGTAAGTGACGTGGGTCCTATGCGCGGGCTCACATCGGCCGTGTAACGGTTTCACCATGCGTTGCGCCAGCAATGCATTCCGTGACCGATTTCTCCGTCTTGAGGACCACCGCCCACCGGCCGCCCTCCTCCTCAAGGCGGAAAGGCCCCCGCCCCGCCCCCTGCGCAAGGACTAGGCCGCACGGCCCCCGCCCTCCGACGACAGCCCGATCCCGCAGGTCAGGCCCGCGAGTACGGTGAGCCCATGACCGGTAGCCCCACGCACCGCGGACCCCGCAGCGGCCTCGCCGCGGTGAGCACCGCGCTGCTCGCCATGAGCCGCCGCCTGGAGGTCCGCGACGTCCTGCGCACCATCGTCGTCTCGGCCCGGGAGCTGCTCGACGCCGAGTACGCGGCCCTGGGCGTCCCGGACGACCACGGCGGCTTCGCCCAGTTCGTCGTGGACGGCATCAGCGAGGAGCAGTGGCGCAGGATCGGTCCGCTGCCCCGCCAGCACGGCATCCTCGCCGCGATGCTCCACCAGGACGGCCCCGAGCGGCTCGCCGACGTACGCAAGGACCCCCGCTTCGAGGGCTGGCCCGCCGCCCATCCCGAGATGTCCGACTTCCTCGGCCGGCCCATCCGGGACGGCGAGGAGACCCTCGGCGCCCTCTTCCTCGCGAACAAGCGCAGCCCCGGCGGCTTCACCGAGGAGGACGAGGAGCTCCTCGCCCTCCTCGCCCAGCACGCGGCCATCGCCCTCACCAATGCCCGGCTCTACGAACGCAGCCGGGAGCTCACCATCGCCGAGGAACGCTCCCGCCTCGCCCACGAGCTGCACGACGCCGTCAGCCAGAAGCTCTTCTCCCTCCGCCTGACCGCCCAGGCCGCCGCCGCCCTGGTGGACCGCGACCCGGCCCGCGCCAAGGGCGAGCTCCAGCAGGTCGCCGCCCTCGCCGCGGAGGCCGCCGACGAACTGCGCGCCGCCGTGACCGAGCTGCGCCCCGCCGCCCTCGACGAGGACGGCCTGGTGGCCACCCTCCGCGACCAGGTCCACGTACTCGACCGCGCCCACACCGCGCGCGTCACCTTCACCTGCGACGGAATACGGGCCCTGCCCGCGACCCAGGAGGAAGCGCTGCTCCGCGTCGCCCAGGAGGCCCTCCACAACGCGCTGCGCCACTCGGGCGGCAGCCGCGTCGAGGTCGCCCTCGCCCGCCGCGGCAGCGGCGCCGTCCTCACCGTCACGGACGACGGAAGCGGCTTCTCCCCTTCCACGGTCCGCAGAGCCGGCCGCCACCTCGGCCTCGTCTCCATGCGGGACCGGGCGAGCGGGGTCGGCGGAAGGCTCACCGTGCACTCGGCGCCCGGAACGGGCACCACGATCGAGATGGAGGTCCCCGGTGGCTGACACGCCGCGCAGGGTCCGCGTGCTGCTCGTCGACGACCACCAGGTCGTCCGGCGCGGCCTGCGCACCTTCCTGGAGGTCCAGGACGACATCGAGGTGGTCGGCGAGGCCGCAGACGGCGAGGAGGGGGTGGCCCGGGCCGAGGAACTGCGCCCCGACGTGATCCTCATGGACATCAAGATGCCGGGCACCGACGGCATCGAGGCCCTGCGCCGGCTGCGCGCCCTGGAGAATCCGGCACGGGTCCTGATCGTCACCAGCTTCACGGAGCAGCGGACGGTGGTCCCGGCGCTGCGGGCCGGCGCGGCGGGATACGTCTACAAGGACATCGACCCTGAGGCCCTGTCCGGGGCGATCCGCTCCGTCCACGCGGGCCACGTGCTGCTCCAGCCGGAGGTGGCGGAGGCCCTGCTCTCCCAGGACGAACAGCCCGCCACCCACCGCGGGGGCTCCCTGACCGACCGCGAGCGGGAGGTGCTCGCCCTCATAGCGGACGGCCGCTCCAACCGGGAGATCGCCCGCGCACTCGTCCTGTCCGAGAAGACCGTCAAGACGCACGTCTCGAACATCCTGATGAAACTGGACCTCGCGGACCGTACGCAGGCGGCGTTGTGGGCGGTCAGGCACGGGATCAGCGACTGAGCAGGGCCGAGACGGCCCCTGCGGCTCGGGTCCGGGATTCATACGCTCGGGTGTACGTGGCCCACACGGCGTATCCCGTTCATCGGATGAGCGTTCTTCCTGATGTGTCGCGGCGGCCGGCCGCGGCAGACGTACTGGAGGACGAAGAACGTGAAGAACTTCAAGAAGGCCACTGCCGTCACCATGATCGCGGGCGGTCTCCTTGCCGCGGGTGCCGGTGTCTCCTCGGCCCACGGCGGTGCCGCGGCCGAGGGCGCGGCCCTGAACTCGCCCGGCGTGGCCTCCGGCAACCTGGTCCAGGCCCCCGTGGCCGTCCCGGTGAACGCGGTCGGCAACACGGTGACGGTGATCGGCCTGCTGAACGGCGTGTTCGGCAACACCGGCGTCAACGCCTGAGCCCACCCCGACGCCCTCCGCGCACGGCCGGAGGCCCCTGCGGGCCGCCCCGGCTGCGGACGGCCCGACCGGGCCCAGCCCGGTGACACCGCGGCCCCGCCTCCCCCCTCTCCCCGGGAAGCGGGGCCGCGGCGCACTCCGCCCCGGCCCCCGGCCCGGCAGCGCCGACGGATCAGCCTCGCTCGCGCTCCTCCACCGGCGCGTTGTACGCCGCCACCAGCGCCCGCCGTGCCACCCGCTCCACCGGCCGCAGCGCCTCCGCCCGCGCCGCCATCTCCGAGGCGGCCACCGCCCCGCCGTGCCCCTTCTCACAGGCCAGCGACACCATCAGGTCCACACGCTGCGCCAGCGACAGCACCCGCACCGCCCGCGCCGGATACCCCGGCGCCAGCACCTCACCGCTAGCCTGCGCCCGCGCCCGGTACGCCGACAGCGCCGCCTCCGCCACCGGCCCCGAGCCCGCCACGTCCAGCCGGGTCAGCACCACCGTCGCCTCGCGCAGCGCCTCCGCCAGCTCCCGCTCCGCCTCGCCCAGCGAGGGCACGTCCGCCGGCGGCGCCTCCCGTACGGGCAGGCAGTGCCACACCACCTCCACGTGCACGTCACCCGCCGGCCCCGCCTCGTGCACCTCCGGCACCAGCCCGAGCGCCGCACCCACCGCGACCACCGCCTCCTCGGCCTCCAGCGCCCGCGCATTGAACTCCGGCGGACCGCTCAGCCCCAGCGGATGCCCCGGCGCCGGCAGCGCCACCCGCAGCCCCGTCACCCCCAGCGCCCGCATCCGCCCGAGCGCCAGCGTGAGCCCGACCGGACCCGCTTCACCGGGCAGCCCCGCCACCCGGTGCACGGCGTCCTCGCCCACGATCGACATCGCGGCCTCGTCGGGCGAGACCAGTCCGGCCAGCAGCGCGTTCCCCCAGGCGGCCAGCCGCCCTGAACGTGGTTCGAAAAGCATTCCCCCACTTTACGGATCGGCCCCGGAACGGGCCCCGCGGCCAACCTGGCGCCCGGACGCCTCCGCGAGTGGCGTAGGTTTTCCTCTGGGGCTGCGCCCACAGGTGCACTGACGATCCGAGACTGCAAGGGGAGACAACACGCTCATGAGCGATGTTCTGGAGCTGGTGGACGTATCCGTGGTCCGCGAGGGCCGGGCTCTGGTGGACCAGGTCTCCTGGTCGGTCAAGGAGGGGGAGCGCTGGGTGATCCTCGGCCCCAACGGCGCCGGGAAGACCACCCTGCTCAACGTCGCCTCCAGCTACCTCTTCCCCACCAAGGGCAAGGCCACCATCCTCGGCAGCACCCTCGGCAAGGTGGACGTCTTCGAGCTGCGCCCCCGCATCGGCATCGCCGGCATCGCGATGGCCGACAAGCTCCCGAAGCGGCAGACCGTCCTGCAGACCGTCCTCACCGCCGCGTACGGCATGACGGCGACCTGGCAGGAGGAGTACGAGGAGATCGACGAGCAGCGCGCCCGCGCCTTCCTCGACCGCCTCGGCATGACCGACTACCTCGACCGGAAGTTCGGCACCCTCTCCGAGGGCGAGCGCAAGCGCACCCTGATCGCCCGCGCCCTGATGACCGACCCCGAGCTGCTCCTCCTCGACGAGCCCGCCGCCGGCCTCGACCTCGGCGGCCGCGAGGACCTCGTACGCCGCCTCGGACGCCTCGCCCGCGACCCGCTCGCACCCTCCATGGCGATGGTCACCCACCACGTCGAGGAGATCGCCCCCGGCTTCACCCACGTCCTGATGATCCGCCAGGGCAAGGTCGTCACCGCCGGCCCGATCGACCTGGAACTGACCTCTCGCAACCTCTCGCTGTGCTTCGGCCTCCCGCTGGTCGTCGAGCGCAACGGCAACGACCGCTGGACCGCCCAGGGCCTCCCGCTCCGTTAAGGAGTCGCACGCCCCGTACGCACACCGTCGCACCCTGTCCCGACCACGCCCGGCCGACCTACCATGACCATGTGAACATCGACGCATGGGTGTGGTGGCTCATCGGGGCGGTCGGGCTCGGCATCCCCCTCGTCCTGACGGCCATGCCGGAGTTCGGCATGTTCGCCGTCGGCGCGGTCGCGGCCGCCGTCACCGCGGCCTTCGGCGGCGGAGCGGTCGCACAGGTCCTCGTCTTCGTGATCGTCTCGGTCGCGCTCATCGCCGTCGTCCGGTCGATCGCCAACCACCACCGCGACCAACGCCCCGAACACCGCAGCGGCATCGACGCGTTGCGGGGCAGGACCGCGCTCGTCCTCGAACGCGTCGACGGCAGCGGCGGCCGGATCAAACTCGCGGGCGAGATCTGGTCCGCACGCACCCTCGACGCGGACAGCAGCTTCGAACCGGGCCAGCAGGTCGACGTGGTGGAGATCGACGGGGCCACTGCCGTCGTCATGTGAGCCAAGGAGCGGACCCGCGGCCCCGGGGTCTGCGAGACTCCGCTGAACGGGGCAGCACAGACAGCCGGAAGGGCACGGGGAACCGCATGTCATCGATCATCATCGTCCTGATCATTCTGGTGGTTCTGGTCTTCATCGCACTGGTCAAGACGATCCAGGTGATCCCGCAGGCCAGCGCCGCCATCGTCGAACGCTTCGGCCGCTACACGCGCACCCTCAACGCGGGCCTCAACATCGTGGTCCCGTTCATCGACTCCATCCGCAACCGCATCGACCTGCGCGAGCAGGTCGTCCCGTTCCCCCCGCAGCCGGTCATCACCCAGGACAACCTGGTCGTCAACATCGACACCGTCATCTACTACCAGGTGACCGACGCCCGCGCCGCGACGTACGAGGTGGCCAGCTACATCCAGGCCATCGAGCAGCTCACCGTCACCACCCTGCGCAACATCATCGGCGGCATGGACCTGGAGCGGACCCTGACCTCCCGCGAGGAGATCAACGCGGCCCTGCGCGGAGTCCTCGACGAGGCCACCGGCAAGTGGGGCATCCGCGTCAACCGCGTCGAGCTCAAGGCGATCGAGCCGCCGACCTCCATCCAGGACTCGATGGAGAAGCAGATGCGCGCCGACCGCGACAAGCGCGCCGCGATCCTCCAGGCCGAGGGCATCCGGCAGTCGGAGATCCTGCGCGCCGAGGGCGAGAAGCAGTCCTCCATCCTGCGCGCCGAGGGTGAGGCCAAGGCCGCCGCCCTGAAGGCCGAGGGCGAGGCGCAGGCCATCCGTACGGTCTTCGAGTCCATCCACGCCGGCGACGCCGACCAGAAGCTCCTCGCCTACCAGTACCTCCAGATGCTCCCGAAGATCGCCGAAGGCGACGCGAACAAGCTCTGGATCGTGCCCAGTGAGATCGGCGACGCCCTCAAGGGCCTCTCCGGCGCCATGGGCAACTTCGGCCCCATGGGCGGGACTCCGGGCTTCAACCCGCAGAACCCCGGGAAGACGGCGGGAACCTCGGGAGACGGCAGCGGGCAGCCGGAGCGCCGCGAGCAGCCCCCCATCGACTGACCATCGACTGCCCCCGGGGGCAGTCGATGGACCCCCTCCACCGGGACGGCCATCCCCTCGTGCATGATCAGTGAGGCCCCTCGACCTTCATGGCGGGGAGGCGACTCACTCTGCAAAGGGGATGGCCCTGTCCATGTCCACGTTGTTCTCGATGTCCCTCTGGGAGTCACTCGCCGTCTTCGCCGCAGGCATCGGCGCAGGCACCATCAACACCATCGTCGGCTCGGGCACCCTCATCACCTTCCCGGTGCTCCTCGCCACCGGCCTCCCGCCGGTCACCGCGAACGTGTCCAACACCCTCGGCCTCGTCCCCGGCTCCCTCAGCGGAGCCCTCGGCTACCGCAAGGAGCTGCGGGGACAGCGCGGCCGCATCATCCGGCTCGGCAGCGTCTCCCTCGTCGGCGGGCTCGCGGGCGCCGTCCTGCTCCTCACCCTGCCGTCGGACGCCTTCGACACCATCGTGCCCGTCCTCATCGGACTGGCCCTCGTCCTCGTCGTCCTCCAACCGCGCCTCGCCGCCGCCCTGCGCCGCCGCCGGGAAGCCGCCGGAGGGGAGAGCGGACACCCCAACGGCGGGCCCGCCCTGCTCGGCGGCATGCTGCTGTCCAGCGCGTACGGGGGCTACTTCGGCGCCGCGCAGGGCGTGCTCTACCTCGGCCTGATGGGCCTGCTGCTCCGCGAGGACCTGCAACGCGTCAACGCCGTCAAGAACGTCGTCGCCGCCCTGGTCAACGGCGTCGCAGCCGTCCTCTTCCTGTTCGTCGCCGAGTTCGACTGGACGGCCGTCCTCCTGATCGCCGTCGGCTCGACCATCGGCGGCCAGATCGGCGCGAAGGTCGGCCGCCGCCTGCCGCCGACCGCGCTCCGTGCGGTCATCGTCGTGGTCGGACTCCTGGCGATCGTCCAGCTCCTGCTCCGCTGAACGGCGTAGACGAGCTACGCCGCCCAGCGTGGGCGGCCCTACGCCGTACGCTCCAGCCAAGCCGGCAGGGCCTCCCGGTCACCGACCCCGAGGGCCAGCAGCATGGCATCGGCCGGGGAGGGCACGAACGGCTTGCGCAGCAAGGGCATTCCGGCCTCCTCCGGGGTCCGCGCCGCCTTGCGGTGGTTGTCCTCGGCGCAGGAGGCCACGGTGTTCAGCCAGGTGTCCCCGCCGCCCTGCGCCCGGGGCAGCACGTGGTCCACGGTCGTCGCGCGCTTCCCGCAGTACGCGCACCGGTGCTGGTCCCTGACCAGCACCCCCCTCCGCGACCAGGGAGCATGTCTTCGGAACGGCACCCGGACGTACCTGCACAACCTGATCACCCGGGGCAGCGGAAGGTCCATGGTGGCGGCGCGCACGCGCAGTTCGGGGTGGGACTGCTCGACGACGGCCTTGTCCTGGAGCACCAGGACCACCGCCCGGTTCAGCGTCACCGTCGACAGCGGCTCGAAGCTCGCATTCAGCACCAGCGTGTCCCGCATCTCGCCCACCTCCCGTGTGCAGGCCCGCGACCACCCTGGCGGCAGGGCCCGCAACCACTCTGGCCGCGCGCGCCACGCGGGACAACGCAATAAAAATGCCCGGTCCTGGTCGTCTTTAGACCAGGACCGGGCGAACGGCAGGCGAACGATCGGCCCGCAGCCGACCCGGTGATCAGCCGGCGGGAGCCTCGTACTCGCCGATCAGCTGCGCCCGCCCCAACGTGTGGAAACGCAGGTTGAACCCGACGGCGGCCGGCGAGGCATCGGCCCCGACACCCAGCTTCTCCTTGTCCACCGCGTACACGGTGAACACGTACCGGTGCCGCTCACCGGCCGGCGGGGCCGCGCCGCCGAAGTCCTGCGTGCCGTAGTCGTTGCGCACGTGCACGGCCCCGGCGGGCAGCCCCTCGAACTTCCCGCTGCCCGCACCCGCCGGCAGTTCGGTGACGGAGGCCGGCAGGTCGAAGAGCACCCAGTGCCAGAACCCGCTGCCCGTCGGCGCGTCCGGGTCGAAGCAGGTCACCGCGAAGCTCTTCGTCCCCTCCGGGAACCCCTCCCACCGCAGGTGCGGCGACTGGTTCCCGCCCTGCAGGACCTGGGCCTGACCCAGGTCCGCGCCGGGCTCCAGATCGGCGCTCTCCACCGAGAACGCCGCGACCTCCGGGTGGAAATCGTGCGGAAGGGGTGCCCTGTTCTGCTCGGCCACTGCTGAACCTCCTGATCGCGAACCAGTAACGAACCCGTACCGCGCCGAGCCTAGAACCAGTTGCGCTGCGAACCGACGGACGCGATCCACTGGTTCAGGTAAGCCGCCCAGTCGGTCCCCTGGTACGACTGGAGCCCCACCTGGAAGCAGCGGTAGGTGTCGCTGCCCTCGGTGAACAGCCCCGACTTCTTGTCCATCTCCAGGACGACATCCATCTCACGGCCGTCCGAGACGAAGGTCAGCTCGACCTGGTTCAGGCCGCGGTACTGCGAGGGCGGAAGGAACTCGATCTCCTGGTAGAAGGGCAGCGTCTGCCGCGTCCCGCGGATGTGGCCCCGCTCCATGTCCGCACTGCGGAAGCTGAAGCCCAGCTGACGGAACGCGTCCAGGATCGCCTGCTGCGCCGGCACCGGGTGCACGTTGATCGGGTCGAGGTCGCCGGCGTCCACCGCACGCGCGATCTCCAGCTCCGTGCTGACGCCGATGTTCATCCCGTGCAGGTGGTGGCCCTCGAAGTGGGTGATCGGCGTCTCCCACGGGATCTCCAGCGCGAACGGCACCACGTGCAGGGCGCCGGCCTGCACCTGGAAGGCGCCGCCGAGACGCTGCTTGGTGAAGACGATGTCCTGCTTGTACTCCTGGTCGCCGCCCTCCACCTCCACGCGCGCCTGGAGACCGACGGACAGGCCCTCGATCTGCTGCTCGACCGACCCGCCCTGGATCCGGACCTCGCCCTGGACGATCCCGCCGGGCACGACGTTCGGCTCGGTGATGATCGTGTCCACCGAGGCCCCACCGGCACCCAGCGCCGCGAACAGCTTCTTGAACCCCATGCTCTGACTCCCCTAGAAAGGCTTAGCGACTACCCGTATCAACGCGGAACCTTAGGCCCCGGTTGCAGCAGGACGCGTTCCAGTACGCTCGACCGGATGAGCGCGCGACCCGACCGTACGCCCCTGGCCCGATCCTTCTTCGACCGGCCGGTCCTCACCGTGGCCCCGGACCTCCTCGGCCGCATCCTGGTCCGGCGTACGGAAGAGGGGCCCATCGAACTGCGCATCACCGAGGTGGAGGCCTACGAGGGGGAGGCCGACCCGGGCTCCCACGCCTACCGCGGCCGCACCCTGCGCAACGCCTCCATGTTCGGCCCGCCCGGTCATGCGTACGTCTACTTCATCTACGGCATGTGGTTCAGCCTCAACCTGGTGTGCGGACCACCCGACCACGCGAGCGGGGTGCTGGTCCGTGCCGGGGAGATCACCGTGGGCGCCGACCTGGCTCGCAAACGTCGACTTTCAGCCAGAAGCGACCGAGAACTGGCCAAAGGCCCGGCCCGCCTGGCCACTGCCCTGGCGGTGGACCGCTCCCTGGACGGCGCCGACCTCTGTACGGGCTCGGACTCCCCCCTGTCCCTCCTTGCGGGTACCGCCACCAGCCCCGACCTCGTCAGCAACGGCCCCCGCACGGGCGTCGGCGGCGCGGGCGCGGCCCACCCGTACCGCTACTGGATCACGAACGACCCCACGGTGAGCCCCTACCGGGCCCATGCGCCGCGGCGGCGTTTGACTTGACTCGGCCTGGGCAGGCGCCTAACGTAGCCCGAGCCGCTGGAACGGGGCACTGCCGATGAGCAGACCTCCGGAGCGGCCAACCCACTACCTACGACGCACTCCTGACGGGGTCGGTTTCGGCGTGCCCGAATTCGAATCCGGCGGCCCGATTATGAGCCGCACGGGAAAAGCGCTAACGTGGTGGAGCGCCGAAAGGCAAAGGCCCCCAACGGCCACCGAATTCAAATCCAAGCCGGAAACGGCGCGGAAATGATCTGGTAGAGTTGGAAACGCAAGAACGAAGGGAAGCCCGGAGGAAAGCCCGAGAGGGTGAGTACAAAGGAAGCGTCCGTTCCTTGAGAACTCAACAGCGTGCCAAAA
>NZ_JBEXRC010000082.1:0-16511 GCF_040612915.1 Streptomyces sp. NPDC006326 | reverse complement strand
GGATCCGGGGCGGCGGGCCTTTTCGTGGGGCCGGGGCTCTAGCCGAGCGGGTGCATCCAGCCGTGGGTGTCGGCGGTGTGGCCGGTCTGGAGGTCCAGCAGCGCCTTGCGCAGCTTCATGGTGACCTCGCCGGGCTCGCCGTCGCCCTGGGTCCAGTGGGCGCGCTCGGACTTGACCGAGCCGACCGGGGTGATGACGGCGGCGGTGCCGCAGGCGAAGACCTCGGTCAGGGTGCCGTTCTCGTTGTCGCGCTTCCAGTCCTCGGTGGAGATGCGTCCCTCCTCGGCGGTGTAGCCGAGGTCGCGGGCGATGGTGAGGAGCGAGTCGCGGGTGATGCCGGGCAGCAGCGAACCGGTCAGCTCCGGGGTGACGATGCGGTCGCCGTACACGAAGTACAGGTTCATGCCGCCCATTTCCTCGATCCAGCGGCGCTCGACGGCGTCGAGCCAGACCACCTGGTCGCAGCCGTGCGAGGCGGCCTCGGCCTGGGCGACGAGGGAGGCCGCGTAGTTGCCGCCGGTCTTGGCCGCGCCCGTACCGCCCTTGACGGCGCGGACGTACTCCTCGGACAGCCAGACCGAGACGGGCTTGACGCCACCGGGGAAGTACGCGCCGGCGGGCGAGGCGATGACCATGAACAGGAACTCGTTGGCCGGGCGGACGCCCAGGCCGACCTCGGACGCGAACATGAACGGGCGCAGGTACAGGGAGGCCTCGCCGGAGGAGGGCACCCAGGCCCGGTCCTGCTTGATGAGCGCGTCGCAGGCCTCGATGAACAGCTCGGTCGGCAGCTCCGGCATGGCCATCCGGCGGGCGGAGGCCTGGAAGCGCTCGGCGTTGGCCTGCGGGCGGAAGGTGGCGACGGTGCCGTCGGGCTGGCGGTAGGCCTTGAGGCCCTCGAAGATCGTCTGCGCGTAGTGCAGGGTCATGTTCGCCGGGTCGACCGACAGCGGCGCGTACGGGACCAGCTCGGCGTCGTGCCAGCCGCGGCCCTCGGTCCACTTGATCGTCACCATGTGGTCGGTGAAGTGGCGGCCGAAGCCGGGGCTGGCCAGGATCGCCTCGCGCTCCGCGTCGGACAGCGGGTTCGAGGAGGGCTTGAGCTCGATCGTGGGCGTCGTCATGAGTGCTTGTCCTTCACCGGTTGTGTATGGCGGACCGCGCTCACGGCGTACTAGGACGTCCGAGCATCCCCGCATTCCGCGGCCTCGCGTTCGATTATCACGCGAGGCCTCGCTGCGGTGAAACGGGGAGTATGCGGCCCAGGGGAGATGGTGGCACCCGGGGCCGTACAGGAAAAGCCGCCGGGGGCGTCGGTCGCGCGACCCGGCGGCTTCCTGAGGTGGAGCTGCCGGGTCAGCCGGCTACCCGAGCGGCGAGCGCGTCGCCGATCTGGTCGGTGGAGCGGAAGGTGCCGTCGCGCTCCGCCAGGTCGGCGGAGACCGCGTCCTCGATGCGGGCGGCCTGGGCCTCGTAACCCAGGTGGCGCAGCATGAGGGCGACGGACAGGATCGTCGCGGTGGGGTCGGCCTTGCCGGTGCCCGCGATGTCCGGGGCCGAGCCGTGGACGGGCTCGAACATGGACGGGAACGCGCCGGTCGGGTTGATGTTCCCGGAGGCGGCCAGGCCGATTCCGCCGGTCACGGCGGCGGCCAGGTCGGTGAGGATGTCACCGAAGAGGTTGTCGGTGACGATGACGTCGAAGCGCTCGGGCTGCGTGACGAAGAAGATCGTCGCGGCGTCGACGTGCAGGTAGTCGGTGGTGACCTCGGGGTACTCCCGGCCCACCTTGTCGAAGATGTTCTTCCACATGTGGCCCGCGTACACGAGGACGTTGTTCTTGTGGACCAGCGTCAGCTTCTTGCGGGGGCGGGCGTTGGCCCGCTCGTACGCGTCGCGGACGACGCGCTCCACGCCGTACGCGGTGTTGATGCTGACCTCGGTGGCCACCTCGGCGGGAGTGCCGGTGCGCAGGCTGCCGCCGTTGCCGGTGTACGGGCCTTCGGTGCCCTCGCGGACCACGACGAAGTCGATCTCCGGACGGCCGGCGAGCGGGGTGGCCGTGTTCGGGAAGAGCTTCGAGGGGCGCAGGTTGATGAAGTGGTCGAAGGCGAAGCGGAGCTTGAGCAGCAGGCCCCGCTCCAGCACGCCCGACGGGACCGACGGGTCGCCGATGGCGCCCAGCAGGATCGCGTCGTGGTGCCCCAGGGCCTCCAGCTCCGCGTCCGGGAGGGTCTCACCGGTGCGGTGCCAGCGCTGGGCACCGAGGTCGTACTGCTTGGTCTCCAGCTTCACATCCTGGGGCAGGACCGCGGTAAGGACCTTGAGGCCCTGAGCCACGACTTCCTGGCCGATGCCATCACCGGGGATCACTGCGAGATTGATGCTGGTCGACATGACGGAACCGTACTCCGTGTCCCAGCCCTCAGACATATTGCGTCCACCATCTGGACGCAATATGTCCCGGGCCTGCTGGTGCGGGCGGCCGTCAGTGGCCGGTGGATCCGCCGTTGTCCCGGCGGTCCAGGGCGCGCTGGAGGGCGGCGGCGGCGTTCTTGCGGTCGGCGTCGGCGGAGGAGGAGTGGCGGACGCGGCGGGCTGCGGTACGTGCGGTCATGGTGATCGACTCCTTGAGATCACGGCGTGGCGGGGCCACGGATGAGGGGTTCCTTCAAGGCGCCGGAAGGGGCGGGGGCGGATGCGCGGCAGGGGTTGCCTGCCAGGGGCGCGCGCCATCGGCCGCCATTCGCCGGATCAGCGAGACGTTCGGCTCCTACAAAGCTAGGCCAGCTCCCGCTGTATGTCTCCGCAATTACTCGGACTTCCTACTATCTGAGACGGCCGAAGCCCTGGAGGGACCGGGCCGCGAATCCGGTTTCAGCCCTGTTCGGAGCGGAGTTCCCTGATCAGAGCCCTTACCGCGAGGGTGGCGGCGGATTCCGGTGTGGTGACGTATCCCACGCGCCTCACCGGCCTCGCAGGGCCCAGATCGGTGATCTGCACGGTGTCGCCGGCCTCGCGCAGCGAGAGTTCCGGCAGGATCGCCATGCCGAGTCCCCGTCCCACCATGGTGAGCACCATGGCGTCGTCCTCGGCCTTGACGGTGGCCCCGGGGATCCAGTCCTGGGCCTGCCACCAGGCCCGGGTGTACGACCCGCAGTTCTCGTCCCAGTCCAGCAGCGGCAGCGACTTCGGGTCCGGGTGGCCGACCGGGTGGACCAGGGCGTACGCCTCCTCGGTGAGCACCCCCGTCAGCAGACCGGTGACCCCGGCCTGCGCCCCGTCCCCGTCGGCGCCCAGCGTGGCGATGCCGAGGTCGGCGCGGCCCGCGGCCACCTCCCCGGCGGTGCCGGCGCCGAGTTCACGCACCACCCGGACCTCGGGGCGGATGCCGGGGTGCCGGGCGGTCAGCCGTTCCAGTGCCGGGGGCAGCAGGTGCAGGGCCGCGCTGCGGAACGCGGCGATGCGCAGCACCCCGTCCGCGGCCCCGGCGGAGCCGCCGGCCACGCCGCGGACCTCCGCGCCGAGGACCTCGTGGAGCCGCAGGATCCGGCGGGCGAGGGCGACGGCCCGCTCCCCCGCCGGCGTGGGCGAGGCGCCGCTGCGCCCGCGCTCGAAGAGCACGGCGCCCACCTTGGCCTCGCTGCCGCGCACGGAGTGCGAGACCGCCGACTGGGTGAGGCCGAGGCGGACGGCCGCCCCCGAGAAGGAGCCGGTCTCGCAGACGGCGACCAGGACGCGGAGTTCATGCGGAGCGAGCTCGGCCACTGGGACTCTCACCTCGTTCTATGAGCAGATTTCACCTGTGTGCGGCTTCCATGAGCCCAACCCTCTGCCCGGCCCCGTGATTCCTTCCTAACGTCCTCGCCATGACCGAGAACACCGCTTTCGCCGTCCACCAGATCGCCCGCCCCGCCGGCTTCCCCGCCGCCACCGACTTCGCCTGCGTCTCCGCGCCCATCCCCTCCCCCGCTCCGGGCACCGCCCTGGTGGAGAACCTGCTGCTCTCGGTGGACCCGTACCACCGCGGGCTGATGGACGGCGGCGAAGGCGGCTTCGAGCTGAACGCCCCGCTGGAGGGCCGGGCGGTGGGCCGGGTGCTCGCCTCCCGGGACCCCGGGCTGCGCGCGGGCGACCTGGTCTTCCACCGCGAGGGCTGGCGTACGCATGCCCTCGTCACCCTGGGCGTGGACGGCACCCGCAAGCTCCGCGGCCACGAGGGCGTCCCCCTGGAGGCGTACCTGAGCGTCCTCGGCGGCACCGGCCTGACCGCGTACGCCGCCCTGACCCGGACCGCCGGGCTGCGGGAGGGGGAGGACCTCTTCGTCTCCGCCGCGGCGGGCGGGGTCGGCACCGCGACCGGCCACATCGCGCGGCTGCTGGGGGCGCGACGGATCATCGGCAGCGCGGGCTCGGCGGCGAAGGTCCGCCACCTCACCGAGGTCCTCGGCTTCGACGCGGCCTTCGACTACCACGACGGCCCGGTCGGCGAGCAGCTGGCGAAGGCCGCGCCCGAGGGCATCGACGTGTACGTGGACAACGTCGGCGGGGACCACCTGGAGGGCGCGATCGACGGCCTGCGCGAGTACGGGCGCATCGCCTGGGTCGGCGCGATCTCGATATACAACGGGGACCGCTCCCCGGCCGCCCCGCGCAACCTCTTCGAGGTCGTGCACAAGTCCCTGCGCATGGAAGGGGTATTGGTTCGCAATCACACCAATCTCCAGGACGAGCTGGAGGACTTCCTCGTGCCCCACCTGCGCAGTGGCCGCATCGGCACCGACACCACCGTTGTACAGGGATTCGATCACACCGTGGAAGCATTTCTGGGCATGCTCCGAGGGGACAACCTCGGCAAGATGCTGGTCCGCGTAGGGGACTGATTCCAGCCACCGCGATGTTCACCGACTCCTTACCGCACGGATGTAGACCTTTGGCCCGGAGCCCGTCACCCTGTGCGTCAATGTGCCGTCGGGGCAAGTGAGTTGGAGGCGAGGGGCCAGTGACACCGATCAGCCGCAGAGGTTTCGTGGGAATCGGCGCCGGGCTGGTGGCCGGGGCGGCACTGCCCGCGATCGCACCGGCTTCGGCGGCCGCGGCCGCCGCGACCGGCACGATCACCGATGTGGAGCACGTGGTGATCCTGATGCAGGAGAACCGCAGCTTCGACCACTACTTCGGCAGGCTGAAGGGTGTTCGCGGGTTCGGCGACCGCGCCGCAGGCAACATCCCGGGCGGCTGGGGCACCTTCAACCAGCCCGACTGGGGCGGCCGCCACTACCCGTGGAAGCTCTCCGCGACCCCGCCCGCGGGCGGGGTGGACGGCGAGACCCTGGCGCAGTGCAACGGGGACCTGCCGCACAGCTGGACCTCGCAGCACGCCGCCTGGAACAAGGGCCGGATGGACAACTGGGTCACCGGCGTCGGCAACACCCGTACGCTCGGCTACCTGGACCGCGGCGACATCCCCTTCCACTACGGGCTCGCCGACAACTACACCATCTGCGACGCGTACTTCTGCTCGGCGCTGAGCGCGACCGGCCCCAACCGCACCTTCCTGTGGAGCGGCAAGGTCGACGCGGGCAGCAAGGACGGCGGCGACGAGTCCGGGCTGACCTGGGAGACGTACGCGGAGGCCCTCCAGCGGGCCGGCCTGAGCTGGAAGGTCTACCAGAACGCCCAGGACAACTACGGGGACAACGGTCTGGCCTACTTCAAGAAGTTCACGGACGCGGGGCCCGGCAATCCGCTGTGGGACCGCGGCATGGCCTCCGTCCCCAAGGTCACGGGCTCCACACCCGACGACATCGCGGCCGCGATCCGCGCGGACGTCGTCGCGGGCACGCTGCCGCAGGTCTCCTGGGTCGTGGCGAACGAGGCGTTCTCGGAGCACCCGTACGCCCCGCCCGGCGACGGCGCGCACTTCGTGGACCTGGTCTACCGGGCGCTCTCCGCGAACCCGGAGGTCTTCGACTCCACCGTCCTCTTCCTCAACTACGACGAGAACGACGGCTTCTTCGACCACGTCGCGCCGCCGGTAGCCCCGCCGGGCACCCCGGGCGAGTACATCGACGGCGTGCCGATCGGGCTCGGCTTCCGGGTGCCGATGCTGGTCATGTCCCCCTGGACGCGGGGCGGCTGGGTCAGCTCGGAGGTCTTCGACCACACCTCGGTGCTCCGCTTCATGGAGACGTGGACGACGGCGCTGGGCACGCCCGCGCTCTGCCCGAACATCAGCGCCTGGCGCCGCAAGGTGGTGGGCGACCTGACGGGCGTCTTCGACTTCGCGCACCCGGTGTACGGGGTCCCCTCCGGGCTGCCGTCCACCGCCAAGGTGATCGGCCAGTCGACCTGCGGCCCGCTGCCCAACCCGGCGCCGCAGGACAACGCGCTGCCGGTGCAGGAGCCGGGGACCCGGCCCGCGCGGGCCCTTCCGTACCAGGTGAACGGCAATCTGGACCGCTTCGAGTTCGGGGCGGCCGGCAAGATCCTGGCCTGGTTCTCGATGACCAACCAGGGTGCGCAGGCGAAGCGGGCGGCGCACTTCTCGATCCACCCGCACCAGTACCGGGACACGACGGCCTGGCAGTACACGGTCGACCCGGGGGCCACCTCGACGGACTACTTCAGCATCGGGCTCGGCAGCGGCTCGGGCAAGTACGACATCTCGATGTACGGGCCGAACCGCTTCCTGCGGCGGTTCATCGGCGACGCGTCGAAGGCGGGCAAGGACATCGAGGTGGCGGCCCGCTTCGCGGTCGAACCGGGCACGGGCAAGGCCGCGGTCTACTTCACGATGAACAACAGGTCCTCGGCCGCGGTCACCTTCACGATCCGCGCGAACGCCTACCGCGCGGACGGCCCGTGGACCTACAGAGTCCCCGCCGGCTCCTCCCGGGAGGACTACTTCAACGCGGTGGCCTACAGCAACGGCTGGTACGACTTCACGATCCTGGCGGACAACGACGGCACCTGGTCCCGCCGCTACACGGGCCACATCGAAACGGGCACCCCCAGCACCTCGGGCTGACCACACCCCCGGGCCTGACGGCTCGAACGCCGCCGGGCCGCGCCCGTCACCCGCCTATCGCCCGCGCAGCCGCTCGCCCAGCCGTTCCACCGTCGCGGGGCCGAGCCCGGCATCCGCCAGGTACGCCCCGGCGTCCAGCCACCGGGCCGCGTCGAGGGCCAGGCCGTGGACGGTGGTGCCGAGGCCGGTCACGTACTCCTCGATCACGCCGGCGTCGTACCGCCGCCCCTGAGCGGCGTACATGGCGCGCACCCGGGCTTCGCTCAGCCCGTGGTCCGCGGCGATCTCTTCGGGGGTGGCCCCCGCCAGCCGCAGCAGGACCAGGGCGATGATCCCGGTGCGGTCCCGGCCGAGGCCGCAGTGGAAGGCCACTCCCCCGGGCGGCGCCTCGGCGACCGCGCGCAGGACGGCTGCCACCCGGTCCGGGAAGCGTTCCAGGAAGGGCCGGAAGTACGCGGGCGTCCCGAAACCCGGCGTATCCCACCAGTGGTCCCAGAAGTCCCGGTGTTCGGTCCCGTCGAGCGGGATCCGGACCGTACGGACGCCGGCCGGGCGGGGCGAGCGGTCCCCGCCGGTCTCGTCATCGTTGCGCAGGTCCACCACGGTACGTATGCCATACCCGGCCAGGGCGGCCCAGCCGCGTGCGCTGAGCGCGTCGAGCCGGTCCGCACGGACCAGGGCCCCCCGGGCGACCCGCCCCAGGCCCCCCAGATCGCGCACGTTGAAACAGCCGTCCCACTCCAGGAACCGACCCTCGCTCGCCATACCCACCGCCCCTCCCGGCACTCAACGGACCGTGGATCATGACGGTCCGCCGGCCCGGCACGGTTCCCCGCGGGCGCTGCGCTCCCTCACCGCCCGGGGGCGGGAACTGGAACCGCCCCCGTTCCGGACTTGGGGGTACCGGGACGGGGGCGGGGCTCAGGGGGTGGGGGGTCAGCCCATGTGGGGGTAGGTGTAGTCCGTCGGCGCGACCAGGGTCTCCTTGATGGAGCGGGTCGAGGTCCAGCGCTGCAGGTTCGTCGCCGCGCCCGCCTTGTCGTTGGTGCCCGAGGCGCGGCCGCCGCCGAAGGGCTGCTGGCCGACCACGGCGCCGGTCGACTTGTCGTTGATGTAGAAGTTGCCCGCCGCGAAGCGGAGCTTCTCCATCGCGTCCGCGGCCGCGTAGCGGTCGGCGGCGATGATCGAGCCGGTCAGCGCGTAGGCCGAGACCGCCTCCATCTGCGCGAGCATCTCGTCGAACTTCTCGTCCTCGTAGACGTACACCGCGAGGATCGGGCCGAAGTACTCGGTCGTGAAGACCTCGTTCTCCGGGTCGGTGCACGCGATGACGGTCGGGCGGACGAAGTAGCCCTCCGAGTCGTCGTACGTGCCGCCCGCGATGATCGTGCAGGTCGGGTCGGCCTTGGCACGGTCGATCGCGGCCTTGTTCTTCGCGAACGAGCGCTCGTCGATCACGGCGCCGATGAAGTTCGACAGGTCGCGGACGTCACCCATGGTGATGCCGTCGACCTCGGCGGCGAAGGCCTCCTTGAAGCCGTCGTTCCAGATCGAGGCCGGGACGTAGGCGCGGGAGGACGCCGAGCACTTCTGGCCCTGGAACTCGAAGGAGCCGCGGGTCAGGGCGGTCTTCAGGACGGCGCGGTCCGCGGACGGGTGCGCGACGACGAAGTCCTTGCCGCCGGTCTCGCCGACCAGGCGCGGGTAGGACTTGTACTTCTCGATGTTGTTGCCGACCGTCTTCCACAGGTACTGGAAGGTCTTGGTCGAGCCGGTGAAGTGGATGCCCGCCAGCTCGGGGTGGTTCAGGGCCACCTCGGAGACGGCGATGCCGTCGCCCGTCACCAGGTTGATGACGCCCTTGGGCAGGCCGGCCTCCTCCAGCAGCTCCATCAGGAGGACCGCGGAGTGGGTCTGCGTCGGGGACGGCTTCCAGACGACCACGTTGCCCATGAGGGCAGGGGCGGTCGGCAGGTTGCCGGCGATGGCCGTGAAGTTGAACGGCGTGATCGCGTAGACGAAGCCCTCCAGCGGGCGGTGGTCGCTGCGGTTCCACACGCCGGCGGAGTTCGCGACCGGCTGCTCGGCCAGGATCTGGCGGGCGAAGTGCACGTTGAAGCGCCAGAAGTCGACGAGCTCGCACGGGGTGTCGATCTCGGCCTGCTGCGCGGTCTTCGACTGGCCCAGCATCGTCGAGGCGGCCATCTTCTCGCGCCACGGGCCGGACAGCAGCTCGGCGGCGCGCAGGATGATCGCGGCGCGGTCGTCGAAGGACATCGAGCGCCAGGCCGGGGCGGCGGCGAGGGCGGCGTCGATGGCGTCCTGCGCGTCGGCCTCGGTGGCGTTGGCGAAGGTGCCGAGCACGGACTTGTGGTCGTGCGGCTGGACCACGTCGAAGCGCTCACCGCCGCCCATCCGCTTGACGCCGTTGATGGTCATCGGCAAGTCGATCGGGTTCTCGGACAGCTGCTTGAGCTGCTCTTCGAGCCGCACGCGCTCGGCGCTGCCGGGGGCGTACGAGTGGACCGGCTCGTTGACCGGGGCGGGGACCTGGGTCACAGCATCCATGGGTCTGGCAACTCCTTGACCTTGTTCTTGGGACCTAGTTCTTGGTGATCATCGAGCGGAGGAAGAAGAGCAGGTTGGCCGGCTTCTCCGCGAGGCGCCGCATGAAGTAGCCGTACCAGTCCGTCCCGTACGCGGTGTAGACGCGCATGCGGTGTCCCTCGGCGGCCAGCCGCAGGTGCTCCTCGCTGCGGATGCCGTACAGCATCTGGAACTCGTACTCGTCCAGTTTGCGCCCGGCCTTGCGGGCGAGCTCCTGTCCGATGGCGATCAGCCGCGGATCGTGGGACCCGATCATCGGGTAGCCCTCGCCGTCCATCAGGATCTTCAGGATGCGGACGTACGCCTTGTCGATCTCGGTCTTGTCCTGGTAGGCGACCTCGGCGGGCTCCTTGTACGCGCCCTTCACGATCCGGACGCGGCTGCCGGCGGCGGCCAGGCGGCGGGCGTCGGCCTCCGTGCGGAAGAGGTAGGCCTGGATCACACAGCCGGTCTGCGGGAAGTCCCGGCGCAGTTCCTCGTGGATCGCGAACATCGAGTCGAGGGTGGTGTGGTCCTCGGCGTCCAGCGTGACGGTGGTGCCGATCGCGGCGGCGGCCTCGACGACCGGGCGGACGTTGGCGAGCGCGAGCTCGTGGCCGCCGTCCAGCGCCTGGCCGAACATCGACAGCTTGACCGACATCTCGGCCTTCTCGCCCAGGCCCAGGGCGGCGAGGCGCTCGATGAGCTCAAGGTAGGCGTCACGCGCGGCGTGGGACTGCTCCACCGTGGTGATGTCCTCACCCACCACGTCGAGGGTGACCTCCAGGCCCTTCTGCGTGAGGTCCCGGACGATCGGGATGACCTCGTCGACCGTCTCACCGGGGATGAAACGGTTCACCACGGGCTTGGTCACCGGGGCGGCGGAGACGATACGGCGCATCTTCTCGCTGCGAGAAGCGGCAAGGATCGCGGGACCCAGCACGGGGCACCTCCAACAGGTGGCAGAAGCAGGCATCCGGTTCCCGCGGGGGTGGGCGGGGGCCGTAAGGAAAACGCATGTAAAACCACCGTGAAACCTAAGGATCGAGACGATCCTCTGCCATCGACAGCTGTCACGCATCCGTGCCGACGGCCTCATACATATGTCTGAAGACGGGGCGGCGGGGTGGGAGAATGGCCGGGTGAAGGGCGATTACCAGGACCTGGTGGACGAGATCTCGGCGCTGCTCGGCGCCCCGGCGACGCTGGAGAACCGGGACTTCCGCCTCATCGCCTTCGGCGCGCACGACAGCGACGACGATCTGGCCATGGACCCGGTACGGACCCGCTCCATCCTGACCCGCCAGTCGACGGCGGCCGTGCGGGCCTGGTTCGAGGGCTTCGGCATCGCCCGGGCCACCGGGCCGGTGCGGATCCCCGCGGCGCCGGACGCGGGCGTCTTCCGGGGGCGGATCTGCCTGCCCGTGCGGTACCGCGGGATCGTCCAGGGGTACGTGTGGCTGCTCGACCGGGAGCCGGGTCCCGGGCCGGAGGCCCTGGCCGCGGCGATGGAGGTGGCCGAGCGGATCGGGATCCTGCTCGCCGAGGAGGCGAAGGCGGGGGCGGACCTGTCCCGGGAGTTCCGGGCCGTGCTCACCGCCGGGCGCGGATGGCAGCACGACATGGCGGTGGCCGCGCTCCGGCTGGCGCTGGGCCCGGGGGCGGAGGGGCTGCACGCGGTGGTGTGCGTGGCGCCGTGGTCCGGGGAGGCTCCGGCGTCGGTCCCGGGCGCGGCCGCGGTGTCGCTGGTCCCGTGGCAGGGGCGCGTACACGAGGCCGTGCCGGCCGGCGGCCAGGGCGCGCGGGCCGGGGCCGTCGCCGGGTCCGGAACCGTTGCCGGGTCCGGGGCCGTCGCGCGGCCGGGCTCCGGGGCGGGGCCGGGTGCCGGGTCCGGGGCGGGGCCGACGGCGGGCGGCGTCGGCGGGTCCGGTCCCTCGGCCACGGGGCCGGCGGGCGGACCGGAGGCCGGGCAGGCGCTCGCCGTGCTGGTCCGGCTGCGCTCGGCGGACGTCCTGGCCCCGGCCGTGACCGCGGCGACCCGGCTGCTCGGGCCGTCCGCCCCGGCGGGGGCCCCGGCGGGCGCCGCGCACAGCGCGCGGACCGCCGGCATCGCCGAGCCCCGCAGGGGATTGGCGGAGCTCGCCGACGCCTGGGGCCAGGCCTCGGCGGCAGCGCGGGCCGGCGCGGCGCAGCCCCGCTTCGGCCCGGTGGCGCGGTGGGCGGAGATCGGCCCGTACCGGATGCTGGCGGTGCTCGCGGCCGGCGAGCCGGTGGACGACCCGGCGGCGCGGGCCCTGCTGGCCCCCGCGCACCGGGAACTGGCCCGTACCGCCGAGGTCTTCCTGGACTGCGCGGGCCAGGCGGGCCGGGCGGCGGCGGCCCTGGGCGTCCACCGCCAGACCCTGTACTACCGCCTGAACCGGGTGGAGCAGCTGACCGGCCTCGATCTGGACGAGGGCGAGGACCGCCTGCTGCTCCACATGGCGCTCAAGTCCGCCCGTATGGCCTGAGGGACCCCGAGACCGCCCGGGATCCGGTCCTTCCCGGATACCGGCCCTCTCGCCGCCTGCCGCCTACTCCGCGGCCGCGTCCGGTTCCCCCTGAGGCCGCGTCAGCGCCTGCGCGGCCTGCCGCATGCCCTCCGTGAACTCCTCCGGCGTGGCGGCCGATTCCGGGTCGAAGAGCCACTGGATCATCAGGCCGTTGAGCAGCGCCTGGTAAAAGGTGCCCAGCGTCCGGACGTCCCGTTCCGTCAGCTCCTCCTCGGGCCGCCCGGTGAACATCGCGATCATGCCCTTGCGTCCCTCCACCTGGGAGGCCGCGAGCATGCTGCGCAGATCGGGCAACCGGTCCCCGCTCAGCGCCACTTCCAGGCTGGCCGACCAGATCGGTCCGGCCTTCTCCTGCTGCGACAGGACCCCGTCCCAGACGGCGCGGAAGCGCTCCAGCGAACCGCCTTGGCCGCCCAGGCCGCCCTGGAAGCCCTCGCCCCATTCCTGGATGAGCTCGATGAACGCCTGGGTGAGCAGGGCGTCCTTCGAGCCGTAGTGGTAGCCGATCGACGCCAGATTGGTGCCTGAGGCCTTCACGATGTCGCGCGCCGTGGTGCGCACGAACCCCTTGTCGACCAGGCACTGCTTGGCGCCTGCGAGCAGATCCTCACGATGTCCCATGCCGCCCACCGTATCAAGACAGCCGTCCCAGACGGCAGTTCTATACGCTCGTACTAGACAGACGTATAGAAGCCTTGTACCGTCCTGCTCATGACGAACTCCGCCGCACGTGCCGGCCGCCGGGAGTGGACCGCCTTCACCGTTCTCCTCCTTCCGCTGCTCCTGGTCTCCATGGACGTCTCCGTCCTCTACTTCGCCATCCCGGCCATCACCCGGGAGCTCGACCCGAGCTCCACCCAGCAGCTCTGGATCTTCGACAGCTACGCCTTCGCGCTCGCCGGACTGCTCATCACGATGGGTTCGCTCGGTGACCGGATCGGCCGGCGGAAACTGCTGCTGATCGGGGCGGCCGCCTTCGGGCTCGCCTCCACGCTCGCCGCCTACGCCCCGAGCGCCGAACTGCTGATCCTGGCCCGCGTCCTGCTCGGCATCGGCGGCGCGACCCTGATGCCGTCCACGCTGGGCCTCGTCCGCAACCTCTTCCAGGACGCCGGGCAGCGCGGCCGGGCCATCGGCCTCTGGTCCGCCGCCATGACCGGCGGCATCGCACTCGGCTCCGTGATGAGCGGTGTGATGCTGGACCACTTCTGGTGGGGCTCGGTCTTCCTGGTCAACGTGCCCGCGATGCTGCTCCTGCTGACCCTGGTCCCGGTGCTGGTGCCCGAGTTCAAGGACCCGGCGCCCGGCCGCTTCGACCTGCTGAGCGTGCCGCTGTCGATGGGCAGCGTGCTTCCCGTCGTCTACGGCCTGAAGGAGATCGCCGCCGAGGGGTGGTCCCCCGGCCGCGGCGGCTGCATCGCGCTGGGCCTGCTCGTCGGGTTCGTCTTCGTCCGCCGCCAGCGCACCCGTGAGGACGCCATGGTCAGCCGGGCCCTGTTCCGCAGCCGCGGCTTCGGCGCCGGCATTCTGCTGAACACCATCGCGGCCTTCGCCATCATGGGCTCGGCCTACTTCACCACCCAGTACCTGCAGTCGGTGCTCGGCATGGGCACCCTGGAGGCCGCCCTGTGGAGCCTCGCCCCGTCGGTCGCCATCGGCGCCGCGGCTCCTCTCGCGGGCGCCGTCGCCCGCACCGTCGACCGCGCCTACGTCATCGGTGGCGGCTTCCTCATCGGCGCCGCCGGATTCACCCTGATCAGCCTGGTCGGCTCCGACTCCCTGTGGCTGCTGCTCGTCGGCGCGGGGGTGCTCGCATCGGGCCTGGTCATCGTCCTGTCGCTGGTCTCCGACATGGCCCTCGGGGCCGCCCCGGCCGAGAAGGCCGGCTCCGCCGCCTCCCTGCTGGAGACCGGTTCGGAGTTCGGCGGGGCGCTGGGCATGGCGGTACTCGGCAGCCTCGGCACCGCCGTCTACCGCAGCGACCTGGCCGGCACCGAACCCGCGGCCGTACGGGAGACCCTGGGCGGCGCGGTCGCCACCGCCCGGCAGCTCGGCGGCGAGGCGGGCGGGCAGGTGCTGGACCTGGCCAGGGACGCCTTCGTGCACGGCATGCAGTACGCGGCCTGCGGCGGCGCGGTCCTGCTGGTCGGGGCCGGTGTGCTGGCCGTGGCCCTGATGCGGGGGCTGACCGCCCCGGCCGCCGGGCCCGCGGAGCAGGCCGAGGAGCGCGCGGCCGTCACGCTCTGACCGGCGTACGGGAGCGAGAAAAGGGCCCGGGGTCTGACCCCGGGCCCTTCTCGCGATCCTGGCGCAGCTTTCGCCCTTAAGATCAGGCGATCACGGTCGTCAGGTGAGGCTGACCGTACGCGCCGACACGGCGCCGATCTCCGCGGAGATCTCCGCGACCACGTTCACCGGCACCTCGGCGTCGACGGTGAGCACGCCGAGCGCCTCGCCGCCCTCCTCGGCACGGGCGACCTGCATGCCCGCGATGTTCAGGCCGGCCTCGCCGAGGATGCGGCCGACGGTGCCGACCACGCCCGGGCGGTCGGTGTAGCGCAGCACCAGCATCTGGTCGGCGAGCGCCAGGTCCACGTCGTACTCGCCGATGCCGACGATCTTCTGGAGGTGCTTCGGGCCCGCGAGCGTGCCGGAGACCGAGACCTCCTGCCCGTCGGCCAGGGTGCCGCGCACGGTCACCACGTTGCGGTGGTCCGGGGACTCCGAGCTGGTGGTCAGGCGCACCTCGACACCGCGCTCCTGCGCGAACAGCGGGGCGTTGACGTAGGAGACCGTCTCGTCGACGACGTCCTCGAAGACGCCCTTGAGGGCGGAGAGCTCCAGCACCTTGACGTCGTGCTGGGTGATCTCGCCGCAGACCTCGACGTCGAGGCGGACCGCGACCTCGCCCGCGAGGGCGGTGAAGATGCGGCCGAGCTTCTCGGCGAGCGGCAGGCCGGGCCGGACGTCCTCGGCGATGACGCCGCCCTGGACGTTGACCGCGTCCGGCACCAGCTCGCCGGCGAGCGCGAGGCGCACGGACTTGGCGACGGCGATGCCGGCCTTCTCCTGGGCCTCGTCCGTGGACGCGCCGAGGTGCGGGGTGCAGACGACCTGGTCGAGCTCGAAGAGCGGGGAGTCGGTGCAGGGCTCCTTCGCGTAGACGTCGAGACCGGCGCCGGCGACCCTGCCCTCCTTGATCGCCGAGTAGAGCGCGGCCTCGTCCACGATCCCGCCGCGGGCGGCGTTGACGATGCGGACGGACGGCTTCACCTTGTGCAGGGCCTCGTCCCCGATGAGACCGAGGGTCTCGGGGGTCTTGGGCAGGTGCACGGTGATGAAGTCGGCGACCTCCAGCAGCTCGTCCAGCGTCAGCATCTTGACGCCCATCTGGGCGGCGCGCGCGGGCTGTACGTAGGGGTCGTACGCGACGATCTTCATGCCGAAGGCCGACATGCGCTGCGCGACCAGGACGCCGATGCGGCCGAGGCCGACGACACCGAGGGTCTTCTCGCTGAGCTCGACGCCCGTGTACTTGTTCCGCTTCCACTCGCCGTTCTTCAGGGCGGTGTTGGCCTGCGGAATGTTGCGGGCGGAGGCGACGAGGAGACCGCAGGCGAGCTCGGCGGCGGTGACGATGTTGGAGGTCGGGGCGTTCACGACCATCACGCCGGCCTTGGTCGCGGACGAGACGTCCACGTTGTCCAGGCCGACGCCGGCGCGGGCGACGACCTTCAGCTTCCGGGCGGCCGCGATGGCCTCCGCGTCGACCTTGGTCGCGGAGCGCACCAGGATGGCGTCGACGTCCACGATCGCGGGGAGCAGCTCCGCGCGGTCGGCGCCGTTGCAGTGCCGGATCTCGAAGTCCGGGCCGAGCGCCTCGACGGTGGCGGGCGACAGCTCTTCGGCGATGAGTACGACAGGTTTCGAGCTCACGTGGGTCCTCACAAGTCCAGTGCGGACGGCCGTCCCGACGGCCGCAGGCGGTGGAGGGGGTAGCCGCGTGGAAGACGCACGACACTGTGGGCCTGACGCGTTGTATTCAGCAGTCTAGTGGTGCAGCCGGGCCGGGATTCCGCCTGTACGGAAGGATCACCCGTCCGGGGTTGGCCGGGGTGGACAAGCGGCCCGCGGGGGGCCGGGACGGCGTACCGGCCCGGCCCCCCGTACGGATCAGCTCTCGTCGCTGTCGACCCAGCTCATGAGCTTGCGGAGCTTCTTGCCGGTGGTCTCCAGCAGGTGCTCGGAGTCGGCCTTCTTGTACTCGTTGTACTTGGGCAGGCCGGCCTTGTACTCGGCCATCCAGGTGGTGGCGAACTCGCCGCTCTGGATCTCGGCGAGGA
>NZ_JBEXRC010000081.1:0-17732 GCF_040612915.1 Streptomyces sp. NPDC006326 | reverse complement strand
GCGACGCGAACGAAGAGAGCGCCCTTGACGGCCCGGCACGACACGGAAGGACAGTGGACTGACGGGACGCCCCCGGAACTTCTCCGATGCCGGGTTCGGGAATCCCGCCCCGAACCCACCGCCCCGCCTACCGCCCCGCCTACCGCTCCGCCCCGCCGGGAATCCCGCCCCCGAAGCCCCCGCTCCGCCCCTGAAGCCCCCGCCCCGCCTACCGCCCCGCCCCCACCCCCCGGTTCAGGCCGTTTCTCGGGGTGGGGACGTGAGGTCGATGAGGCGGCAGACCGTTTCGATGTCGATCTTGACCTGGGCGATGGACGCGCGGCCCGAGAGCCAGGTGATCAGTGCCGAGTGCCAGGTGTGCTCGATCACCCGGACCGCCGAGAGCTGTTCCGCCGTGGGCGGGGCGTCCAGGCCCATGGCGTCGAGGATGATGGCCGTGGTCAGGCGCGACACCGTGTCCACCTCGGGGCTCACGCTGCGGTCCGCGAACGTCAGGGCGCGCACCATCGCGTCCGCGAGGTGAGGTTCGCGCTGCAGTGCGCGGAACGCGCGCATCAGGGTTTCCGCGACCCGGGCCGCCGGGTCCTCCGCCGCCGGGGGGCGCTTGCGCAGGGTGGTGTGCATGTGCTGGAGCTGGTCCTGCATGGTGGCGACGAGCAGGTGCACCTTGGAGGGGAAGTAGCGGTACAGGGTGCCCAGGGCCACGCCGGCCGCCTCCGCGACCTCCCGCATCTGGACGGCGTCGAAACCGCCACGCCCGGCGAGCTGGGCGCTGGCGTGCAGGATCCGGCGCCGCCGCGCCTCCTGGCGCTCCGTCAGGGGAGGGGACGCCGGCGTGGTGACGGCCTTCGCTTCCGCTGTCATGTGCCCCGTTCCATGCGTTGCGTGTCGTGGCGGTGCTGCTTCCCGGGCCGCTCCGGGCTTGATCCGGGCCCAGCATGGCAGGCGCCGCGGCCGTGGCGCGAATCACCTGCTCCACCTCTTACGGTGTAGTTTCCGGCCGGTAGATTCAATGGTCATCAACGGATCAAGTCTGAAACTTGTTCTACATTATCCGAGCGGTTACGCTCCGGCGAAAAGTGCAGGGAGAAGGGGGCCGAGAGTGACCGCTGAGGCCATGGTGACGAGCCCTTTCGCGGGGGCCGCCACCGACGGCGACCGCCCGCTGCGCATCGCGCTCCTCACGTATAAGGGGAACCCGTTCTGCGGCGGCCAGGGCGTGTACGTCCGGCACCTCTCGCGCGAGCTCGTCCGGCTCGGGCACTCCGTCGAGGTCATCGGCGCGCAGCCGTACCCCGTGCTCGACACCGGCGCCACGCTCACCGAGCTGCCGAGTCTGGACCTCTACCGCCAGCCCGACCCGTTCCGCACGCCGAAGCGCGAGGAGTACCGGGACTGGATCGACGCCCTTGAGGTCGCCACGATGTGGACCGGCGGGTTCCCCGAGCCGCTGACCTTCTCGCTGCGGGCCCGCCGGCACCTGGCGGCCCGTGCGGGCCAGTTCGACGTGGTCCACGACAACCAGACCCTCGGCTACGGGCTGCTCGCCGACCTCGGCGCCCCGCTGGTCACCACCATCCACCACCCCATCACCGTCGACCGCCGCCTCGACCTCGACGCCGCGAAGGACCGCAAGAAGCGGGCCTCGGTCCGGCGCTGGTACGCCTTCACGCGCATGCAGGGGCGGGTGGCCCGCCGGCTGCCGTCCGTGCTGACGGTCTCCGGCTCCTCCAAGCAGGAGATCGCCGAGCACCTGGGCGTGCAGGGCGAGCGGATCCACGTCGTGCACATCGGCGCCGACACCGACCTGTGGTCGCCGGACCCGTCCGTCGCCGAGGTGCCGGGGCGGATCGTCACCACCTCCAGCGCCGACGTCCCGCTGAAGGGGCTCGTGCACCTCGTCGAGGCGCTCGCGAAGCTGCGGACCGAGCAGCCCGACGCCCACCTGGTCGTCGTCGGCAAGCGCGCCGAGCAGGGGCCGGTCGCCCGGGCGATCGAGTCGTACGGGCTCCAGGACGCGGTCCGCTTCGTCAAGGGCATCACCGACGCCGAGCTCGTCGACCTCGTGCGCAGCGCGCAGGTCGCCTGCGTGCCCTCGCTGTACGAGGGGTTCTCGCTGCCCGCCGCCGAGGCCATGGCCACCGGCACCCCGCTGGTCGCCACCACCGGCGGCGCCATCCCCGAGGTCTCCGGACCCGACGGGGAGACCTGCCTCGCGGTGCCGCCGGGTGATGCCGGGGCGCTGGCCGCCGCGCTGGGCCGGATGCTGGGCGACCCGCTGCTGCGGGCCCGTCTGGGCGCCGCCGGGCGGGAGCGGGTGCTGGCCCGCTTCACCTGGGCCAGAGCCGCCGAGGGCACCGCGGCGCACTACCGCGCCGCCATCGCGCAGCAGGCGGCCGCCCGCAGCCGCCGCGTGCGGTGACCCACCGCTGAGACCACCCCCCCGCACCCCCGTACTTCCACCCCCCCCCGTACTCCCCCCTCCACCCCCGCGACTGCGAAGGCAGGACCCCGTGCTGACCGTCGATTTCTCCCGGTTCCCGCTCGCCGCAGGCGACCGCGTACTCGACCTGGGCTGCGGCGCAGGCCGGCACGCCTTCGAGTGCTACCGGCGCGGCGCCCAGGTCGTCGCGGTCGACCGCAACGGCGAGGAGATCCGCGAGGTCGCCAAGTGGTTCGCCGCGATGAAGGAGGCCGGCGAGGCCCCGGCCGGTGCCACCGCCACCGCCATGGAGGGCGACGCGCTGGCCCTGCCCTTCCCCGACGAGTCCTTCGACGTGGTGATCATCTCCGAGGTGATGGAGCACATCCACGACGACAAGGGCGTGCTCGCGGAGATGGTCCGCGTCCTCAAGCCGGGCGGCCGCATCGCGATCACCGTGCCGCGCTACGGCCCGGAGAAGATCTGCTGGGCGCTGAGCGACGCGTACCACGAGGTCGAGGGCGGCCACATCCGCATCTACAAGGCGGACGAGCTGCTCGGCAAGATGAAGGCCGCGGGGCTGCGCCCGTACGGCACGCACCACGCGCACGGGCTGCACTCGCCGTACTGGTGGCTCAAGTGCGCCTTCGGCGTCGACAACGACAAGGCGCTGCCGGTCCGCGCGTACCACAAGCTGCTGGTCTGGGACATCATGAAGAAGCCCCTCGCCACGCGGCTCGCGGAGCAGGCGCTGAACCCGGTCATCGGCAAGAGTTTCGTGGCGTACGCGACCAAGCCGCACCTGCCCGTCGGCGCGGCGCAGTGAGTTCGCCGGGGCGTACGGAACGCCTGATCCTGGACGGCGTCCTGACCGCCGAGGAGGCCGCCGCGACGGTGGCGGGGATCCTCGCGGCGCAGCGCTCCGACGGGGCCATACCGTGGTTCCGCGGCCACCACCTGGACCCGTGGGACCACACCGAGGCCGCGATGGCGCTGGACGCGGCGGGCGAGCACGAGGCGGCGGAGCGGGCGTACGCCTGGCTGGCCCGGCACCAGAACCCGGACGGGTCCTGGTACGCGGCCTACGCCGACAAGCCGGAGGGCGTGGACACCGCCGAGCCGCAGGACGCGAGCCGGGAGAGCAACTTCGTCGCGTACGTCGCGGTGGGGGTCTGGCACCACTACCTGGCCACCGGTGACGATCCGTTCCTGGACCGCATGTGGCCGACGGTCTACGCGGCGATCGAGTTCGTCCTCGCCCTGCAGCAGCCCGGTGGCGAGATCGGCTGGAAGCGGGAGGCGGACGGCACCGCGGTCGCGGACGCCCTGCTGACCGGTTCCTCGTCGATCCACCAGGCGCTGCGGTGCGCGCTGGCGATCGCCGAGCACCGCGAGGAGCCGCAGCCGGACTGGGAGCTGGCGGCGGGCGCGCTGGGCCATGCGATACGGCGGCACCCGGAGCGCTTCCTGGACAAGTCCCGGTACTCGATGGACTGGTACTACCCGGTGCTGGGCGGGGCGCTGTCCGGCGCGGAGGCGAAGGCGCGGATCGACGGGCGCTGGGAGGAGTTCGTGGTCCCGGGGCTCGGGGTGCGGTGCGTGCTGCCGAACCCGTGGGTGACGGGCGGCGAGTCCTGCGAGCTGGCACTCGCGCTGTGGGCGGTGGGGGAGTCGGATCGGGCGCTGGAGGTGCTGCGGTCGATCACGCACCTGCGGGCCGAGAACGGCATGTACTGGACGGGCTACGTCTTCGAGGACGAGGCGGTCTGGCCGGTGGAGCAGACGACGTGGACCGCCGGTTCGCTGCTGCTGGCCGTGGCCGCGCTGGGCGGGGACGAGGCGACCGGGGCGGTGTTCGGGGCGCAGTCCCTGCCGTCCGGGCTGGAGCCGGACTGCTGCGGCGTGCCGGGGGCGTAGCTGCCGGGCGCGTAGGGCCCTTCTTCCGGATCATGTCCGGGCAGGCCGCCGGGGACGGCGGCCTGCCCGCGTTCCGCGGTGGTCAGCGGCGGTAGAGCCAGCCCGCCACCAGGTGTCCGACGAACAGGTAGACCACGGCCGCCAGGCCGTAGCCGACGACCACCTGGACCCATTCGGTGCTGAAGGTGAACAGGTCGTAGGACCAGGTCGCCAGCCAGGTCGCGGCGTCGTGGACGAAGTCGACGAAGCCGTTGGACCGGTTGGCGCCCAGCAGGTACAGCACGATCCACAAGGCGATGACGAAGGCCAGCACGTCCGCGACCAAGGCGACGGCCCGGGCGGCCTGACCGCTTCCTCGGGCGTGTACTCGGGTGTGTGTGCGCATGTCACGCGTCTTGCCGCGCCGGTGCGCCGCAAACCCGAACGGGTCCCCCGAGTGGCGCAGTTTCGGGCCGGGGGTGAGGCTGCGGGGGACACCTCACTCCCCGGAGGAAACCGTGTCCATACCCAGAACCGTACGTGTTCGTCGCGCCCTCACGGCGCTGCTCCTGTCCACCGCGCTGCTCGCCGGTGCCACCGGCTGCGGCGGCGGCTCGGGCGGGCAGAGCAGCGGCGAGGAGGTCTCCCGGTCCGTGGCCTCTGCCGAGGCGGCAGCCGCCCTGCAGATGGCGGCCGAGGAGGCCGAGGCGCGGGCCGCCCAGCCCACGCCGAGCACCTCCGCCGAGCGGCAGAAGTTCGCCAAGACGCGGTTCGTCGCCAACGCGGGCCTCGCGGCCGGGGCGACGTACCAGTGGATCATCAAGCCGTACCGGGCGGGCAAGTTCAAGAAGGGCGCGAAGGGCCGTACCTTCGCGCTCATCAAGGCGGGCCTCGCCGGGGCCTTCGCCTACAACCGGCTGAAGGCGGCCGCCGACAACGCCAAGGGCGATCCGCTGCTGTCGAAGGCGGTGGCCCCGCTGACGGCCGGCATCGAATCGCTGAAGGGCCTCGGCAGCAAACTGCGCAAGGGTGACGCGGGCGATGCGGACATCAGCTCCTTCGACAACGTCATCAACGGCGTCAAGGACGCCGGCAAGAGCGCGGGCGCCACGGTGACCGACAAGGTGCCCAGCGCCTCCCAGCTGGGCGGATAGCCCGGGCGGCCTGTTCAATGGTCGCGTGAGCGAGATCGGAGTCGTGTGTGCGGCCGCCGCCCTGGCGGCCGGGGCCGGGTGGTTGGTGCGCCGTCGGAACAGGCAGCGCGCGGCCGCCCGGCCCGAGGCCGGGATCCCGTGCATGGTGCGCAGCCCGGCCGGGGAGGGCCGCTGGCGGGCCGGCCGGGTGTACGGGGGGCCCGACGGGGCCCGGTGGGTTCCGGGGCGGGGTGCGCCGGTGCCGCTGCCGCAGGGCCGGGCGACCGGGGTGCGGGCGCCGTCGGTGCGGGAGGGGATGTCCATCAACCCCGGCTCGCGGATCGTGACCTGTGTGTACGGGGATGGCGCGAGCATGGAGATCGCGGTCATGCCGCTGGACCTGCGGGAGCTGCTGGCGGCGGTACCGCAGGAGGAGCGGGACGGCTCCGGCGCTCCGCCCGAGCCGGAGTCCCGGGCGTATCCGGAGCCCTAGGCGTATCCGTCAGTCCTGGGCGTTGAGCTCCGCGAGGACGCGCAGGGTGTGCGGGTCGGGGGCGGTGACGAGCAGGTCCGTGACGGGGCCCTTGCGCCACAGCTCCAGGCGTTCGGCGATGCGTGCGCGGGGCCCGACCAGGGAGATCTCGTCGGCGAAGGCGTCCGGGACGGCGAGGACGGCCTCCTCCTTGCGGCCGGCGAGGAACAGCTCCTGGATGCGGCGGGCCTCCTCCTCGTAGCCCATGCGGGCCATCAGGTCGGCGTGGAAGTTGCGGGCGGCGTGGCCCATGCCGCCGATGTAGAAGCCGAGCATCGCCTTGACCGGGAGCAGGCCCTCCGCGACGTCGTCGCAGACCTTGGCCCGGGCCATCGGGGCGATCATGAACCCTTCGGGGAGGCCGGTCAGGGCGGCCTGGTAGACGTCGGTGCGCACCGGTGACCAGTACAGGGGGAGCCAGCCGTCGGCGATGCGGGTGGTCTGGGCGATGTTCTTCGGGCCTTCGGCGCCGAGGAGCAGCGGCAGTTCCGCGCGCAGCGGGTGGGTGATGGGCCTCAGCGGTTTGCCGATGCCGGTGCCGTCCTCGCCGCGGTAGGGGTGGCTGTGGAAGCGGCCGTCGAGGGTGACGGGGGCTTCGCGGCGCAGGACCTGGCGGATGACGTCGACGTACTCGCGGGTGGCGGTGAGCGGGCTCGCGGGGAACGGGCGCCCGTACCAGCCCTCCACCACCTGCGGGCCGGACAGCCCGAGGCCCAGCATCATGCGGCCGCCGGAGAGGTGGTCGAGGGTGAGGGCGTGCATGGCGGTGGCGGTGGGGGTGCGGGCGGCCATCTGCGCGATGGCGGTGCCCAGGCGGATCCGCGAGGTGTGGGCGGCGATCCAGGTGAGCGGGGTGAACGCGTCGGAGCCCCAGGCCTCGGCGGTCCACACCGAGGCGTAGCCGAGGCGTTCCGCCTCGATGGCGAGGTCGAGGTGGCCGGGGTGGGGGCCGCGGCCCCAGTAGCCGAGTGCGAGTCCGAGGCGCATGGGCGGTCCCCTCCGCGGTGCCGTCTGCCGTCTGCCGTCTGCTGCATTTGACGATCCGTCAGGTGACTGTAGGGCACCGGCCCCCGCGCCGGGAAGGGCGAACGGCCCCCGCCTCGCAGGGAGACGGGGGCCGTTCGGGGCGGGCGGGCTCAGCCGCGCTGGATGCCCGAGGTGTCGTTCAGGACGCCGCGGCGCCCGTCCTGGGTCTGGGCGATCAGCGTCGAGGGACCGCGCTGGTCGACGGCCAGGTACCAGGTGCCCGGGGCGAGTTCGGCGATCGGGGTGGGGGAGCCGTCCTCGCCGAAGAGGGGGCGGGCCACCGGGACCGCGAACCAGAACGGGCTGAAGTCCGCAGCCGGGCCGGGCGCCGCGTCCTGCGGGCCCGGAGCCGGGGTGCCGCCGTACGGCGGGGCCGGCTGCGGGGTGGTGCCGTACGGCTGGGGCTGCTGGCCGCCCGGGTAGCCGTAGCCGGTGCCGGGCTGGGCCCCGTACGGGGAGGCCGCGGGCTTCGGCTCGGGCACCAGCCGGCCGGCGAGCGCCGGGATCTTCTCGCCCGCGACGGCCACCCCGGCCAGCGCGAGGGTGGCCAGGAACGCGAGGATGCAGCCGGCGCCCAGGTCGGCACGGCTCGGGCTGGTGATCATCGACCACAGCGCCGACCAGGCGGCCGCCACCGCGAGCACCGTCCCCCACGCCGACAGTGGCAGCCCCGCGAGCTTGGGGCCCTCCGGCTTGAACCGGGCCGCGATCAGCAGTCCGGCGGCGATGAAGCCGAGCAGGAAGATCGTGGGAAGCGCCAGGGTGTAGACGTCGGTGTCCCACGCGCTCGGCATGTCGATGCCGGTCGCGGAGTAGAAATCGAGGAACGAGGCGATGAACAGCAGCGCCGCTGCTCCGATCACCACGCCGTCGCCTCGAGTGAGGGAGCGGATGTTCACGTCTTAGGTGTCCTTCTCGGTCTCGGTCGTCTCGTGGTGCCGCGGTCGCACGTGCAGGAGCGGGGCGGGCGGGACCATGGTACGGAGGTTCCCCGCGGCCGAGAGGATCGGGGCAGCAGGCTCGTCCCGGAGGGACTACCCGCCCAAGAAGCCTACGATGCCGTCCGCGATTCCCTGGGCCGCCTTCTGCCTCCACTCCGGACTCGTCAGCAGCGCAGCGTCCTTGGAGTCACGCATGTTGCCGCATTCGACGAACACCTTGGGCCGGGTCGAGAGATTGAGTCCGCCGAGGTCGTCGCGGACCACCAAGCCGGTACCGCCGCCGAGGTAGTTGGCGGGCGAGGTCCCGGTGGTCCGGGCGAAGTTCCCGGCGATCCGCTCGCCGAGCACGCGGGACGGTCCGACGATCTCCGCGGTGTCCGCGGCGCCGGCCTTGACCTTGGCGGGCAGGATCACGTGGTAGCCGCGGCTGCCCTCGGAGACCCCGTCCGCGTGGACGGAGACCACGGCGTCGGCCTTCGCCTCGTTGCCGATGCGGGCGCGTTCGGTGATGCAGGGGCCCCAGGGGCGCTCACCGTCGTGCGTGAACACCACCTTGAGGCCCTTGGCCTCCAGGACGGTGCGCAGCCTGCGCGAGACGTCGAGGGTGAACTCGGCTTCCTTGTAGCCGGAGTTGGTGGAGGTGCCGGTGGCGTCGCACTCCTTGCGGATGGTGCCGATGTCCACCAGCTGGTTGATCTCCTTGCTGTGCTGGAAGTTGCCGGTGTTGTGGCCGGGGTCGATGACCACGGTCCGGCCGGCGAGCGGGTTCTTGGCGGAGGGGCTCGGTGTGGTGCCCGGGCCGTCCGTGGGGGTGGCGGCCGGCATCACGATCCGCGGCGGCCGCGCGTCGTCCGCGCCAGCTCCGGTGGTGACCTGGACGAGGACCCAGCCTGCGAGCAGGGTCGGAGCGAGCACGGCCGTCCCGACGGCGAACGCGGAGCGGCGTGCGAACCATCGCCGATCCGGGCTGGCCGGGGCGGCGGGCGCGGGCGGTGGGGGGCTGTCGTCGTAGCGCACGCCGCGATGCTATGCCGGGTGCCCCGCGCGGGCGCGGACAGTGGGCCATCCGGGGGCGTGGTGTGCTTATCCGCCCATACGCCCGCGCCGGCGCGGCTAGAGTCCCGGGCCGGTGCGGCGCAGGACCCGCAGCGAGTCGGTCACGGAGACCTCCTCGAAGGCGCCGGAGGCCATCGCGCGCAGGTAGATGCGGTACGGGGCCTGCCCGCCGTCGGCCGGGTCGGGGAACACGTCGTGGATGACGAGCGTGCCGCCGTGGGCGAGGTGCGGGACCCATCCCTCGTAGTCGCCGGTGGCGTGCTCGTCGGTGTGGCCGCCGTCGATGAAGACGAAGCCGAGCGGGCCGCCCCAGGCCGCGGCGACCTGCGGGGAGCGGCCCACGATCGCGATGACGTGCTCCTCCAGGCCCGCCTTGTGCAGGGTGCGGCGGAAGGTGGGCAGGGTGTCCATCAGGCCGACCTCGGGGTCCACGACCGACGGGTCGTGGTACTCCCAGCCGGGCTGCTGCTCCTCGCTGCCCCGGTGGTGGTCGACGGTGATCGCGGGGACCCCCGCCTCACGGGCGGCATCGGCCAGCAGGAGCGTGGAGCGCCCGCAGTACGTGCCGACCTCCAGCAGCGGCAGCCCGAGGCGCCCCGCCTCGGCCGCCGCCTCGTACAGCGCGAGCCCCTCGCGTACGGGCATGAACCCCTTGGCGGCCTCGAAGGCGGCGAGGGTCTCCGGCTTGGGGGTGGCCATGGTGCCTCCGGGGAGTGAGCGTCGGGCGTGCGGTGTGCGCCCATGCTGCCTTACCGGCTGGTAAGAGCCCGGTCCGGGGTCAGTTGGGTGATTCAGGTCACTCGCTCATGCCGGTGTGGTTACGCTCGGCTACACACCGAAACCGCCGCCTCACGGCGCGTACTTGGGGGTGACCGCTCCAATGGTCAGCAGCCGCGAACTCGATCCCAGTGCGTCCCCACTGGACTACTACGGCTCGGAACTGCGCCGCCTGCGGGAGGACGCCGGGCTGAAACAGGCGCAGCTCGGGAAGATCGTCTTCTGTACGGGCTCGCTGGTCGGACAGATTGAGACCACGCGGAGAGTCCCGACCCGGGACTTCTCGGAGCGGGTGGACGCGGCCCTGGGAACGGACGGGACGTTCTCCCGGCTGGTGGGGCTGGTGCTGCGCAGCCAGTTGCCGACGTGGTTCCAGGCGTACGCGGAGATGGAGGCGCGCGCGGAGTACATCTCTGCCTTCAACCCACAGCTGGTCTATGGCCTGTTGCAGGCTGAGGGCTATGCGCGGGCGGTGCTTGGGTCCCGGGGCAGCAGGGACCTCGACGCCAAGCTGGCCGCGCGGATGGACCGGCAGCGGATCCTGGACCGTGAGAACCCCCCACTGGTGTGGGTGGTCATGACTGAGGCTGCCCTGCATCAGGAGATCGGCGGCCGGGAGGTCATGCGGCAGCAGCTCGCCCACTTGCTGGATCTGCAGAGTCGGGAGTGGGTGCAGGTGCAGATCCTGCCGTTCACTGCGGGGGCCCACGCCGGACTCATAGGGCAGTTCAATCTTCTGCGGTTCGGGGACGGTCATGACCTTGTGTACACCGAGGACTTCATCCAAGGTCATATGACGGCCAATCCACAGGCCTTCAGGGAAGGTTCGCTTCGATACGATCTTTTGCGGGCCGCTGCCCTCTCCGTGGAGGGGTCAGCAGCTCTGATCGCCCGCGTAATGGAGGAACGTTATGGAGACCATCCAGGACCTGACGGACGCGCCGTGGCGTAAGTCCTCGTACAGCGGCGACAACGGTGGCGACTGCGTCGAGTGCGCCCCGCTCGGCGCCATCGCCTGGCGCAAGGCCTCGCACAGCTCCGACACCGGCGGCCAGTGCGTCGAGGTCGCGGCCCAGCCCTGCCGGGTCGCCGTCCGGGACTCCAAGAACCCCGACGGGCCCGTTTTCACCGTCAGTCCCGCAGCCTTCTCCGCCTTCGTGAGGACCGTCTAGGGGTGGAGCGCCCGGGACCGTCGGATCCGGCGCGGGTGGGGCCGTTCCGTACGGTCGGGGTGCTCGGGCAGGGCGGCATGGGCCGCGTCCTGCTGGGCGCCGGGCCGGACGGGCGGCTCGTCGCCGTCAAGCAGGTGCACGAGCAGCTCGCCCACGACGACGGGTTCCGCGCCCGGTTCCGGCGCGAGGTCGAGGCCTCGCGCCGGGTGTCCGGCGCCTACACCGCGGCCGTGATCGACGCCGACGCGGACGCCCGCACGCCGTGGCTGGCCTCGGTGTTCGTGGCCGGGCCGTCCCTGGGGGCCGCCGTGGAGTCGGTCGGCGTGCTGTCCGAGGAGCTGCTGCGCCGTCTCGCGGCGGGGCTCGCCTCGGCGCTGGCGGAGATCCACGGGAAGGGGCTGGTCCACCGGGACCTCAAGCCGGACAACGTGCTGCTCGCCGAGGACGGCGTGCGCGTCGTCGACTTCGGCATCGCGAGGGCCGTGGAGGGCCGGGGCAGCACCGGGCTCACCCGGGCCGGCTGGGTGGTCGGCTCGCCCGCGTACATGTCGCCGGAGCAGGCGGAGAGCAGAGAACTGACGCGGGCCAGCGACGTGTTCTCGCTCGGCTCGGTCCTGTTCATGGCGGCGACGGGCCGCAGCCCGTTCGCGGGGACCTCGACGCTCCAGACCCTCTACGACGTGGCGCACGCCGAACCCGACCTGCGTGCCGTCCCGGCCGGGCTGCGGCCCCTCGTCAGACGGTGCCTGGCCAAGGACCCGGTTGCCCGGCCGACCCCGGCGCAGCTGCTCGACCTGCTCGGTCCGGTCGCTCCGGCCGGCCGGCCTTGGCCGCCCGGGGTCTACGCGATGATCACCGCGCAGCGGAGGGACATCGACCGGCTGCTCGGCGTCGAAGCCCCCGAGCCGGAGCCCGCGCCGGAACCCGCGCCGCGCCGGGAGCCGGAGCCGCTGCGCCCGCGGCCGCCGACGGCCCGGCCTTCGTGGCGCCGGGCGGGGTGGGCGGCCGCGGCCGTGGTGGTGGCCGGGCTCGCGGGCGTCGCCGCTGCGGTGTGGCCCGACGGCGGAGGCGGCTCCCCGTCCGCCAAGGGGCCGGCGTCCGGGTCCGCGTCCCCGTCCGCATCGGCGTCCTTCTACGGGTACTCGGTGCTCCGCGGCTGCGGGGAGATGGCCTGGGAGCTGCCGCCGGGGCGGACCGTGGACGAGGACCGCCACGAGAAGACGGCGTACGACGCCCGGACGGTCTGCACCTGGCGCGCCTCGGACCCGTCCGCGCCACCGTCCGAGGTGGTCCAGTGGGACCTGCTGCTCAGCGGCTGGGGCCTGCAGAACGCGGCCGAGGAGCAGCAGCGCCGTTTCGGCGCCGCGGCGAGCGGCAAGAGGCGGGAGGCCGGCCTCGGTGCCGGCGACGAGGCCTACTGGGCGGACGGGGGATCCTCCACCGTCTGCGCCCTCGCCGTCCGCGACCACAACCTCAGCCTCACGGTGACCGTCACGGCCGAGCGGCATCCGGGGGCGTCCTGCGAACAGGACGCCAAGAACCTGGCCCGGACGGCGCTGGCGGCGGCCCGGCCGGGCTGAGCGGCCCTTGGGCCGCCCCCTGGCTGCCGGCCTACGCCGAAGCGGGGACCGCCAAGGGGGCGGGCGCCAGGTCGGGGTGGAGGAGCAACTGCGCCGCGTGGTCGACGAGGTGGTGCAGGGCCTGGCGGTACGTGTCGTCGCCGCCGAGCTCGTCGAGGAGGCGGTGGGCGGAGGCGCGGAAGGTGCCGAGGTCGGCGCCGAAGCGGCGGAGGACGTCGGGCGCGAGCAGGAGACGAGCCAGCTCCGACCGGGCCCGTCTGGAATGCCGTGCCGCGGCGCAGCGCCCGAGGAGCTGTTCCCGGCGGCGCGGTGTGGCCGCCTGTTCGAGGGCGCAGCTGAGCAGATAGGTCACGGTGCCGTTGGCGAGGTCCTCGTTGCGGCCGGTGAGGATGTCCTCCTGGTCGTTGAAGAGCTGCCACAGAATTCCGAAGAGGAAGCCGAACTCCCGCCACTGTTCCACGCTTTCCTCTGCCGCTCCGGAAAGGATCGCGGCCATGGCCGTGACCATCGCGTAGGGGCCGCCGGATTTGCCGCGATAGGCGGTGACGACGGTGTCGCGGGTGGCGTGGTCGGCGATCCCGGTGAGGTCGCGCAGCTGGCCCTCGGTCCCGACGGCCCAGCCGGTGGCGATCTCGGCGGTCAGCCGCAGGCGTACGGCCTCCGGCACCGGCAGCGACTGGACGATGCGGATCGGGAGCACGGTTCCGCTGATCAGGGAGGCGAGCAGGCCCTCGCTCTGGCCGAAGCCGGGGGAGGCGGCGGCGCGGTGGCCGTCGGCCAGGTCGTCGAGGTAGCAGGCGGAGGTCCACCACAGCAGGTGTACCGCGGACAGCGGGAGGGCCGGTTCGGGGCGTCCCGTCTCGGTGGCGTGCACCAGCATCGGGAGGACCGCCAGCGGGTGCCGCATTGTCTGGTGGTGCAGGAGTTTGGTGACGGCGCTTTCCGTGGCGCCGGGGGCCTTTGCGGTGGCGGGGGCGTGCGAGGGTAATGAGTCGAGCCGGGCGAGGGCGGCCCTGATCTCCTTCTCGATGCGGTGGGCGAATTCCTCGTTCACGTCCAGATAGGTCAGGCACTTCACGGCTGAATTCCGTTCCGTCGGGGGCGGGGGCGGCGCCCAGATTCGATCATTTGCACGGGAGGGGATCCAGAGCGATTTCCGGCCAGCGCCCGGAGGTTCCGGGACCGGCCCGGTCCGGCGGAGGCGTGCACCTGACCTTCCGTCAGAATGGAACGTGTTCTAGTGTGACCCGCGACCGACCGGACCGGCGACGAGGCGGCAGGATCCGTATGGGCATCGGAATCACGCAGGAACAGCAGGAGTTGGCCCAGGCCGTACGCGGCTGGGTGGCGCGGGCCATGCCCCCCGAGGACGTGCGCAAACTGCTCGACACACCGCCCAGGACCGGAGTGCGGCCCGTGTACTGGGACGGACTGGCCGCCGCCGGGCTGCTCGCCCCCCATCTGGAGGGCGGGAGCCTGCTGGACCTCGCCGTCGTGGTCGAGGAGGCCGCCCGGGCCGGACTGCCCGGACCGTACCTGCCCAGCGCGCTCGCCTCCGCCCTGCTCCACCGGGCCGGGGCCGGGGACCTGGCCGCCGCGCTCGCCGGGGGCGCCCGCATCGGGGCCGTCGCGCTCGGGCCCGGGGACCTGACGGCCGTCGCCGTCGAGGGCGGCGGGTACCTGCTCGACGGGACCGCGCCGCCCGTGCTCGGCGCCGGCGAGGCCGACCTCGTGCTGCTCGCCGCCGAGGCCGCGCAGGGCACGCGCTGGTTCGCCGTGGACGCCGCCGCGCTGGAGATCCGCACGCACGAGAGCGCCGACCCCACCCGGCCCACCGCCGAGGTACGGGCGCGCGGGGCCGCCGTCGCCCCCGGCCGGCTCCTCGACCTCGACGCGGCCCTGGTCCGGGACCTGGCCTGCACGCTCTTCGCCGCCGACGCCTGCGGCACCGCCGCCTGGGCGCTGCACACCGCCACCGAGTACGCGAAGGTGCGCGAGCAGTTCGGCCGGCCCATCGGGCAGTTCCAGGCCGTCAAACACCTGTGCGCCGACATGCTGGTCCGCCTGGAACAGGCCCGGGCCCTGGGCTGGGACTCCGCCCAGGCGGTGGAGGAGCCCGCGCCGGTGCGCTCGCTGACGGCCGCCCTCGCCGCCGCCACCGCGCTCGACGCCGCCTACTCGTGCGCCAAGGACTGCATCCAGGTGCTCGGCGGGATCGGCTTCACCTGGGAGCACGACGCCCACCGCTACCTGCGCCGGGCGCTCGTCGCCCGGCAGCTGCTCGGCCCCGGCGACGCGCACCGCGCCCGGGCCGTACGGCTGGCGGCGGCCGGGGCCCGGCGGGAGCTGCGGCTGGAACTGCCCGCGGAGGCCGAGACGTATCGGGCGAGGGCCCGGGCCGCCGTGGACCAGGCCCGCGGACTCGACCCGGCCGCCGCCCGGCGGACCCTCGCGCCCACCGGTTACGCCGCGCCCCACCTCCCGGCGCCCTATGGGCTCGGCGCCGGGCCCGTGGAGCAGCTCGTCGTCCAGCAGGAACTGGCGGCGGCCGGGGTCAGGCTCGCCGACCTCGGCATCGCCACCTGGGTCGTGCCCTCGCTGCTCGTCTACGGGACGGCGGAGCAGAAGGAGCGCCACCTGCTGCCGGCCCTGCGCGGGGACACGACCTGGTGCCAGCTCTTCTCCGAGCCGGGCGCGGGCTCCGACCTGGCCTCGCTGCGGACCAGGGCGGAACGGAACGGCGAGGACGGCTCCTGGCGGGTCAACGGGCAGAAGGTCTGGACGAGTTCCGCGCACACCGCCGACTTCGGGATCCTGCTCGCCCGCACCGACCCCGACGCCCCCAAGCACAAGGGGCTCGGGTACTTCGTCGTCGACATGCGGACCCCCGGGATCGAGGTCCGGCCGCTGAAGGAGATCACCGGCGAGGCCCTCTTCAACGAGGTGTACCTCGACGACGTGGTGCTGCCGGCGGACGCCCTGGTCGGCGCCGCCGACGGCGGCTGGAAGGTGGCCCGCAACACCCTCGGGAACGAACGCGTCCACATGGCCGACCAGATGAGCTTCAGCACCGGACTGGAGGCGCTGATCACGCGGTCCGCGGAGCTCGACGGCGCCTACCGGGCCCGCATCGGGGCGCTCGCCGCCGAGGCGCACGCCCTCGCCTGCATCGGACTGCGCACCACGCTCCAGCAGGTGTCCGGACTGGAGCCGGGCGCCGGGGCCTCCGTGCGCAAGCTCGTCCAGACCCCGCACCAGCAGCGCACCGCCGAGCTCGCCCTCGAACTGCTGGGCCCGGCGGGCGCGGTACGGGAGGGGGCGGGGGAGCGGGCGGTGCACGGGATGCTCATGTCCCGCTGCCTGACCATCGCCGGGGGCACCACGCAGGTGCAGCTCAACGTCGTCGCCGAGCGGATCCTCGGCCTTCCCAGGGACTAGGAGTTGTCGGGCAATGAAGTCGTACATCGTGGGCGTCGGCATGACGAGGTTCGAGAAGCCGGAGTCGAGGGACTGGCAGTACTGGGACATGGCCAAGGAGGCCGGGACAGCGGCGCTCGCGGACGCGGGCGTGGGCTACGAGCTGGTGGAGCAGGTGCCGGTCGGCTACTGCTTCCAGGCCTCCACGGCAGGACAGCGGGCCGTCTACGAGCTGGGGCTGAGCGGGGTCCCCGTCTACAACGTGAACAACAACTGCGCGACGGGCGCGACGGCGCTGATGATGGCGCGGCAGTTCGTGGAGGGCGGGATCAGCGACTGCGTACTGGCACTCGGCTTCGAGAAGATGAAGCGGGGCGCCCTGGGCGGCGGGGCCGACGGTGGGGACTTCACGACCTCGCCGGTGGCCCGGCACTACGGGATCATGGCGGCGCGGCACGGCTTCGAGATGTCCCCGCCGACCGCGCAGATCTTCGGGAACGCGGCGCGCGAGCACATGGAGCGGTACGGGACCACGGCCGCGCAGCTCGCGGCGGTGGGGGCCAAGAACCACCGGCACTCGGCGAACAATTCGTACGCGCAGTTCCAGGACGTGTACGGGGTCGAGGAGGTCCTCGCCGCGAAGACGATCCACGACCCGCTGACGAAGCTCCAGTGCTCGCCGACCTCGGACGGCGCGGCGGCGGCGGTGGTGATCTCGGAACGGTTCCTCGTACGGCACGGGCTGCACGCGAAGGCGGTCGAGATCATCGCCCAGGCGATGACCACGGACACGGAGGCCTCGTTCTCCTCCGGCTCCTGCATCGACGTGGTCGGCAAGCCGATGACGGCGGCGGCGGGGCGGGCGGTGTACGAGGCGTCGGGGCTCGGCATCGAGGACGTGGACGTGATCGAGCTGCACGACTGCTTCTCGATCAACGAGCTGCTGACGTACGAGGCGCTCGGCATGTGCGGGGAGGGCTCCGCCGGGAAGCTGGTGGAGAGCGGGGCGACGACGTACGGGGGGCGGTGGGTGGTGAACCCGTCCGGCGGGCTGATCTCGAAGGGGCACCCGCTGGGGGCGACGGGGCTGGCGCAGGCCGCGGAGCTGGTGTGGCAGCTGCGGGGCGAGGCGGGGCCCCGCCAGGTCCCGGGGGCGGGGGTGGGCCTGGCCCACAACATCGGGTTGGGCGGGGCGGCGGTGGTGACGCTGCTGCGCCGCTGACCCCCGGAGCGGGCTTCGCGGGCGGTGCTGTCGCTGCTCGGGATCTGTCTCGGCGGGGCCGGGCTTCGTAACGGCGTGGTGTCGTTGCCCGGGAGCGTCCTGTGGCGGGGTGGTGCCACTCCGGAAGTTCGTCTCGGCTCGCGGATCCTCGCGGGATCGCGAACGGACTCGGCGGTGACCGCTCATCCTCGACTCACCACCGCAGTGTCCCCACCCCGCCCGCAGATCTCGCGGCCCGGCCCCCGCAACGGACCACGGACGGTCGTCGGACGCCAAGCCGGGAGGAGCGCGTAGCGATCTGAGGCGATGGTGGCCCCCACCGGCCCCGATGGTCATCTCATTGGCGTCGGCTGCGGCTTGACCTGGGCTGGGCCCGGAACAGGGGGCCTATCGGCCCCGGATGGGGAACTGGCGGCGGGAGACGGCTCGCCCATCGCCGACGGGCCCGTCCCGGAACACGTACCCCCCCGGCCATCCTTCGGGGGCTTCCCGGCAGTCTTTGTCTTTCCGGGGCGGGCCGGGCAGTCAAGGGTGGCCGAAGGCCATCGCGAAGCGACG
>NZ_JBEXRC010000080.1:0-19108 GCF_040612915.1 Streptomyces sp. NPDC006326 | reverse complement strand
CGGGGGGTGTCGTCGCCCCCGGCCGCGGGCGCGGCACCGTGGGAGCCGCGCCGGCCGACCACCGCGCCGGCGCGCGCACCTTGCGCCGGCAGGGTGCCGTGCCGCGGCGGCTGCCGCGCCAGGTGCGGGTCGGTCGGCTCGCCGACGCCGGTGGGCGCCTCGTCCCCGGCCTCCGTCCCGGGGGCGTCGGCGGCGGCCGTCGGCACCTCCCGCGGCGGTGCGGGTTGCCGGGGCGTGGCCGGGGCCGTTTCCCGGGCCGCGGGCCGTGTGAAGTCCGTGAGCGGGGCCGGCGGGCCGGCAGCGGCCCGGCTCCGTGAAACCGCCGGCCAGGCGAGCTGCACAATGGGGCCGTGCTCCACGATCTCTTCCCGCCCGGCATCCAGCACGCCCTGGACCTCGCGGGCATCTTCGTCTTCGCCACGGCGGGCGCCCTGCTCGCCGTCCGCAAGAACTTCGACGTCTTCGGCATCGCCGTCCTCGCGCTGGTCACCGCCCTCGGCGGCGGCCTCTTCCGCGACCTCGTCATCGGCGCCGTCCCGCCCGCCGCCTTCGGTGAACTCAGCTTCTTCGTCACCCCGCTGATCGCCGCCGCGCTCGTCTTCTTCCTGCACCCCGAGGTGCAGCGGATCAACGCCGCCATCAACGTCTTCGACGCCGCCGGCCTCGGCCTGTTCTGCGTGACCGGCACCACCAAGGCCTACGAGTTCGGCCTCGGCCTCACCGCGTCCGCCGCGCTCGGCCTGGCCACGGCCGTCGGCGGCGGCGTCCTGCGCGACGTCCTCGCGGGCGAGGTGCCCCGGCTGCTGCGCGACCGCGAGATGTACGCCGTCCCGGCCACCGTCGGCTCCTCCATGGTGGCCGTCTTCATCGGCTTCGAGGTCCTGAACGCGGTGACCACCGCCCTGGCGATCGTCACCACCTTCGTACTGCGCCTCCTCGCCATGCGCTACCACTGGCGGGCCCCGCTGGCCTGGAACCGCCGCTCCGCAGTGGCCGAAGAGCCGTAGTAAAAGCTACCGCTTAGTAGCTTGTCGTTGTAGGGTCGTTCCATGTCTTACGCAGCGGCCCAGGCCTCCATCGGCGACAGCGAGTTCGACCGCGACACCACCCTCACCGCACGCGCGGACGAGCCCGGGGTGTACGACGCGGAGCTCTCCGCCGGATGGACGATCATCACCGCCGTCAACGGCGGCTACCTGCTGGCCCTGGTCGGCCGGGCCCTGTCGGCGGCCCTGCCGCACCCGGACCCCTTCACCGTCTCCGCCCACTACCTGACCTCCTCGGTACCCGGCCCCGCCGTCATCCGCACCGAGGTCGTCCGCGTCGGGCGCACCCTCTCCACCGGCCAGGCCTCCCTCTTCCAGTACGACGAGAACGGCGCCGAGGTCGAGCGCATCCGCGTCCTCGCCTCGTACGGCGACCTCGCCTCCCTCCCGGACGACGTCCGCACCACCGCCGTTCCGCCGCAGATGCCGCCTTACGAGGACTGCCTCGGCCCGGAGGCCGGCCCGGCCCCGATCCCCGGCAGCAACGCGATCGTGGACCGGCTCCGGCTGCGGCTGGACCCGGCCACCGCGGGCTGGGCGGTCGGCGCGCCGTCGGGCAAGGGCGAGATGCGGGCCTGGTTCGAACTGGCCGACGGCCGTGACGCGGACCCGTTCTCGCTGCTCCTGGCGGTGGACGCACTGCCGCCGACCTGCTTCGACCTGGGCCTGATCGGCTGGAGCCCGACCGTGGAACTCACCGCGCACATCCGGCAGCGCCCGGCGCCGGGCCCGCTGCGGATCGCGATCACCACGCGCAACCTGGCCGGCGGCTTCCTGGAGGAGGACGCCGAGGTCTGGGACTCGGCGGACCGCCTGGTCGCCCAGTCCCGCCAACTGGCCCGCGCCCCGCGCTAGGCCGCCCCCCGTCCCCGAACCGTGCGCCGCCGCCCTCGCACCGGCGTACGGGCCGGGGGCCGGGGCTCGTAGAATCGGGGGATCATGGCCTACCTCGACCACGCAGCCACCACCCCGATGCTCCCGGAGGCCGCCGCGGCGATGACCGCGCAGTTCGCCGCCACGGGCAACGCCTCCTCCCTGCACGCCGCCGGCCGCCGCGCCCGCCGTACCGTCGAGGAGGCCCGCGAGGCCCTCGCCGAGGCACTCGGGGCCCGGCCGAGCGAGGTGGTCTTCACCGCCGGCGGCACGGAGGCCGACAACCTCGCCGTCAAGGGCCTCTACTGGGCCCGCCGCGGCGCCGACCCCACCCGGACCCGGGTGCTCGCCAGCCCCGTCGAGCACCACGCCGTGCTCGACGCGGTCCACTGGCTCGCCGAGCACGAGGGAGCCCGGGTCGAATACCTGCCGGTCGACCGGTACGGGCGCGTGCACCCCGAGGCCCTGCGCGAAGCCGTCGAGCGCAATCCCGACGATGTGGCGCTGGCCACCGTCATGTGGGCCAACAACGAGATCGGCACCGTCATGCCGGTGCGCGAACTCGCCGCGGTGGCCGCCGAGTTCGGGATCCCCCTGCACTCCGACGCCGTCCAGGCCGTCGGCCAGCTCGATGTCCGCTTCGGCGACAGCGGGCTCGCCGCCATGACCGTCAGCGGCCACAAGATCGGCGGCCCGTACGGCATCGGCGCGCTGCTGCTCGGCCGCGACCAGAGCCCCGTTCCCGTCCTGCACGGAGGCGGCCAGGAGCGGCACGTACGCTCCGGGACCCTCGACGTGCCCGCCGTCGCGGCCTTCGCCGTCGCCGCCGTCCTCGCCGCCGAGCGGCGCGAGCGGTTCGCCGCCGAGATCGGAGCCCTGCGCGACGAGCTGGTCACCGCCGTGCGCGCGGCGGTGCCGGACGCGGTCCTCGGCGGGGACCCCGTCGACCGGCTGCCCGCCAACGCCCACTTCAGCTTCCCCGGCTGCGAGGGCGACTCCCTGCTGCTCCTGCTCGACGCCCAGGGCATCGAGTGCTCCACCGGCTCCGCCTGCACCGCGGGCGTGGCCCAGCCCAGCCACGTCCTGCTGGCCACCGGCACCGACCCCGACCTGGCCCGCGGCACCCTGCGGTTCTCCCTTGGACACACCTCCACCAAGGAGGACGTCGCGGCCGTGGCCGCCGCGATCGGCCCGGCCGTCGCCCGCGCCCGTACGGCCGGCCTGGTCTGAGCCCCCGCGAGCCCCGGCCGTCCGGGGCCGGAGCGGCTACTGGAGCTGGGAGAGGTCGACGGATTCACCCGGCCGCGGGGTGGCGGCGGGCACCGGCTTGTCGTATTCGGAGAAGTCGGCCTTCCCCTTCCGGCCGTCCTCCCCTCCCTCTACCCGCAGCAGCCGGGGCTTGCCCTCGGTGGCGACGTAGTACGTGCTCGACTCGTCCTCGGAGCGGCTGGTGACGGTGATCGCCTCCGCGCCGCCGACGGTGGTCTTCCCGCCCTTGGCCAGGCTTTCGGAGGCCGGCTTCGAGGCGTACTTGCGCTGGAACCCCGACAGGTCGCAGACCTCGCTGAACTCGCGCAGCAGTGCGTTGCGGGTGCTGCCGTGGATCCAGCGGCCGTTGATCAGCTCGGCCGCGTCCTTGCCGCCGGAACCGGGAACCTGGGACTGGAAGAACTTCGCATCGGGTTTCAGCCACACGTCCTGCCCACGCTTGACGATGTCCGCGTGACCGCCGCCCCGGGGCAGCCCCACGGCACCCGTGCAGTTGCCGTCCACGTCGAAGCGGAGGTCCAGGGTCGTGGTCCCCGCCGCGTCCTCGACCTGCGCCTTCATCCGTACGGACCGCGCCTCGTCCAGCGCCTTGCGCGCCTTCTGGACGATCACCTGGGCGCTGTCGTCCTCGACGCCGTTCCCCTGGGGGGCCGCGAATCCCGTCAGCAGCCCGCCGAGCGCCCCGACGGCCAGGCCCACCGCCACGCCCCGCAACCCGGACATCGCCTCACCTCCGACGAAACCCCGTCCCCGATCAGCCTAGGCCGGACGCCTGCACCCCGCAGTCCCGCGCAGTGCCGCCCGCCTCAGGCGGACATCTGCGACCGCACCAGGCCGAGGTACCGGTCCCAGTCCCAGTGCGGCCCCGGATCGGTGTGGTCGGCGCCGGGAACCTCCGCGTGCCCCAGGATGTGCTTGCGGTCCACCGGTATGCCGTACCGGCGGCAGACGTCGGCGGCCAGCCGGGCCGAGGCCGCGTACATCGCGTCCGTGAAGTCCTGCGGACGGTCCACGTAGCCCTCGTGCTCTATGCCGACGCTGCGCTCGTTCATCGAGCGGTTCCCCGAGTGGAAGGCCACGTCCAGCTCGCGCACCATCTGCTCCACGTGCCCGTCCTGGCGCACGATGTAGTGCGCCGAGGCCCGGTGCCACGGGTTCCTGAAGGCGTCGACCGAGGACGCGAAGCTGCCCTGTGTGACATGCACGACGATCCGGTCCACCCGGTAGTCGTCGGGCCGGTCCGCCAGCCGCCAGTTCGCCGGCGAGGCCGCCGTCCAGCTCGCGCCCGCGTGGTCCAGCTCGCCCTCCCGGCGCGGCTTGTCCACCCCCGGCAGCAGCCACCAGGCGCGCCCGATCTCGTCCCGCCCCGCGACCGCCGCCACCGTGAAGACGCCGAGGCCCCCGAACAGCACGGCCCTGCGGGTCCTGCTCTTGCTCCCCATGTGATCCACCCCCCGCACCCGATAACGCGCTGTGACCCGGCTCGGTTCCCCCGTACCCTGGACGGTGCTATGACTGAGAACCTGCCGCGCACCGCCCGCCCCCTTCGCGTCCTGGCCGCCATGTCCGGCGGCGTGGACTCCGCCGTCGCCGCCGCCCGCGCGGTCGAAGCCGGGCACGACGTGACCGGCGTCCACCTCGCGCTCTCCGCGAACCCGCAGTCCTTCCGGACCGGAGCCCGCGGCTGCTGCACCATCGAGGACTCCCGCGACGCCCGCCGCGCCGCCGACGTCATCGGCATCCCCTTCTACGTGTGGGACCTCGCCGAGCGCTTCCGCGAGGACGTCGTGGAGGACTTCATCTCCGAGTACGAAGCCGGGCGCACCCCGAACCCCTGCCTGCGCTGCAACGAGAAGATCAAGTTCGCGGCACTGCTCGACAAGGCCCTCGCCCTCGGCTTCGACGCCGTCTGCACCGGCCACTACGCCACCGTCGTCGAGAACGCGGACGGTTCCCGCGAGCTGCACCGCGCCTCCGACATGGCCAAGGACCAGTCGTACGTCCTCGGCGTGCTCGACGAGAAGCAGCTCGCCCACGCCCTCTTCCCGCTCGGCGACACCCTCACCACCAAGGACGAGATCCGCGCCGAGGCCGAGCGCCGCGGGCTGGCCGTGGCCAAGAAGCCCGACAGCCACGACATCTGCTTCATCGCCGACGGCGACACGCAGGGCTTCCTCGCGAACCGCCTCGGCAAGGCCGAGGGCGACATCGTCGACGAGGCCGGCGCGAAGGTCGGCACCCACGACGGCGCCTTCGGCTTCACCATCGGCCAGCGCAAGGGCCTGCGGATCGGCCACCCCGCCCCCGACGGCAAGCCGCGCTACGTCCTCGACATCTCGCCGGTGAACAACACCGTCACCGTCGGCCCCGCCGAGGCCCTCGACATCAGCGCGCTCACCGCGATCCGCCCCCGCTGGTGCGGCTCCACGCCCGCCGCCCCGGGCACGTACACCGCGCAGCTGCGCGCCCACGGCGGTGAGACCGAGGTCTTCGCCGAGCTCGTGGACGGCGAGCTGCAGGTCCGCTTCACCGAACCGGTCCGCGGTGTGGCCCCCGGCCAGGCGATCGTGCTGTACGACGGCACCCGCGTGGTCGGCTCCGCCACGATCGCCACCACCACCCGCGCCACCGCCGCCGCCTAGAACCGGCTCCGGCTCAGACGACCGTCAGGACGATCTTGCCGGTGGTGCGGCCGAGTTCGCCGATCTCGTGCGCCTTGGCGGCCTGCGAGAGCGGCAGCACCGTGTCGACCAGGGGCTTGAGCAGGCCCTGGTCGGCGAGGGCCGCGATCTGCTCCAGGCCCTTGAGGTCCGGCTCGACCAGCACCCAGGAGGCCTGCACGCCCTGCGTGTCGGCCGGGATGCCGTCCGGGCCCGGCAGGGTCACCAGGTGGCCGCCCGGCTTGAGCACCTTCAGCGAGCGCCGTCCGTAGTCCCCGCCCACCGCGTCGATCACGACGTCCACGTCGGAGACGGAGTCCTCGAAGTCCGCGGTGCGGTAGTCCAGGACCTCGTCGGCGCCGAGCTCGCGCAGCAGCCCGTGCTTGGCCGCGCTCGCCGTGCCGATGACGTACGCGCCGCGGGCCTTGGCGATCTGCACGGCCAGGTGGCCGACGCCGCCGGCCGCCGCGTGCACCAGCACCCGCTGTCCGGCCGTGACCGCGGCGGTGTCCACCAGCGCCTGCCAGGCGGTCAGCGCCGCCAGCGGCAGGGCCGCCGCCTGCACGTGGTCCAGGGAGGCGGGCTTGCGGGCGAAGTGCCGGGCCGGGGCGACCACGTACTCGGCGTAGCCGCCCGCCTGGCGCGGGAAGTGCGGCATGCCGTACACCTCGTCGCCCTCGCGGTACAGGGTCACGCCCGGACCCACCGCCTCGACGGTGCCCGAGACGTCCCAGCCGACCATCGGGACCTCGCCCCAGCCGATGAGGGCGCCGCTGGCCCGGGTCTTCCAGTCCACCGGGTTCACGCCGGCCGCGTGGACCCGTACGAGGATCTCGTTCAGACCCGGCTCGGGCCGCTCGATCTCGGTCTCGGTCAGGACCTCGGGGCCGCCCCACTCGCTCACGACCACAGCACGCATGTGTACTCCTCAGAACAGTCCGGCCGGTGTTTCCGGCCGGTGGCGATGACACCAGCATCGGCCGGGGGAGGCAGCCGCGGTATTGGCCTGATGGCCAGGGTGTGACAGGATCTGGCCATGGACGAGATGCGCACGACGGACATCACGGACACCGCACCGGCTCCGCTCGGCACCGCGGCGCGCCCGCACCGGGTCGCGGTCCTGGCCCTGCCCGGGGTACCCCCCTTCGAGCTCGGCATTCCCTCCCGGGTCTTCGGCAGCGCTCTCGACGACGAGGGCCGGCCCCTGTACGAGGTCACCGTCTGCACCGCGGACGGCGGCCCCGTCCTCAGCGACGCCGGATTCACCGTCCAGCCCGCCGCGGGCCCCGAGTCCCTCGCCGCCGCCGACACCGTGATCGTCCCGCCCACCCACGCCATGCCCGAGCTGGCCGTCGGCGGCCCCCTGCCCCCCGAGGTCACCGCCGCCATCGCCGGGATCCGCCCCGGCACCCGCCTGGTCTCCATCTGCACCGGCTCCTACGTCCTGGCCGCGGCCGGGCTCCTCGACGGCCGCCCCGCCACCACGCACTGGAACCTCGCCCCCGAGTTCCGCCGCGCCTACCCCCGCGTCCTGGTCGACGAGGACGTCCTGTTCGTGGACGACGGCGACGTCCTGACCTCCGCCGGGGTCGCCGCCGGGGTGGACCTGTGCCTGCACCTGATCCGCCGGGACCACGGCACCACCGTCACCAACCGGGCCGCCCGGATGTGCGTCGTTCCGCCCTGGCGCGACGGCGGCCAGGCCCAGTACATCGACCGGCCCGTCCCCGCGCCCACCGTCGCCACCACCACCGCCACCCGCGCCTGGGCGCAGGAGCGGCTCGGCGAGCCCCTCACCCTGGCCGAGCTGGCCGACCACGCGCGGATGAGCCTGCGCACCTTCACGCGCCGCTTCCGGGACGAGGTGGGCATGACCCCGGTCCAGTGGCTCACCGCACAACGGCTCGAAGTCGCCCGCCAGTTGCTGGAGTCCAGCGACCTCCCGGTGGACCTGGTCGCACACCGCGCGGGCTTCGGCTCCGCCAACTCGCTGCGCCAGCACATGCGGACGGCCCTCGGCGTCTCGCCGATCGCCTACCGCCGGACCTTCCAGCCGCACGGCGGTATGACCCCGGAGGTAATCGCGGCCGGAGCCACCCCCTGACAGGATCGGACCAACGGGCCGGACCGCCCGGCTGGTTGACAGGGGAGACGATCATGACCGCGTACGCCATCGGACACATCCGCCCCGAGACCATGAACGAGGACATCCTCCGCTACATCGAGGAGATCCAGTCGACGATGGACCCCTTCGAGGGCCGGTTCCTCGTCCACGGAGCGAAGGTCGAGGTCCTGGAGGGCGCGTTCCCCGGGGACATGGTGATCATCGCCTTCCCGGACATGGAGCGCGCCCGCGCGTGGTACGCCTCGCCCGCCTACCAGGAGATCCTGCCCCTGCGCACGCGCCACGTCCCGGCCGACATCCTCCTCGTCGAGGGCGTCCCGACGGCCTACGACGCCACGAAGACGGCCGCAGCCCTCCGCGAAGCCGCGGGCCTCTGACATCGCCGAGGACCAGCCCGCCCCCGCGCCTCAATCGCCGGTTGCCGGCCCGTGGCCAAGAAGGAATGGCCGGTGGGGTGGGGACACTGCGGTGGTGAGTCGAGGACGAGCAGTCACCGCCGAGTCAGGCCGCGACCCGGCCTGGGGGCACCTCCCAGCGGTAGCTGGGGGAGATCCGCGAGCCGAGACGAACTTCCGGAGTGGCGCCACCCCGCCACCCCACGCTCCCGCTCGGCATCAGCAAGCCGCCGAAGCCCCGCCGCCAGGCCCAGCCCACGCCCGCGGGCGGAGCCAGGCGCCTCGAAGCCCCGGCCGCCAGGCCGAGCCGCGCCCGGGGGCGTAGCCAGGCGCCTCGAAGCCCCGGCCGCAGGCCGTACCGCCCGGCCGCCAGGCCGAGCCCACCCGGCCCGGGGACCGGGCCCACCGGCACCTGCGAGCATGAACCCATGCCTACTCACCTGATCACCGGCGCCGGCTCCGGCATCGGCGCCGCCGTGGCGGCCCGCCTGCACGCCCGCGGCGACGAGCTCGTCCTCCTCGCCCGCGACGCCGCCCGCGCCAAGCAGCTCGTCGAGCGCTACCCCGGCTCCCGCACCCTGGTCGGAGACCTCGCGGACCCCGACCGGCTCTCGTGGGCCTTCTCCAAGCAGGCCGTCCCCGAGCGGATCGACTCCCTCCTGCACATCGCCGGCATCGTGGACCTCGGCCCCGTCGGTGAGCTGCGCCCGAAGACCTGGCACCAGCAGCTCAACGTCAACCTGATCGCCCCCGCCGAAGTGACCCGGCTGCTGCTGCCCACCCTGCGCGCCTCCAAGGCCACCGTCGTCTTCGTGAACTCCGGCGCCGGCCTGACCGCCCACGCCGACTGGAGCGCCTACGCCGCCTCCAAGCACGGCCTCAAGGCCCTCGCCGACTCCCTGCGCGCCGAGGAGAAGGCCAACGGCATCCGGGTCACCTCCGTCTACCCGGGCCGCACCGCCAGCCCCATGCAGGCCAAGGTGCACTCCCAGGAGGGCAAGGAGTACGACCCCGCCGCCTGGATCGACCCGGAGTCGGTGGCGACCACCATCGTCATGGCCGTCGACCTGCCCCGCGACGCCGAGGTCAACGACCTGAGCGTGAGGCCGGGCCGATGAGCGGACACGCCACCGGGGTCGGGTCCCTGCCCGGCGGTGACGCCCGCGAAGCCGCCAAGACGGTCACCGGTTCCTTCGAGGAGTTCCCGTACCTGCCCGAGCTGCCCGCCCGCGGGCCCGGCGCGGACATGATCGGCCGCTCCCTCGGCCTGCTCGTCGACCTGTACGCGCACGTCGAGCCCAGCGGCTGGCGGATCAGCGACCGCCCCGGCCGCGACACCCGGCGCGCCCGCTCCTGGCTCGGGGAGGACCTGGACGCCCTGGAGGAGTTCACGCAGGGCTACGAGGGCAGGCTCAAGGTCCAGGCCGTCGGGCCGTGGACCCTGGCCACCGCCCTGGAACTGCACGGCGGCGAGGCCGTCCTCCAGGACGCCGGGGCCTGCCGGGACCTGGCCGCCTCGCTCGCCGAGGGCCTGCGCGGGCACCTGGCCGACGTCCGCCGGCGCGTCCCGGGCGCCGAGATCGTGCTCCAGTTCGACGAGCCCTCGCTCACGGCCGTCCTCCAGGGCCGGGTCCGCTCCGCCAGCGGCTACCGCACCTACCGGGCCGTGGACCGACAGGTGGTCGAGGGCACGCTGCGCGATCTCTTCGCCGTCCACGACGGGGAGGTGATCGTGCACTCCTGCGCCCCCGAGGTGCCCTTCGGCCTGCTCCGCCGGGCCGGAGCGGCGGGCGTGTCGTTCGATTTCTCCTTGCTCACCGAGCGCGAGGACGACGCCGTCGGGGAAGCCGTCGAGGGCGGGGCGAAGCTCTACGCCGGAGTGGTGCCGGGCACCGACACCCCGTTGTCGGACCCGGGCGGTAGCGTCATGGGTGTCAGGAAGCTTTGGCGCAGGCTGGGGCTGTCCCCGGGGACTCTCGCCGAGTCCGTGGTGGTCACCCCGTCGTGCGGTCTGGCGGGCGCTTCGCCCGTCTACGCCCGCGCGGTGCAGGCGCACTGCGTCAGGGCGGCGAGGTCGCTCGCCGACAACCCTGAGTGACGGACGAGACGGGCCACGGGAGGACACGGCATGGCAGCCGAACAGAAGCAGGCCGGCGACGGCGCGGCGGCACCGGCGGCGGTGCGTGAGCAGCACGCGCTGCTCGCCGAGCAGGTCGAGGAGCACCGCTTCCGGTACTACGTGAACGACCAGCCGGTCGTCAGCGACGCCGAGTTCGACCAGCTGCTGCGCTCGCTGGAGGCGCTGGAGGAGCAGTATCCGCAGCTGCGCACCCCCGACTCGCCCACCCAGAAGGTGGCCGGGGCGTACCAGACGGACTTCGCCTCCGTCCAGCACCGCGAGCGCATGCTCTCCCTCGACAACGCCTTCGACGACGAGGAGCTGACGGCCTGGGCCGACCGGGTCGGGCGGGACGTCAACACGCCCGATTTCCACTTCCTGTGCGAGCTCAAGGTGGACGGCCTCGCCGTCAACCTCACCTACGAGAAGGGCCGGCTGACCCGCGCCGCCACCCGTGGCGACGGCCGCACCGGCGAGGACATCACGCCCAACGTCCGCACCATCGCGGAGATCCCGGACCGCCTCAAGGGCGACCGGATCCCGGAGCTGGTGGAGATCCGCGGCGAGGTCTTCTTCCCCATGGAGAAGTTCGAGGCGCTGAACGCGCGGCTGGTCGAGGCGGGCGACAAGCCCTTCGCCAACCCGCGCAACGCGGCCGCCGGGTCCCTGCGCCAGAAGGACCCGAAGGTCACCGCCACCCGCCCGCTGCACATGGTGGTGCACGGCATCGGCGCGCGCGAGGGCTTCGAGATCGACAAGCTCTCGCACGCGTACGGGCTGCTGCGCGAGTGGGGCCTGCCGACGGCCCGGCACAACAAGGTGGTGTCCTCGCTCGCGGAGGTCAGGGAGTTCATCGCGTACTTCGGCGAGAACCGGCACTCCGTGGAGCACGAGATCGACGGCGTCGTCGTCAAGCTCGACGAGATCCCCCTCCAGGGCCGCCTCGGCTCCACCGCGCGGGCGCCGCGGTGGGCCATCGCCTGGAAGTACGCCCCGGAAGAGGTCAACACCAAGCTGGTCGACATCAAGGTCGGTGTCGGCCGGACCGGGCGCGTGACCCCGTACGCCCAGGTGGAGCCGGTCACGGTGGCGGGGTCGGAGGTCGAGTTCGCGACCCTGCACAACCAGGAGGTCGTCAAGGCCAAGGGCGTGCTGATCGGGGACACCGTCGTGCTGCGCAAGGCCGGCGATGTGATTCCGGAGATCCTCGGCCCGGTGGTGGACCTGCGCGACGGCACCGAGCGGGAGTTCGTGATGCCGGCGGAGTGCCCCGAGTGCGGGACCGCCCTGCGGCCGATGAAGGAAGGCGACATCGACCTCCGCTGCCCCAACGGGCAGACGTGTCCCGCCCAGTTGCGCGAGCGGCTCTTCTACCTGGCCGGCCGCCAGTGCCTGGACATCGAGAACTTCGGTGCGGTGGCCGCGGCCGCCCTCACCAACCCGCTGGAGCCGGCCGAGCCGCCGATGCGCGACGAGGGCGACCTCTTCGGCCTCACGATGGAACAGCTGCTCCCCATCAAGGCATACGTGCTGGACGCCGACAGCGGTCTGCCCAAGCGCGACCCGAAGACCGGCGAGGAGAAGATCGTCACGGTCTTCGCCAACCAGAAGGGCGAGCCGAAGAAGAACGCCCTGGCCATGCTGGAGAACATCCGGGCCGCCAAGGAGCGTCCGCTGGCCCGGTTCATCAACGGCCTGTCGATCCGGCACGTGGGACCCGTCGCGGCGGAGACCCTGGCGCGGGAGTTCCGTTCGATCGAGCGGATCGAGAAGGCCACCGAGGAGGAGCTGGCCGCGACCGAGGGCGTCGGACCGATCATCGCGGCGGCCGTGAAGGAATGGTTCGCCGTCGACTGGCACCAGGAGATCCTGCGCAAGTGGCGGGCCGCGGGGGTCCGCTTGGAGGAGGAAGGTTCCGCCGAGGAGGCGGGGCCGCGCCCGCTGGAGGGCCTGACGGTCGTCGTGACCGGCACCCTGCAGAGCCACACCCGCGACGGGGCGAAGGACGCCCTGCAGAGCCGGGGTGCCAAGGTGACCGGCTCCGTCTCCAAGAAGACCTCCTTCGTGGTGGTCGGCGACAACCCGGGCTCCAAGTACGACAAGGCCGTCCAGTTGAAGCTGCCCATCCTCGACGACGCGGGCTTCGCGGTGCTGCTGGAGCAGGGCCCGGACGCGGCGCGCGAGGCGGCGCTCCCGGTGGACGGCGCCCCCGGAGCGGAGTAATACCCCTGGAGGAACTCGTACCGGGAGGCGGCCCGGGCGAATGGATGCGTGGCGTGCGGCCGGACGGGCGGGCGCACGCCGGGCGCGAGAGCGGGGGCAAACGGCTGGTACAAGGCTGTTCGCGCAGTGGTGAGCTGTCGGATCATCGGATGGGTGACCCGGGGGTCCTGGTCCCGGCTCACCCGTTCGGCGGATACCGTACTGATGAGGATGGCTGGGTCGCATTCGGGCAACCGCCGCCGACCGCTGCCCCTGGGAGCCTCTCGCGTCCTACTGTTGAGGGGTGCGCCTGTCGTGCGCGGCTGCGTGATGGGTATTCCAGCCGTGATGGCATGACATCGGGGCCATCGCGTGACATCGGCATCCCCGGCTGTGAGAGGGACGGGCATGAAACCCATCGAAAGCGCCGACCCGTCACCTGATTTCGGCGGGGAGATCCCGTCCATGCGGGCGGGCCGGCCCGGTGTCCTGGGCGCCAGGACACCGGACACCCATCCGCTCGACGGCGGAGCGGGCCCCGGCGGAGCGCGGCCGCGCACGGTGCTGCCCTTCCTCGTCGTGGGCCTGGCCGTCGTGGTACTCGTCACCGGCATCGCCTCGGCGCTGACCGACCGTCATGCCCTGTTCCCCGGCGGCCCGGTCGGCTGGGCGCTCGCCCTGCTCACCGGCGTCATCGTCGGCCACCTGGTCGCGCTGGGCCGCGACCGGTGGTGGGGCGGTACCGGCTCGGGCGCGGCGCTCACCCTCGGCGTGCTCGTCCTCTACGGGTGGCTGCCGGCCGCGCTCGTCTCCCTCGCGGTGGTCTCCCTGGTCGGGGCCGCCCGCCGGCACCGCTGGCGGCAGGGGCTCCTCCACGGCTGCGCCGACATCCTCGGCATCGGCGCGGGAGCGCTCGTCCTCGCCGCGTTCGGCCACGTCCCGACCGTCGAGACGCCGTGGACGCCGACCGGATGGGGGCTGGACGCCGCCCCCGAGGTCATCCTCGTCGCCGTCGCCTATCTGCTGGTCACCCGGATCCTGCTGTGGGCCGCCGTCGCACCGCGCGGCGGCGGACGGCCCGGCCTCGACCGGACGGCCCTGCTGCGGCATGCCTTAGTCGCCGTCGCGCTGCTCGGCATCGCCCCGCTGATCTGCGTGGTCGCCGTGACGCAGCCGGTGCTGCTGCCGCTGTTCGCCGTACCGCTGATCGCCCTGGACTCCACCCTGTGGATCGCCCGCGCCCGCGCCGAGGAGCAGCTGCGCGATCCGCTGACCGGGCTGCCGAACCGGCAGTGGCTGCTGGAGCGCGCGTGGAGCGCCCTGGACGAGGCTGAACGTTTGGGCACCCGGTCGGCTCTCGTGCTGATCGACCTGGACCGCTTCCGCGCGGTCAACGACACCCTGGGCCACCTGGCCGGGGACCGGCTGCTGCTGCAGATCGCCGACCGGCTGCAACAGGCCCTCCCGGAGGACGCGGAGGCCGCCCGCCTCGGAGGCGACGAGTTCGCGGTCCTGCTGCCCACCACCGACTCCACCACCAGCGCCCAGCGGGTCGCCCGCCACCTGGTCGCGGAGCTCAGCTCCCCCCTCGACCTGGACGGGCTCACGCTCGTCCTGGAGGCCAGCGCCGGCCTCGCCGTCTTCCCTGACCACGCCCTGGACGCGGAGGGCCTGCTGCGGCGCGCCGACGTGGCCATGTACCAGGCGAAGCGGGACCGCACGGGCGTGGAGGTGTACGAGTCCAAGCGGGACAGCAACACCCCCGACCGGCTCGGTCTCCTCGGCGACCTGCGCAGAGCCCTGGACGCCGGCGAGGTGGAGCTGCACTACCAGCCCAAGGTCCGCTTCGACGGGCAGGTGGCCGGCCTCGAAGCCCTCGTACGGTGGGTCCACCCGGAGCGGGGCCGCGTCTCGCCGGACGAGTTCATCGCGATCGCCGAGACCTCCGGCCTGATGCCGCACCTCACCGAGTACGTCCTGGAGACGGCCCTGGCCCAGGTGGCCCGCTGGCGTGCCCAGGGCCTGAAGGTCCCGGTGGCCGTCAACGTCTCGCCGCGCGACGTCCACACCCCGGGATTCGCCGGGGCGGTGGCCGCGCGGCTGGCCCGGCACGGGGTCCCGGCGAGCGGTCTCCAGCTGGAGATAACGGAACACGTCCTGCTGGAGGACCCGCAGCGGGCGGCGGACACGATGGCCGGCCTGACGGGCCACGGCGTCAAGATGTCCCTGGACGACTTCGGCACGGGCTACTCCTCCCTCGTGCACCTGCGGCGGCTGCCGGTGAGCGAGCTGAAGATCGACCGCTCGTTCGTGGCCCGGCTGGCCGTGGACACCCAGGACGCGGAGATCGTCCGCTGCACGGTCGACCTCGCCCACTCCCTGGGCCTGCTCGTGGTCGCCGAGGGCGTGGAGGACGACGAGACGTGGGAGCGCCTGCGCGACCTCGGCTGCGACGCCGTCCAGGGCTGGCTGGTGGCTGCCGCGATGCCCCCGCAGGAGGCCACGGCCTGGCTCCTGGCCCGCGGCGAACGCGGCTGGCGCCGCCCCGCGGACATCACCGCGGAACTCTCCGTCGCCCCCACCCGGGCGGAATCCGCCCCCTGACGGCCCCGGGGCCACCGCGCGGGCGGCGGGGCGGCGGTCCCGGGCGGGTTTTCCCGGGGGCCGGGGGAAACGGTTTCACGGGTCCGGGGCCCGGCCCCATAGGATTGGGCACGAAACTACACACTCACCACCCCCAGAGGATCGCTGCATGCCTGGCATCACGCGCGAGGAGGTCGCCCACCTCGCTCGGCTGGCACGTCTGGAGCTCAAGGCCGAAGAGCTGGACCACTTCGCCGGACAGCTCGACGACATCATCGGCGCGGTCGCCCGCGTATCCGAGGTCGCCGACCAAGACGTCCCGCCGACCTCCCACCCGCTGCCCCTGACGAACGTCATGCGCGCGGACGAGGTCCGACCGTCGCTCACCCCCGAGCAGGCGCTTTCCGGCGCTCCCGCCCAGGAGCAGCAGCGTTTCAAGGTGCCGCAGATCCTGGGGGAGGACTAAGAAGCCATGACCGACATCATCAAGCTCACCGCAGCCGAGACCGCCGAGAAGATCGCCTCCGGCGAGCTCACGGCCGTCCAGGTCACCGAGGCCCACCTCGCCCGCATCGACGCGACCGACGAGAAGGTCCACGCCTTCCTCCACGTGGACCGCGAGGGCGCCCTCGCCCAGGCCCGTGCCGTCGACGCCAAGCGCGAGCGCGGCGAGAAGCTGGGCCCGCTGGCCGGCGTCCCGCTCGCCCTCAAGGACATCTTCACCACCGTCGGGGTCCCGACCACCGTCGGCTCGAAGATCCTCGAAGGCTGGATCCCGCCGTACGACGCCACCCTGACGCGCAAGCTCAAGGAAGCCGACGTCGTCATCCTCGGCAAGACCAACATGGACGAGTTCGCCATGGGGTCCTCCACCGAGAACAGCGCCTACGGCCCCACCGGCAACCCGTGGGACCTCACCCGCATCCCCGGCGGCTCCGGAGGCGGCTCCGCGGCCGCCCTCGCCGCCTTCCAGGCCCCCCTCGCCATCGGCACGGACACCGGCGGCTCCATCCGCCAGCCCGCCGCCGTCACCGGCACCGTCGGCGTGAAGCCCACGTACGGCGGTGTCTCCCGCTACGGCATGGTGGCCTTCTCCTCCTCCCTCGACCAGGGCGGCCCGTGCGCCCGTACGGTCCTGGACGCGGCCCTCCTCCACGAGGTCATCGCCGGCCACGACCCGCTGGACTCCACCTCCATCGACGCCCCGGTCCCGCCGGTCGTCGAGGCGGCCCGCAATGGCTCCGTCGCCGGCATGCGCGTCGGCGTCGTCAAGCAGTTCGCCGGCGAGGGCTACCAGGCCGGCGTCGTCCAGCGCTTCAACGAGTCCGTCGAGCTCCTCAAGGAACTCGGCGCCGAGATCGTCGAGCTGGACTGCCCGTCCTTCGACCTCGCGATGGCCGCGTACTACCTGATCGCGCCGTCCGAGTGCTCCTCCAACCTGGCCCGCTTCGACGCCATGCGCTACGGACTGCGCGTCGGCGACGACGGCACCAAGTCCGCCGAGGACGTCACCGCGCTCACCCGCGAGGCCGGCTTCGGCGACGAGGTCAAGCGCCGCATCATCCTCGGCACGTACGCGCTCAGCTCCGGCTACTACGACGCGTACTACGGCTCGGCCCAGAAGGTCCGCACGCTCATCAGCAAGGACTTCGAGAAGTCCTTCGAGCAGGTCGACGTGATCGTCTCCCCGACGACCCCGACCACCGCCTTCGCGATCGGCGAGCGCACCGACGACCCGCTGGCGATGTACCTCGCCGACCTGTGCACCATCCCGACCAACCTGGCCGGCAACGCCGCCATGTCGCTGCCCTGCGGCCTGGCGCCGGAGGACGGCCTGCCGGTCGGACTGCAGATCATCGCCCCGGCGATGAAGGACGACCGGCTGTACAAGGTCGGTGCCGCCGTCGAGGCCGCCTTCACCGCGCGCTGGGGTCACCCGCTGCTTGAGGAGGCTCCGTCGCTGTGAGTGCACTGACCAAGGCCAAGGGCTTCAAGAAGTCCAAGTCCGGTACGTACCTGTCGATCGGCACCACCGCCTTCGGTGCCATCAGCGTGATCAAGCAGGCCCGCAAGGCCCGCTCCGAGCAGGACACGCTGAAGCTGGTCGACGCCGTTGTGTCCGCCGCCGCCATCGTCACCGGCCTCGCGATCCTGTACCGCGAGCTGAAGCGCCTCGGCGACGACGACGTCCTGCTGGGCTGAGAGGGAAGTTTCACTGTGACCGTCACCGAACTGCTGTCGTACGAGGACGCCCTCGCGTCGTACGACCCCGTCATGGGCCTGGAGGTCCATGTCGAGCTCGGCACCAAGACCAAGATGTTCTGCGGCTGTTCCACCGAGCTGGGCGCCGAGCCCAACTCGCAGACCTGCCCCACCTGCCTCGGCCTGCCCGGCTCCCTGCCGGTCGTCAACGCGATCGGCGTCGAGTCGGCCGTCAAGATCGGTCTCGCGCTGAACTGCGAGATCGCCGAATGGTGCCGTTTCGCCCGGAAGAACTACTTCTATCCGGACATGCCGAAGAACTTCCAGACCTCCCAGTACGACGAGCCCATCGCCTTCAACGGCTACCTCGACGTACAGCTGGAGGACGGCGAGGTCTTCCGCGTGGAGATCGAGCGCGCCCACATGGAGGAGGACACCGGCAAGTCGCTGCACGTCGGCGGCGCCACCGGCCGTATCCACGGCGCGTCCCACTCCCTGCTGGACTACAACCGCGCCGGCATCCCGCTCATCGAGATCGTCACCAAGCCGATCGAGGGCGCGGGCGTACGGGCCCCCGAGGTCGCCAAGGCGTACGTCGCCGAGCTGCGCGAGGTCATCAAGGCGCTCGGCGTCTCCGAGGCCCGGATGGACAAGGGGCAGATGCGCTGCGACGTGAACCTGTCGCTGCGCCCCAGCCCCGACGCCCCCTTCGGCACCCGCTCGGAGACGAAGAACGTCAACTCGCTGCGCTCCGTGGAGCGCGCGGCGCGCTTCGAGATCCAGCGCCACGCGGCCGTCCTCAGCGGCGGCGGCACCATCGTCCAGGAGACCCGGCACTTCCACGAGGAGGACGGCTCCACCACGGCCGGCCGCATCAAGGACAACGCCGAGGACTACCGCTACTTCCCGGAGCCCGACCTGGTGCCCGTCGCCCCCGCCCGTGACTGGGTGGAGGAGCTGCGCGCCGGACTGCCCGAGATGCCGCGCGTGCGCCGCAACCGCCTCCGCGAGGAGTGGGGCGTCTCCGAGCACGACATGCAGTCGATCCTCAACGCGGGCGCCGTGGACTCCATCGTCGCCACGATCGAGGCGGGCGCCGACTCGGCCGCCGCACGCAAGTGGTGGATGGGCGAGCTCGCCCGCAACGCCAACGAGCAGGGCGTCTCCGTCGACGAGCTGCCGATCACCCCGGCCCAGGTCGCGCGCGTCGCGGCGCTGGTCGCGGCCGGCGACCTGAACGACAAGCTGGCCCGCCAGGTCATCGAGGGCGTTCTCGCCGGCGAGGGCACCCCGGACGAGGTCGTCGAGAAGCGCGGCCTGAAGGTCGTCTCGGACGAGGGCGCGCTCGGCGCGGCCGTGGACGAGGCCATCGCGGCCAACGGCGCCATCGCCGACAAGATCCGCGGCGGCAAGGTCGCCGCCGTCGGGGCCCTGGTCGGTGCGGTCATGAGGACCACCCGTGGCCAGGCCGACGCGGCCCGCGTCAAGGAGCTCATCCTGGAGCGCCTCGGCGTCTGACGCGCAACCGCTCCGTCCGTACGACGGCGGCCCCGCACCGCACAGGCGGTTCGGGGCCCCCCGGCGACCCGCCCCGCCAGCGCAGCCCCGGCCCGCCGGAGGCCGGGCGAGGGGCA